>CALJVA010000138.1 GCA_937975135.1 uncultured Thermoactinomycetaceae bacterium | reverse complement strand
AGAAAATCGAGAGAATGCAGGAATTCTTGGATGTTGTAGAGAGAGTTTATTGAAGGAGTGTAAATCTCTACGGAATAAAGAGATTTGAGATGACACTAGAATTCGTCTGACGACGACAATATCTTCAATATCCCACAAAATATTAATCTGTCGTCAATAGATGATTGTCCAATTATAAAAACAAATGACCGCCGCAGTACGTTTACTGTGACGGTCACTACACATCATTGATCATCATACGATCAGTTCATTTGATTGCATTTAACTTAACTGATAACATTTAATTGTTAACATTTTATTGATAACATTTAACCGATAGCATTTATCTGAAAAATTTTATCTGATCAATTCCTCAGACGAGATAGCCGGCCTTTAAAGTGACCGGCCACAGATCGGCACCTTATTGATTCAATCGATTCGGCCAACGGCCATCACCAGATACCATCATGTGTTCACATCTAACAAATCACATGATCAAATTCTATGATCAATATCAATCATCGTAAGATTAATATACGTCTTTCCATTCTACGATGTTGTCCTGGTCGAAGCGGAACGGCGGGCCCAACATAATTTGTGTCGCATCGTCACCATCGGCGATCACTTCTTTCTCACCGAGTCTTCCCGCTTCGAACTTGTCACCTACAGTACCGGTGATGGTGCCCTTGTAGAGCGCATCAGCCGCGTAACCGGCGAGATATCCGACGTCAATCGGGTTCCACAGATACATCCATTGGCAAACCCCGCTCTCGATATATTCCGCCATCTCACTCGGCAGTCCGAGACCTGTGAGATGCACCTGTCCCTTCAGCCCTTTGTCGGACAGAACTTTAGCCGCTGCAGCAATCCCTACAGTAGTCGGCGCGATGATTCCTTTCAGATTCGGATACGTTCTGAGCAAAGCTTCCGTCTCGGATGTGCTCTTGTCGCGCAGATCATCACCGTATGCGATCTTGACGAGTTCAATGTTGCTGAATTCGGGTTCCTCCAGCACGCGCTTCATCACCTCGATCCAGGTGTTCTGGTTCGTCGCTTGCGACGTTGCGCTCAAGATCGCGATCTCGCCCTCACCGCCGATCATCTCAGAAATTCCTTCGATCAATGTCCGGCCGATGAGTTCGGGATCAGCCTGATTCACATGCACGTGTCGGCTGGAACCATTTACGGCCGAATCGAGTGAAAGCACCTTGATGCCCGCATTCATCGCCTTCTGGAGAGCAGGCTGCAATGCATCCGGATCGTTTGCTGACAATGCAATCACGTCAACCTTCTGCGAAATTAATTCTTCGATGATCTGGATTTGCGCTTCTGCCGTCGGTTGATCCGGTGCTCTCAAGATGGCTGTATGCCCCAGTTCTTCAACAGCGGTTTTATATCCTTCCATCATCTTCTCACCATACGGATTCCCAGTATTTTTGAAGATGATAGCAAAGCGTCCCGCTTCTCCACCGCTGTCCGAGTTGCCCGTTTCCGATGTCTCACCTCCCGTTTCTTCCGCATTGTTTGCATTTGAGGTGCTGGTACCACCGGATGGCGATGAGTCAGCGTCACCTCCGCTTCCTCCGCTGCTGCACGCTACGAGCAGCGACACCAACAACAAGATGACAATACTGAACCGCATTTTTTTACCCTTCATTTCAGGTCCCTCCCGTTAAGATCATGGTTAAAAAAGAGATGGGTATTCATTTGGAGTTTAAAGTTTGGGTTTTTATACAAAACGGCTAAAAAAGCCGTATTGTAGCTAAGAAAGCCGTATTGTCAAAGTAACAAGTTCAGGCACTGCTTAACAAAATCGTGGTGAACACGTGGTGAACACATTAATCTATATCGCTATTCAAGCGCTGTTCAATCGCTTCAAGCGCAATTCCAGCGTTATTCAAGCCTGCTTCCGGTTTCCCGGTTTCAGCTTCGGTAGCATGACGGCCAGAATTAGCAGCAAACCGATGATGATCAATAGCGCCTGTGCCTGGACATTAATCAGTCCTAATCCATAGCGGAGATAACCGATCAGGAACACGGCAATGATCGCGCCGATCATCCTGCCTTTCCCACCCGAAGTACTGATGCCTCCGAGGACGACCATGGCGATTACCTCCAGTTCATAGCCCATGGCGATGTTCGGCCTCGTGCTGCCCATGCGGGCGGTCAGGAACAGGGCGGCTACCGCAGCCATAAATCCCGTTAGGGTAAAGACGAGAATTTTGATGCGGTCGACTTGCACGCCTGAATATCGGCTGGATGTGCTATTGTTGCCGATTGCGTAAATCCATCTGCCAAGCACAGACTTGTGCAAAAGCAGACTGAAAATAACCGCGAATACAACGAATACCACGACGATAATCGGAACAGAACCGATATATCCCCAGCCGAGGTTGCTGAACCAGGACGGGAATCCGCCAGCTGCTTGATCCTCCAGCAGGATATAGGCGATACCGCGGTAAATGATCATGGTGGACAGTGTAACGATGACCGATGACAGTTCCTTGAAGCGGACGATCAGCCATCCGTTCAACCAGCCGCAGATCGTCCCTGTGAGCAAGCAAATCAACATTGCCGGAACCATCGGCACACCCTTATTGTAGAGATCGGCCATGACGACCGCCGACAGCGCCACGGTCGAGCCAACCGATATATCAATATCCCCCATGATCATGACGAGCACCATTGGCAACACGATAAACGCTTTATCGAGGAAACTCATCATGGCATCGCGCAAATTGGTGAAATCCAAATAATAGTCGGACAGGTTGGCATTGATTATATTGACGGCAATGAAAACCGCTAGCAGCATCCACTCCCATTGCAGGAAGAATCGCCGCCAAGAGAAATCCATCTTTTGCTCGATCGTTCTCGAATTCATGTCAAATGTTCCTCCTCATCAGGTGAGTGCGGTCAACGCCCCGCTTGATCACGGCATTGATCAACACAGCAGCGAGTATGATCGCTCCCTGTATGCCCATTTGCCAAAATGGAGAAACATTGATCAGCGGCAATGCGTTGTTGATGATGCCGAGCAAAATAGCTCCCAGCAACACACCTGACAGTTTGCCGACGCCGCCGGCGATACTCACGCCCCCGACCACACAAGCGGCGATGACGGAAAGCTCATAGCCGGTCGCCGTATCCCCCTGGGCGGAAGCGAATTTCGCCACCCACAACACCCCGGCCATTCCCGACAAGCCGCCCATGATGGCATAGACGAGCCACAAGATCCGATTCATTTGGATGCCGCTGATGCGTGCAGCTTCAGGATTGCTGCCAACCGCATAAATCTGTCTTCCAGTGCGCGTATGCGTGATGAAATAATAAGCGATCACATAGACCAAAACGGCAAACCAGACCAGATAGCTGATGCCAAGCCACGTGCCCGTCCCCAGTTTCTTGAAAGCTTCAGACATCTGATGTGCGCTGACCCAGCTTCCGTCGCTGATCAGATACGTCAGACCCCGATAGACGTTCATCATCCCCAGCGTCGCAATGATCGGAAGGAGATCCATCTTGGAAACAAGAAAACCGATAATGGACCCGCACACGATGCCGATAACGGCCCCCAGCAACAATGCCAACATCGGAGGCGTACCGGGATATTCACTGACAGTCATTGCGCTGATCATCCCGGACAAAGCCAGGATCGCACCAACCGACAAGTCGATACCCCTTGTGATGATAACCATCATCATCCCGACGGAGAGGATGCTTAAGATAGCCGTATTGTTCACAAGATCCTGGATATTGTCCCAGGTGAGAAAACTCGGATTGCGCAACTGGATGATCATGCATAACAAAACTATAAAGAAAAGTAGACCCAGTTCGCGGAAGCGGGCGGCATAGGAACTCCATGCGACCTTGCGTTTCACTGCCGTAGAACCCGCCGCTGCGACCGCCGTTTTCCCCGTATCATAAGAATCCATTTTTGTACCACCTCTTCGATCTGTTCATGAGTGTCGCAGCCCATGAATGTCGCATCCCTTCTGATCAATCCGCCATGGCTGCAGCCAGAATGTTTTCCTGACTCAATTCGGAGCGGTCCAGACTGGCGGTGATACGCCCCTCCCTCATGACCAGCACTTTGTCGCACATCCCGATCACTTCGGGCATTTCTGATGAGACCATAAGAATTCCGAGGCCTTGCGCAGCCAATTCACTGATGATCTCATAGATGGCTGATTTGGCGCCAACGTCGACGCCTTTGGTCGGTTCATCAAGGATCAGCACATCGATATCCATCGCGAGCAGCTTGGCAAACACGACTTTCTGCTGATTACCGCCGGAGAGAGAACTCACAAGGTCAAAAATTGTGCGCGCCTTGACCCCCAATCTTTCGGCCAGTTCCTTGGCAACCTCTCTTTCCTTTTTCTTGTGCGTCCAGCCTTTTCGCGAGATTTGCCACAGTGATGGGAGCGTGATGTTATCACTGATCGACCAATCCAGCACCAATCCTTGTTTTTGCCTGTCTTCCGGCAGGTAGGCAATCCCTTTCCGCATCGCTTGCGCCGGACTCTTGATTCGGGTCTTGCGCCCTTTCAGCCAGATTTGGCCTTGATCCGGCGTTTGGATGCCGAACAGGGTTTCACACACTTCTGTTCTCCCGGAACCGACAAGTCCCGTCAAGCCGACGATCTCCCCGCGATGTATGGTAAACGATACATCGGCAAAGTAACCCGTTCTGCCGAGCCCCTCCACCCGCAACAGCTCTTCGCCGATCGCGACATCCTTTTTCGGAAAAAGTTGTGTGATCTCGCGGCCTACCATAGCAACGATCAATTCGGATTTTGAGATTTCATCGGTTTTCCACGTTCCGATATATTTGGAGTCCCTGAACACGGTCACCTTGCTTGCTAGTCGGTACATATCCTCGAACCGGTGGGAGATGAAAATGATCGCCGCGCCCCGATCCCTCAATTGTTCTGTAATTCGATACAATTCCTCGCTCTCGCGGGAAGAGAGTGCAGCGGTAGGTTCGTCCATGATGATGATCCGGGCATCCATAGACAGCGCTTTCGCAATTTCGACAATCTGTTGTTCGGCTACGCTGAGCGCCCCCATCTGCGTTTTTGGGCTAAAGCTGGCACCGAGTTCCTCCAGCAAACGTTGCGCTTCCTCGTGCATCTCCTTCCACAGGATCCGTTTGCTGCCTTTAGCGATGCGCTCATGTCCCATGAAAATATTTTCCGTCACGCTCAGATCCGGATAACAAGTTACGTGCTGATAAATAGCGGCAATACCGGCTCGTTTGGCCTCATTTGGATTTTTGAAATTGACAGGCTGACCATCCAGCAGAATTTCACCTTCATCAGCTTCGTGCACACCGGTGATGATCTTGATAAAGGTCGATTTTCCTGCTCCATTCTCACCCATCAAAGCATGGATTTCACCGGCTTTCAGCTTGAAATAAACATGATCGAGTGCCTTCACTCCTGAGAACCTCTTCGTGATCCCGTTTAGCTCCAAAATGTATTCGCTCATGCTTTGGATGCACTCCCTTGCTTGAGTCCAACCGATCAACGGATCCCCTTACTAATTTCCTGCTCTGATCATTAATGTAAAAGGGATTTCACCTTTTCATAAGGAGACGGTTATGCCAAAAGTATGACGATCGTAACTTTCTGCTGAAAATAAAACGGCGGATAGTTCCGCCGGTGATCCAGATTTAATTTTTAGATTATGACTTGATTTTAGATCACGATCTCTCAATTGAGGAATATGATTTAGACTTTCGATTATGATTTGGATTTTTGCAGGACAGACTTACGATATTCGGTTGGCGTCTTGCTGGTCCATTGTTTGAATAAACGGCTGAAATATTTGACATCCAGATACCCCACCAGTTCACTGACTTCCTGCACTTTCAGCTCCGGGTCAGCCAGCAGTCTTTTAGCCCGTTCCATACGTTTGCGCGTAATGTATTCTAGAATGGTCTCACCCGTCTGCATCTTGAAATATCTGCAGAAATAAGAGGGGCTCATAAACACATGATCGGCGATTTGTTTGATCGATATTTCCTCATGCAGGTGATCGGCGATCCAGTCTTTCGCTTGTTCGATCGGGCCCATGCTTTCTGACTTTCGGTATGCATCAATTCGTTTTATGCGTTGTATGACCGCCTGCTTGATCATCTGTTCCATCGCTTGCAGATTCGGTGCCCGCTTGATGGCCCGTAGTCCTTCTTCCAGCTGTTCTTCGTCCAATTCACGATCGTTGCCCGCCATCTGCACATTCAAATAAATATACTGCACCCATCTCTGTATTTGTAAGGGGGATGTTTGCTGTCCCAACCGGCTGAACAGCTCTTTGACCCGCTCTTTAGCTGCATTTTCTCTGGCCTTCTCAATCTCTTCGCAAATGCGTTGTCCCATCTTGGTCATCTCGGCATGGGTCAATATGTTGATATTATGCGATGCCTCGCAGGAAACCCGGGAGACGAAAAACTGATTGCCACCATAGATCAGCCGATAGTGGATGAGCGATTTGGCCTGCCCTGCGGCATCGGGCAACATATACAGGTCGGAGAACGGATCGCTCGCCGCGATCGAGACTGTAAACGGTGTATACTGGCCGATCGCTTGTCTAATCTCGCCCGCTGCTTCTTGTACCATGATCATGAGCGCTTCCTCGTCTTCGGGGCTGGGCAATTGCACCATCGCCCAGTGGTCCGTTTGCTCACCACGCCAACACCAGCTTCTACCTGCAAATTTTGCAGCTGCTTTCTCCATCAATTCCCCGATAATATTCTCCAAAACATAATCGAATGCCGCCCAATCGCGGGTGTTGAATGCTCTAGCTTTCACCGGCAGAGCATCGAGGCTGATATAGAGAAGCACCTGGCAACCGCGGGGGAACTCCTCCACCCAGTAACCCAGGCGAGTGATATCCAGCCCTGCCGATGTTACGTAACTGAGCAGCTGAATTTGCCGGGAATACTGAAGCTGCTCCGATTGCTTTTCGAGCTGCTGCCAGCGTCTCTTCATGTTGCGCTTTTCTTCAATCTTGCGCCGGATCTCAGCCAGACGCTCACGGAGCTGACGACGATCGATAGGCTTCAGCAGATAGTCAACCGCTCCCTCACGCATCGCGGTTTTGACATATTGGAAGTCATCATATCCACTAATGATCAGCGAATCGAAGTCGTAATTTTTTTTCGCCTCTTGGATCAAGGTCAGTCCATCCATCACCGGCATTCTCACGTCCGTAATCAAAAGGTCGATATCTCCTTGATGTTCATGAATATACTCCAGTGCTTCCTGACCATCTGCCATCGCGCCCGCAACTTCCCATTCCTCTCCGCATGAGGCTATGATCCGCGCAATGCCATTGCGGATCATAACTTCATCATCCACGATCAACGCCTTATATCTCTCCATACAAGTCCAGCCCCCTTCTTATCCACCGTGTTCAACCATTTCTCCGCCATTCAATCATTTTTCCACCACGTTCAGTCATTTCGGTTCAGTTAGAACCGGGATACGGATGATGACCTCCGTGCCTTGGCCATATACACTATGCAGCTGCAATCCGTATTCCGACCCCAGCAACAGTTTGATTCTTGCGTTTACGTTGCTCAGTCCAAACTCGGAATCACGGGCCACCTGGGCCTCCGTGCGTAATGAACGTTCCAGCTGTTCCAATTTTTCCTCTGTAATGCCCGGTCCGTTATCGCGGATGCGGAAGACGATTTCTTCCGTTCCGGAGCGGGCACCGAGTTCGCGCCCGATGCTGACGTAGATGTTCAGACTTTTTCTCGTATTCAAACCATATTTCACAGCGTTTTCCACAATCGGCTGCAAGATGAATTTGGGAGTGTAGTATGAGTCAATATTCGTTTTCAAGTTGATGTTAAACATTAATCGGCTTGTGAAACGGATCTTCTGGATCGTCAGGTAATCCCGCATATGCTGCACTTCGTCCTTGATCAATACACACCGGGATCGATTGCCGACGGAGAAACGCAGCATTCTGCCGAGGAGCGTCACCATCTCAACGACCGTATCGGATTTCCCTTCTTCCACTGCCATACTGATCGTTTCCAGCGTGTTGTATAGAAAATGAGGATTGATCTGCGATTGAAGCGCATACAGTTCCGCTTCTTTCTGTCTCAATTTGATTTCGAAATTTTTCTGGATCAGTTCGCGAATCGTTTTCACCATCGAATTGAAACTTCGGGCCAACATGCCGATCTCATCCCGGGATTGAATGTTTAGGTCAACATTGAATCTGCCCGATTCCACCTGGCGCATCAAACGCGACATTTGAACGATCGGTTTTGTAAATTTCAAGACGAAAGAAACAGCCAACAGCGACGTAATGAGCACAATACCTATGTAAATCATGATGATGACATTGCGGACCCAATCGGTTTTTTCCGTCAGAATCCTTAACGGGATGCTGTGCGCAAGGATCCAGTCCGAGATACCAGATTCACTGAGGCTGATGATCAGTTCGTCTTTCCCCCTGCCTTTGCGGAAACTCCCGTTACGCAGCGGATAATTTGGCAATTCCCGGTCTATCGTTCCGATCTTTTCTTCGTCGGTGTGATAGATGATCTGTCCTGCTCCGTTCATCAGCCAGAGATCTGCCTTTTCGTTTTGCTCAAACTCGTTCAAAATCCGATCGATGAATGTCAATTGAACCGCAATCAACATTGTGCCCAGACTTTTGCGATTGTCGGCGTCTAGAATCTGTTTCATGATGAGCAAATAGGGTGGACTATCCTTGAACACGAGCGGAAATTCATCCGGCAACAAAATCCGAGCCTCTCCGCGGAGTTCCAGGTCCTGACCATAGGGCAAAACGGCGTCGCTGTTGTCCAGATTGGAAAATTCTAAGCGCGAACTATAGAACAATCGGTTCTTAGAAAACAGGAAAACGCCAATGATATCGGAATTTCCGCCATCCAGATATGTCCTAGTCAAGTAACTATTGACGACATAGCGATCCTGGTTGAGCGCCGAACGGCTTTGATACGCTTCCTGGCGCAAAATAGACATAACGCGGTCTGAATTGAACAACAAGGAAGGAAGTTCCAGAAAATCCTCCATATGTTTCTCGATGTTTGCATTTGCGAGAGACAAGTGACGAGGCATATATTCGCCGATCTGTTCCACGATGGACCGAGTATACTGCATATATGAAATGGCACCCAAGAGTGAAGTCGGGATCACGGTTAGCAAACAATAAAAAATGATCAGCTTTGAACTCAGCTTGTATTTCCATGAAAGAATCTTGCCAAACCATTTAAAAATCATATTGGATCACGTTCTCTGCCGTAAAATCTAGCGGTTCACCCATAATCACCGTATCCCCCTTCACCCTGATGCTGCCTGCATTCCTGATCTCTTGTCCATCGTAAGGCATCTGCCCATCCAACAGCTGGATGGCGAGGGCAACCGTTAAATAACCTAGTTTTTTCGGACTCCACAATGTCGCCATCTGCGCAGAACCATCCAACAGATAGTCCATCATTAGACTGGGAGTGGACAGACCGACTACTTTGATCTCCCCTGCAAGATTTGCCTCTTTCACAGCTTGTGCTGCCGCCGGTGGCGCTACGGAAGCAACGCCGATGATCCCTTGCAGTCCGGGATAATCCTGTACCAGTTGCTTGGCTGCTTCATAGGCTTTTTGCGGATCATCATCGGTTTCGACAATGGTCAACAGATTCAACTGCGGGTAATACTCCTCCTGCTGGACATGGATCCATCTGATCCATTCGTTCTGATTCGGGGCGGAGAGGGTGCTGGTTAATATGGCATAATTCCCTTCTTCCCCCATATGCCAAGCCAACGTGTCTAAAAGATGCCGGCCCAGCACTTCGGGATCCACCATGTTGACGAAAAATTCTCTGCCTTCGGGCAACGTATCCGCATCCCAAGTGATGACCTTGATTCCCCGTTGTCGGGCTTCCTGCAGCACCGGCAACAACTTCTCCGAGTCGTTAGCGGAAACAGCCAGTGCATCGACCCCCTGCTCCATCAAATCCCGGATCACTTTGATCTGTTTGTACACATCTGCGATGGGGGGACCTTCATAAATGACGTTCACATCAAAATCTTGCGCTGCTTCAAAGGCGCCTTCTTGCGCAACCAGAAAATACATAATTTCCTTCACTTTGGGAACGACGCCGATCGTATATTTCCTAGATTCGGAAGGAAGCTCATGCACTGGCTGACCACTTTCCAGAGAATAGATGATGCGATACTCCTTGGATCCCGTTCCTGCAGAACAAGCGCTTACAAAAAATAAAATGAGCACACAACCAAGCCAACACCATATCCCGGAATGTTTCATGGACGTCACCTCCAGCGGTTGCACTGAACATGCAAAGTGCAAAAGCGCATGCAAAACGCAAGAAGAGTAACCAGACGAATGCACGAACATCCGTCCGGTTACTTCCGGTTAACGAAGTGTATTACTTTCCATCGAAAATCATACGTGCCAAAGCGGTCCCATTATCAATGTGAAGGTTCTCGACGAGATCCAGTTGCTCGTATTGAACCCAATTTGGATCGGCAAAGGTTTTTTCCATATTCTAGGTGCATGGTTGATGACCTTCTCCCTGGAACGAAAGCCCATATCTTGTTCAGCTTGATAGCCATTTGATTCAGCTCAGTTTGCGTCGTTTGAGGATGATTCTTCTAAATTGGAAACGAAATGGTAAGTGCCGGATTGCAGTTTGGCCCCATCCAATCCGGCGACACCATCTGTACTCATCACGCCGGTCTCAAACCATTGGGCTTCCGGCATCGGAAGTTCAAAACCGTCTCTGTCCCATACTTTCACTGTCCAATAGTATCGGGTGGTGGGTTTGTGTTTCGGACCTGCATATTCGATGGCGACCGATGAACCGGAGTTCACGATTCCGCTGTTCCAGCCGTCAGTCTCTTCAGTTGTCAACTTTTCCGGACTGGACGCAACCAACAACTGGTAAGCCGTCTGTTTCTGGCCGCGAATATCCGAGATCATATTCCAGTTGAATCTCGGAGTCGTGTCAATGCTGATCGGGTTTGTCCGATATTCGACCTTCAGGTTTACAATGTGCGTACCCTTGATTTCCGGAGTGTCTGGAGCAGGATCTACATGTTCTGCCGCTTCTAAAGCGAAAGCGCCTACAAAAAGAAAAGGCATAGGTGTTAACACCAGCATGAAAACCATCAACACCCTCCAAGTGCGAGCGATCGGCCTGTTCATCCGCTGTGTCATATAACCCTTCCCACTTAGATCGTGATCGAAATAGATCTTCGGAATGCAACTTGCCTGGATTTTTCCGATCCCTTTGTGCGGTTGAGCTTG
>CALJVA010000137.1 GCA_937975135.1 uncultured Thermoactinomycetaceae bacterium | reverse complement strand
ACCACAAATTCCTCACAACCCTACATCATCTAAGTGTCTATCATTTATTTTTTTCGTCTATTACTCTCTTCTGCTGTTTTAGGAACTGTAAATTCTTCTTGGATCGAAGCGGCTGCTTCTCGCTGATCCCGAAGAGCAAGAGCTTTGGATTTGGATTGTGTAAACTTACAAAGCCCAAAGGCATTAGCAAATTGGGCATCAATGCCATAATCTTCGGCAAAGATCAGTTTATCGCCAAATCGCTCCCGGTAGAAGGGTTTAAATGGAATAGAGGAGCCGCCTGTTAAGATAATATAGGTAATGTCATCTGCGAAGTTGAGTCGTTGCCAGACCTCTTCTACAAGTGCAGTACCAACTTCTTGGATGCATTTCTGTACTATTTCAGAGACGTCATGGATTTTTCCTTTAAAGCTTACTTCTCCAGATCGGATGATACGGTTTAAGCTCCAAATGGGGAAGTCTTTACCGATTTTCTCCGGATCGATTTTTTTGGTAAATTCGGTTAGTCGATTGGAGAGCAGGGTATAGACATTAAGCATCGCATGACGTGAAGAGAAGCTTTGTCGTTTAATAATGGTTTCCCCGTGTAAAGTCTCAATATCGGAAGTTCCGAAGCCGAGATCATTGATGCTAACTTTTTGAATAAATAGGTCTTCATTCAAAAGTTGACCATCACGGTCTAGGGCAATATGGAACAGTGTAGCCATGGGCTGACTGATCACATATAGATTTTCTCGCTTAATTTCAAACTCAATCTTGCGATAAGGTAGATTACCTTGTTTTACTTCAAATACATGTTTGCCGATTAATTTACGTTTTAATTCTTCTTTATAGTCAATGTAACTATCGGTAGGTAAAGCGACGGAAACAATTGGTTCCTTGCTTCCTTGGAGCATCAGTCCCGTACTTACGCGGAACATGATCATATATTCTTCTTCACGAAACCAGGTTGGGCTAAAAAGACGACGTTCATGGGAATCGAATACTTCATCATCAGCGGATTGTTCAATAGCTAGTTTTCCACAGAACCATTCCCGGTCTCCTTCTTTTTCACGGTACATAATATTGTGGGGATCGTTGTTGTAGGTGATTTCACCAACACGGTTCGGAACCACCATGTTACGGATAAATAACTTGTAAAACCGATCCTTGCTACGGCAAACGACTTTTGTTCCGTAATAGCCTTGGTCATTTCCTATGTAAACCGGTGTGCTCATTTTTCCTCCCCCTGTAATCGTACAAAGTAAGTTCTCCTTCTGATTCTATCAAGCAAACTGGATGAAGGCAATAACTATTGGATGATTGGAAAAAGAGTACTTAAAAATTGTTTTAAAAATGAAAGATTACTTATAAACCGAATGTATTTTTTCTACCAGTTTTACTTGATGAAACTTGTTGAGCTTTTGCTCGTACATTAAATATATCAGAAAAAGTTCCTTGTTTCGAGGGATCAAAGAAAAATTTAACGCTGAGAAATATAAAATAAAAATAATGAATAGAAGAAGAATCTCTCTTTCCTTTTTATTCTGAAGATAATAATGAACTTATGAATTTTTTAGATTGAATCATCACTCCACTTAATCGGGAAGTTTATTTGATGTCTGTCTTTTTCCGATGCTGCAATGTGGGGATTTTGCTAACCTTATTGCGATTGTTTCACGTGGAACATTGTTAAGAGACAAATACAGAAGGGGGTTGAGTGAAAATAGCGAATTACTTAGAAAGAAACGATTAAATTAATTGGACCTATCCTATAGGAAGTGATAATAAAAAAGCTATATAAACACTTTGATTAATATTTTCTCTGCTCAATACACCCCAGTCTTTCCTATACTTTTAGGCGAATCGCAGCTCAGTATTTTTCTAGTTTCCTCTAAAGAATAACACTTGTTTTGTCTACGCTTTTGTTTTTATCCTCAGCTCCGGATTTTCCATCGCTTAGAAATTAACCAGGGCAAACTCTTTCAATGGGATTGATGATTTCAGCGGGTTGTTTATGAATGATTTTATCATCAAATTATGATTCACTAAAAGTCTGATTACACAAATCGCCTGAAACTGAAACAAGTGAATACATAATATTTGAAGGGAGGCGTGGCAAAATCAGCAGATACATGAAAAGAAAATGCTGTTGATTTTTGCCGAAATATATGAGAGAGCCTTTTACACGTCTATTTGGTATGGTAGAAAGAGAACGTCGTGACGAAGTGAAGCATCTTCCTGTTGAAGCCATCGATGCTAGCCCGTATCAACCACGCACAGTCTTTGATGATGAACGAATTGATGAATTATGTCAGACGATCCAGACTCACGGAATCATTCAACCGATTGTAGTCCGAAAAAAGAATGAAAGGTATGAGTTAATCGCTGGTGAAAGACGACTTCGAGCGGTGAAAAAGATGGGACTGGAGAAAATCCCTGCTATTGTTCGAATCATGAGCGATACACAAGCTGCTTCAGTATCATTAATTGAAAATCTTCAGCGTGAGGGATTATCTCCAATCGAGGAAGCGGTTGCCTATAAGAAGCTTATTGAGATTCATGGCTTAACTCAAGAGAGTTTGGCTCAACGTTTAGGAAAAGGACAATCAACAATCGCGAATAAGCTAAGGTTGCTCCATTTAGCTGAAGAGGTTCAGGAAGCCTTATTAGGCAGGAAAATTACAGAGCGACATGCGCGGGCGTTACTTTCCTTACCGGAGAACAAAATGCAGGTAAATCTGTTGCATGAGATTATAGACAAGGGGTATAACGTGAAGCAAACAGAGGATCGTGTAAAAAAGTTATTGTCTAAACAAAAGAGAGTTAAGCCAAAACGGAAAGCGATCTCTCGTGATGTTCGTATAGCGGTAAATACCATTCGCAAATCTGTGGATATGGTGAAAAAAACAGGGATGGAGGTTGATGCCGATGAACAAGAATACCCCGATTATTATGAACTTATTATTCGTATTCCTTATAGATTGTATCCTATTTTAATAACAGATCTCGTATAATTAGATTAAAGCAAAGAAAATAGGCTTTCTCTTATGGCTCTTAAGTGTTAAAAAGGTGGGATATAAGATGGGAAAAGTGATTGCCATTGCCAATCAGAAAGGCGGTGTTGGAAAAACAACAACGTCAATCAATCTTGGAGCAAGTTTAGCGGACCAGGGAAAGAAAGTATTAGTTGTTGATATTGATCCGCAAGGAAATACAAGTAGTGGGTTGGGAATCAATAAGGCAGATGTAAAGCGATGTATTTATGATGTTTTAATCAATGAGATGCCGGTTGAAGAAGTAATTATGCAAACCTCTATAGAGGGTCTTCATGTAATCCCTGCAACGATTCAATTAGCAGGTGCAGAGATCGAGTTGGTACAGATTATTTCCCGTGAGCATCGTTTGAAGCGAGCACTGGCTCCTATCCGTGATAAATATGATTATTTGTTAATTGACTGTCCTCCATCTCTAGGGTTACTAACTCTTAATTCACTTACAGCTGCACAATCTGTATTAATTCCGATCCAATGTGAATTTTATGCTCTGGAAGGGCTAGGTCAGCTCCTTAATACTATCCGGATTGTGCAGAAACATTTAAACAAACAACTGGAGATTGAGGGAGTTCTTTTGACCATGTTTGACAGTCGAACCAATTTATCAAACGAGGTAATGGAAGAAGTGAAAAAGTATTTTCAGCATAAAGTGTATGAGACAGTAATTCCCCGAAATGTTCGTTTAAGTGAAGCACCAAGCCATGGGAAGCCGATTATAACTTATGATAGACGCTCGAAAGGAGCAGAATGTTATCTTGATTTAGCAAAGGAAGTGATTCGCTATGGCGGGTAAAGGATTAGGTCGGGGTCTGGGAGCCGTTTTTTCTTCCGTCGATGTTCAGAAGGATGAACCTGTCCAAGAAGTAGAGTTAAAAGATTTACGACCAAATCCCTATCAACCGAGGAAGCAGTTTGATCATGAGACGCTGCAGGAGTTAGCAGATTCAATTAGAGAGCATGGGATTGTCCAACCACTTGTTGTACGTGAGAGTATTCGGGGATATGAAATTGTAGCGGGGGAGCGTCGTTATCGGGCGGCTCAGCTCTTAGGGTTAACTACTGTTCCTGTAGTAATCCGCAGTTTTACCGATGAACAGATGATGGAGATTGCACTGATTGAAAACTTACAACGAGAAGATTTAAACCCCATGGAAATAGCTAGTGCATATCAAAAGTTGATGAGTCACTTTTCGTTGACACAAGAAGAATTGGCCCAGCGTGTTGGAAAAAGCCGCCCCCATGTGACTAATTTTCTACGTTTATTGCAATTGCCTCCGGCGATCCAAGAGGATGTTTCACGTGGAACATTATCCATGGGACATGCCAGAGCGCTGCTTGGAGTGAAGGACGAAGAACTCCAACTAAGATTAAGCGAAAAGGTAAAAAAGTCGAAAGCGAGCGTACGACAATTAGAAGAGTGGATTCAGCAAATTAATCAAGAAGGAAACAAAAAGAAGAAGAAGGCACAGCCAGCAGTAGACCCGCAAATCAAGCAATATGAAGAAATGTTACAGGAGGCATTTAGTACACCCGTTAGGATTCGAAATGGCCGAAGAAAAGGGAGAATAGAAATTGAATACTATTCTCAACGGGAACTAGAGCGACTGATTGAAATCCTTCATAAAGATCGGATTGTCGATTAAAGTTACTACTTCAGATAAAAAGGAGTTAAGAGCTACTTGAAAGGGAGGAATCTTAAATTAGTGAAGAAAAGCTGGAAAGTCATGTGATCTATTTTGATAATGCTGCCTCAACTTGGCCAAAGCCAAAAGAAGTTTCAGAAGCAATGAAATTAAGTATAGATCTTTACGGAGCTAATCCTGGTCGAGGGACTCATCAACTTGCGATTGAAGCTGAAAAAACGATATTTGAAGCCAGACGACAACTGGCCCAATTGTTTCAGGTTAGGGACCCGAACAATATTTTTTTCTTTGCCAATGCTACAGAAGCAATCAATCAGGCAATAAAAGGGTTGCTCGAACCAGGGGATCATGTGATTACAACAAGTTGGGAGCATCATGCTGTAGTCCGTCCACTAGAAGAGTTGAAAAGGAAACAGAATATTAAGGTTACCTATATCGAACCTTCTCCTGAAGGGAATACTTGTCCTCATAAAGTATCACAAGCAATTCTTCCCGAGACCAAGTTGATTGTTACTATACACGGTTCCAATGTTACGGGGGCAATAACACCAGTGGAGGAGATTGGTGCACTCGCCAAGAAGCATGGGATTCCTTATCTTGTGGATGCTGCACAAACGGCAGGCGTCATTCCAATTGATGTTGAGCAGCTTAATATAGACCTTCTTGCTTTTCCTGGTCATAAAGGGCTAATGGGGCCGCAGGGGACGGGAGGACTATATGTCCGGCCGGAATTGGAGCTTACTCCTATACTTCAAGGAGGAACGGGAAGTCAATCTGAATCTTTGGAGCAGCCTGTCCAACGACCTTGGGGTTATGAGAGTGGGACTCCCAATACACCGGGAATAGCAGGATTGTTAGAAGGTATACGATTTATTCAAACTAAAGGTATAGAATCAATTTACGAACGTGAAATCGCATTAACCAAAGCGATTAAGGAGGGACTGCTTAAGATCGAGGGGATTACCTTGTATGGACCCCAAAAAGTTACCCTACCTCTCCTATCATTCAATATTAATGGATTAGATCCTCAAGAAGTGGCGATCATTTTGGATCAAGAATATAATATCGCTGTTCGAGCAGGATATCATTGTGCTTATATGGCTCATCAAAGTTTAGGGACAGCAGAACAAGGAACAGTTCGTGTCAGTCCCGGCTATTTTAATCAAAGGGAAGAAGTGGATCAATTCTTATTAGCGATTCAGGAGATTGTTCAAGCTTTTGGAGAGTGATGATTTAAGTAAATCCTGAAAGTGAGTAGGCTACATATCCTTTTAAACATGTCATCACTTTGCAAATCGTAGGATAAAAATGAAGGCGATTTCGTGCTGCTTCGATAACTTTAGAAAAGACCGGAAGATCGGGGGTCTATCCCGGATTCGTCTCTAGACCCCCATGTCACTTGATCAGAAAGAATCAAGTAATTACATTGCAATTGGTTTGACGAAAGGGTTAAAAAAAGGACGCAAAAAACGAAAACTACCAAGGATCAATTATATTCGCAAGTATGCTCGGTAATAATCTTGAATAAGCCTACTTATTTTCTAAGGTGGGAAATAGATGTACGCATTTATCGTAAATCCGGTATCGGGAAATGGGAGAGGGAAGCGCATTTGGCCACGAATTGAAGCGGAATTAAAAAGAAAGGGTGTTGCTTATTCCGTTAATTTCACGGAACGAAAAGGGCATGCGATGGAATTAGCAAGTGGTCTGGTTTCCCAACCGGGACTGCGGGCAATTGTTGCCGTGGGTGGAGACGGAACTGCCCATGAAGTTGTGAATGGATTGATGGATAAGAGTGTTCCTTTTGGATATATACCCAGCGGCTCGGGAAATGATTTTGCAAGAGCAGAGGGAATCCCTATTGATCCACTTAAAGCATTGAAGAGAATCTTTCTTCATCGTCCCTATTTCATTGACACGGCGGAGATCAATGGTCAACGCATGATCGGATCTTTAGGGATCGGCTTTGATGGTCAAGTTGCACAAGCTGTTAACCATTCAAAGTGGAAAGCTCACTTGGGAAAGCTATCTTATATTTGGGGTTTCAGTCATGTACTACGTCATTTTCAGCCTCAACAGGTAAGTGTAAGTATAGATGGGAAAACAAATACATACAAAGGGGTCTGGTTAATTGCGATTACCAATATACCCAATTATGGTGGTGGGATGAAGATTTGTCCTGATGCTCGGTGGGATGACGGTCAGCTAGATATTTGTGTTGTTCACGGAATTTCCCGTGGAAAGTTATTAGCTCTTTTCCCATCTGTTTTTCGAGGATCCCATATCCGGTATAGTGCAGTTACGATGAAAAGAGGAAAAGAAATTCATGTGACTTCAGAGAAACCGATGATTGTTCATGCAGATGGAGAAATTATTGGAGAAACTCCATTGACCATAAAAGTTAGCCCGCAATCGTTACTTATCATATAAAAAGATGTGATTCTATGTTATTCAGTTAAAGCAGGCGAGCCGATTGAGCAATGGAGCGGGCGATGATATCTGCCATTTTCATCACTGTGTTCAATCGTGTATTTTGTAAAACAAAATACTCCATAAAGCCCGCAACATTAACAATTCCGGTAATATGGACATTCCCTACAGCGGGCAATTTTTTATTTACCCCAGCTCCTGGCCTTAGGGGGCCAAGTCCAATTTGAATGGCTCCAACACTTTTCACTTGTCCTAAGCAAGCGTCTACCGCAATCACATGTGAGTTTTTTAATTCTTTTTCTACTTGATTGAGTGTATCCTGCAGATTAACAGCGTGTACAGGCTCGTCCAATGTACCATAGATGCGAAGATGGGGAGGAGCATATTCTTCTAATTTCGAACCGACCAAAGGACCCAGGGAGTCTCCTGTTGAACGGTCAGTGCCAATGCAGATGCAAGCAAGGGTAGACCCTGGCTGACGCAGCCTCAAGGCTTGGGTTAGAGATTCAGTACACTCTACGGTGGCGAGGGGATCAGTATAAGAAATACGAAACGGAAAAGAGGTTACAGAAGAGTCAGGAAGTGGAGAGAGCGGTTCACGCATTCTATTCACCCCAATGAGTTCTAATCCTTATCAGTATACGGATAGAAAAATTGAAATATACATGTAGGGACAACCTGAATCAATCATTTTATATTACCGTTACACGAGTTCGAAGTTGAATAAGGGGGGTCCCGGTGATGAGGTATAATGTAGGGAATGCAACCAAAATGGGGATGACGATCGTAGGGTCAACGATTGGAGCGGGCTTTGCTTCTGGAAGAGAGATCTGGGAGTTTTTTGGCTCTTATGGTGCTAACAGTGGTATAGCAATCATTTTGTCGATGTCCCTTATATTTATCGTAAGTGTGATCGTGCTTCATGTTAGCTGGACATACAATACCCGTAATTATTTGGAGCTTTTTCATCATGTTATGGGAGTAAAAATGGCTCGCTACCTGGATGGATTTGTAGCACTTTATCTACTTACAGGAACACTGGTTATGTTGGCGGGAAGTGGAGCAACATTTGAACAGTGGAGTGGTTCGTTTATCACGGGATCCCTTGTATTAGCGTTAGCTGTATTAGTAGTTCTTCTTTTTGATTTACGTGGTTTTATGTCCATCAATGCACTCCTAATCCCAATCATGGTCGTTATTTTGATAGCAGTTTGTATTCAATTTTTACGATCAGATAGTAATCATTTTACTTGGATAACGAAGGAAGTTATTTCCCTCCCTGTCTGGCCATCTGCAATTATCTACGCCGCATTAAATATGATCTCTCTGATTGCGGTTTTATCAGTAATGGGCGGACAAATTCGCCATGCAGCGGAGATTTGGATCGCTGGAGGAGTAAGTGCAACTTGTTTGGGAGTGGTTGCTTATCTCTTTAATTACTCTTTACTTCATGTAAAACATCTTATTCCTCAGTATGATATACCCTTGTTTGCGCTTTTAAACGACTATTCCTCATTGGGAACCATTTCTGTTACACTCGTATTATGGTTAGCGATTTATACAACGGCCATCAGTAATATATACGGACTTGTGTTCAGGATATCAGACTGGTTACGAGTCCCTCAGATTGTCATCGGGATTGTAATTTTTTTATTATTGGTTCCACTAAGTCAATTAGGTTTTTCTAACTTAGTGAGTATATTGTATCCTCTGTATGGGATTTTAAGTTTGTATATCCTCGTCATCTTTTTACTGTATCCCCTTTCCCAATCACGTTAGTCCATTGATTTTATTATTTCATTGTTTAAAAAGATGTACATATACGGTAAGATAGAGCCAACGGAAATGAAATGTTCGGGAGTAAAACGAAGGAAGGGACAACAATGCTTTATGCCTTTTTAAAAGTGGTGGTGAGAACTTGGTTATTGATTTACCACCGTGTGAAGGTTGAGGGCTTGAAGCATGTTCCACACCAGGGCCCATTTATTTTGGTTGGGAATCATGTTAGTTATTTGGATCCTTTTTATATTGGTGCGGTCATTCCGCATCATGTACACTTTATGGCTAAAAAAGAAGCCTTCGAACATCCCTTAACACGTTGGTTTTTAAATCGTATGCATGCTTTCCCTGTAAAAAGGGGAGAGGCGGATCTAAAAGCGATTCGCCAGGCCTTAAGCGTTCTACAAGAGGGAAAAGTTTTGGGTATTTTTCCTGAAGGAGGCCGACGGGATTATCAAGAATTAGAAGAAATAAAGCAGGGTGCCGCCTATCTGGCCTTAAAAATGGATTGCCCTGTGATACCTGTATTGATTTTGGGAGCTGATCGAGCACTGCCTCGAGGTAAGATATTTTTACGTCCTGCTAAGATTCAAATTAAAGTGGGTAATCCAATTTCACTCCCTTCCGGGGAAAGAGCCCGACAAAGGCAAGAGAAGCTAAGTGCGGAGATTCTTGATGCCCTCAGAAAGATGAAAGCTTCAAGTGCAAGTTAGAAAAGACTTGATACTTGTAAGGCGAGGTGGTTACAATCGAACGAAAATCATTTGGCTTACATGATATTGTAGAAATGAAGAAGCCGCATCCATGTGGAACCAATGCTTGGAAAGTGATTCGAATGGGAATGGATATTCGAATGAAGTGTACAGGTTGTGGGCATAGTGTATTGCTGCCACGGTCCCGCTTTGAAAAAAGATTAAAGAAAGTGTTAATCTCTGCAGCGGAACAAGAGAAAGAGCCAAAAAAACCACCAGAAAGTCTTTAAAGAGGTTTTCACCTCGTAGGAGGTGTTTTTTTCTGCATGAATTCTTATCATGTTTTCTATAAATGCATATGAAAGGGATCAATCTGAGAGTCAAATACCGAGATTATGAATGTTCATTCATTCACATATATAGATTGTAGCTTCCTAGACCTGAAAAAAATGTATTAATCATAAAAGCTTCATGTTCCTTTGCTCATTGAACATCGAGATTTTATTATTTATGTCGCTTTTGGCTTATAAGGAGATGATCATTTTGGCGCTTGCAACCGGTATTGTAGGTCTACCCAATGTAGGAAAATCAACTCTTTTTAACGCAATTACACAAGCTGGAGCTGAATCAGCCAATTATCCCTTTTGTACGATTGATCCCAACGTAGGTGTTGTGGATGTTCCCGATCAGCGACTTTATGAATTGGCAAAGATAATCAAGCCGCAACGGATCCTTCCAACTTCTTTTAAGTTTGTTGATATTGCTGGTCTTGTAAAGGGGGCAAGCCGTGGAGAAGGACTTGGCAATCAGTTCTTAGCTCATATCCGTGAAGTGGATGCTATTATTCATGTGGTACGATGCTTTAAGGATGAGAATATCACTCATGTTTCGGGAGAGATTGATCCTGTTCGTGATATCGAGACGATTGATTTGGAGTTGATATTGGCAGACCTGGAATCAGTCGAACGTCGCCTTGACCGTGTAGCGCGACAAAAAAAGAGTGGAGATTCCAAAGCTATGGAGGAACATAGTGTACTTGTCCAACTACAAGAAGCTCTGGCGGAAGGAATCCCTGCTCGTCAGGTTTCACTTAGTAAGGAAGAATGGCTCTTGGTACGTAGCCTTAATTTGCTGACTGCAAAAAAAGTATTATATGCAGCTAATGTAAGTGAAGAGGATGTGTCCAACCCCGATCGTAATCCTTATGTACAAGCGGTAAAGAAGATTGCTGCATCGGAAGGCGCAGAAGTGGTAACCATCAGTGCCCAGGTGGAGGCAGAAATATCAGAGTTAGAAGAGGAGCAAAGACAAGAGTTTCTTGAAGAGTTGGGCCTTACAGCATCTGGGTTGGATCGGTTAATTAGTTCCGCTTATCGTTTATTAGGACTGATCACCTACTTTACTGCTGGGGAAAAAGAGGTACGTGCTTGGACTGTACGGCAGGGGAGCAAAGCTCCAGAAGCAGCGGGAGTCATTCACTCCGACTTTGAACGTGGTTTTATTCGTGCAGAAGTAGTAAGTTATGAAGATTTAATTCGTGCAGGATCGATGGCTACTGCCCGAGAGCAGGGACTTGTTCGATTGGAAGGAAAAGATTATATAGTGAATGACGGGGATATTATGCACTTCCGTTTTAGTGTCTAAGCTGTAACCTGTTATGGAGTGGGTCACCAGGACGAGGAGGATATATTTTCCCCTAGTGATCTACTAAACTTCTAAAGAGAGAGCAGAAAACGTAATTCTTGCCTTTTTGCTATCTTCCAGCTATAATATAGTATCGTGAGTTTACAGGACAAAACTCTCCTTGCTCTGTCCATGGGATAGGGCCGTTTTAGTCCAGAAGGAGGTGGAAAAGATGCATAAATATGAGTTGATGTACATCACACGACCAGATCTTGATGAAGACGCTTTAAAGTCGATTCGAGAGAAAGTTAAAGATGTGATTACAAAAAACGGCGGAAAAGTCACTGAAGAGACTGATATGGGGAAACGCCGGTTTGCTTACCCGATTAATCATCTTCGGGAAGGCGTTTATACTGTGGTAAACTATGAGTCAGGAGCGGAATTAAATCAAGAGTTGGACCGTGTGCTTAAGATTGAAAGTGACATCATTCGGCATATGGTGATTAACTTGGACGATAAAAAATAAGGGCATCGTACGGAAAGCGATCAATGGGAGGGGTTTTCCATGATCAATCGAGTTGTTTTGACTGGCCGGCTCGCACGGGATCCTGAATTAAGGTATACTCCCAACGGTGTAGCTGTAGTCCGTTTTACTCTTGCTGTGAATCGGCGATTTACCAACCAGCAAGGAGAACGAGAAGCCGATTTTATCGATATTGTTGCATGGCGACAATTAGCGGAGTTGGTTGCGAATTACCTGAAAAAAGGTAGACAAGCAGCTGTTGAGGGACGTCTGCAAGTCAGTAGCTATGAAAACAGTGAGGGAAGAAGAATTTATCGAACGGAAGTTGTGGCCGATAACGTGCAGTTTTTGGATCCAGCAGGTGGTCGGCAGAGAGAAGATAATATAGGAATGGACGACTTTAACCGTGGGGGTATGGAAGATCCCTTTGCTGATGATGGAAAACCGATCGATATTTCCGATGACGATTTGCCCTTCTGATCATGTATAGAAATCTTTGATAAAGGGGGGCATTACATGGCGCGGCGAAGAGGTCATAAAAGACGTAAAGTATGCTACTTTACAGTCAATAAGATTGACTATATTGATTACAAAGATGTTGACCTGTTACGTAAATTCATCAGTGAACGTGGCAAAATCTTACCAAGACGTGTAACAGGTACTTCATCGAAATACCAGCGTCAGTTGACAAAGGCGATTAAGCGTGCACGTCAGATGGCACTGCTTCCTTATACAACGGATTGAGAAAACAGGGGCTTTTTGCCCCTGTTTTTCATAGTTTTACAAGGAAAAGAGACTGATCTATTTTTTATCTGATGGGATATAAGGCAATTTCCTTCTGTAATCCCAAAAAAGGAGGAAAACAGTACCTCTTTGTGGAAATCTCCATTCAGGATTAAGATTTGATGATATTTCTATAAGAAGGTTACAATGAAGGTTAGGGAACGATAAGCAGTATTCTTAGTTATTGTTATTGCTAGAAGCAAGAGTATGGACGAAACATAATTTACCCGAGACTTGCTGTGCTTTTCGCGGTAATTCTGTGCCACTACAGTTTCAGTACAAGAAACGCTTCGTTGCCTAATAATCCCACCTTAAGTCTTTCAACACTTCCGGATTGTTTTTGGGGGAAGCGATTTTCATTCCCTCATTTCTTAATAGATTGCATGGAGCTTAAAAGAAGGAGGGAAGGTAACCTCTCATTATTTTTTATGGGATGGTTGCGCTACTT
This sequence comes from uncultured Thermoactinomycetaceae bacterium, assembly GCA_937975135.1. Taxonomy (GTDB): domain Bacteria; phylum Bacillota; class Bacilli; order Thermoactinomycetales; family CALJVA01; genus CALJVA01. The sequence continues at coordinate 7,047 of CALJVA010000137.1, read as the reverse complement.
CATGATGAGTCGGCCAGAAAGAAGTGTTCAAATCGCGAAGAGCGTTAAAGTAATTGAATGGTTGAAAACAGAGGTTCTGAGCCAAGTGGCCAATTTGTTTAAAGGCTTGCACCATGCAAATCAACATCTGATTACGGAAAGTCTTTCCGGTTTAATTCTTGCTACTTATGTCTTGGCTCGTCGAGTAGGTCTTTCATTTCGGGAAATTGATCAAGCAGTTACCCAAAAGCTGCGGGATCATAGCCGTGGGGGACATCAATTGGAAGATTGGTACGGTGACTTATCTGCATTAGAAGAGTATCTTAAAAAGAGGTGAACTTCATTTGACCCAGCCACCTAAGAAAGATCACAAGAATTTATTTATCTATGGGTTATTTATTCTACTCCTTTTTTCTTTATGGATTCCCCTAATGCCACTGATAACCTTTTGGTTTCTTCCTCTTCCCTTTTTGTTGTTTGCTGCCAATTTTCGTTCCAGTGGCCTTCTTCCTCTCTTTATTTTGATTTGTGCAGGCATTTCATATCTGTTTGGTGGGCCAATTTTGGCAGCGATGATTATTTTTGCAGCGATTACAGGAATTACGATGGGGTGGATGTATCAAAGGAAAGATACATCAGGGTTAGAAGTGTTTATGAGTGGTCTCTTTTCAGGGGCTGCTTCATTATTGATTTTAACGATCATCGCGAATCAATGGTATGGCTTGCTTGATCTTTTTCAAGAGATGTTGGAGGAACAATGGGCTGCTACAGAGCAATTGCTTGAGTCCTATGGAATGGAAGATGAGCAACTTCTAGGAGCTCCTCTACCAATTGGTGTGTTTCTTCCGTCAATGATTGCCTATCTTTCTCTTATCACATCCTTAATCAATTTGTGGATAGGTCGACGAATTTTAATCAGGTGGAAATTCCCCGGGAAATATCTACCTCCTTTCCGAGATTGGCGTCTTCCACGGGCTTTTTTCTTTTTTTATTTTATTGTTATCCTGATTTCTTTTTTTACGGAAGCGGATCAATCTTATTGGGCTGCAATTCTTAGCTTACAACTTCTCCTGTGGCAATTATTTTTAATACAAGGATTTTCCTTTATCTCTTTTTTTCTTCACACCGCGGGGAAGGGCCGTATTTGGCTGTTACTTACTATTTTGATTTCTTTACTCCTCCCTCCTTTTGCTCTGTTTGTCCATTTCTTGGGTATACTGGATACGGGAACTCAAATACGAAAATTGATCCAGAAAAGAAGAAAAAAGGATTAAGGTTGTATGAAAATCGTAAATTCAGATCTGTTATCAGACGAATTGGCATAGGATAGCTATATATTATAAAGATTCTTATTCATTATCATACCTCTGTGATTCTCTGGATTGGATTAAGGTCTACGCATTTTAAGGAATGACAGTGTAAGACCTGGAGGATGTAAAACTATGTCAAAATTCACGATGCGACGCCGATATGGGTTGCATATAACGTTCGCAATGGCTTTTATCTTGGTTTTACTCGCACTTTTATCCATTTATCATTGGGAGTATGGAGTGGTTGGGCTCCTTATCTTTGCCTTCTTCTCCTTTTCTCTTTACCATGCCGAGAAAAAATACCAGAGTGAATTTAAACAGTATGTTCGTACATTATCTGGTCGGGTTAAGAAAGCGAGCCGGGCCGCTGTTGATCGGATGCCTGTTGGTATTCTTCTTTATGATACAAAGCAGAAAATTGAATGGCATAATGCTTTTGTCTACAGAATGGTAAATAAAGAAAGCTTAGTAGGGGCTCGTTTGGATGAAGTGTTTCCACAGCTTCTACAACAAAAGGGAAGCCATCCTTTTCGGATTCAGATTGATGATCATACCTTTGAAGTGACGCATCATTTAGAAGAACGGTTATTCTACTTTCGCGATGTAACTCAGTTGGCGAAGCTTGAAAAGAAATATGAACAAGAACAGCCGGTGGTTGGTTTTCTCCATCTGGATAACTTTGATGAAGCAGGGCAGGAGTTAGATGATCAACAACAAGTTCTATTATTAACGGATATTATGGCGGTCATTACCCGTTGGGCTCAAGAGTACGATATTAGCTTCCGGAGATTTGAATCGGATAAAGTATTTCTCATCATGCGCCTCCATTCCTTGGAAAAGATCATTCAAAATCGATTTGATATTTTAGACAAAATCCGGGATTTGACGAATAAAAATAAGATTCCTGTTACCTTTAGTATTGGCTTGGCTTATCCAATGAAAACACTTGCTGCACAGACGCAGAATGCTTTGAATGCCTTAAATATGTCATTGGCTCGAGGAGGAGATCAGGCAGCGATTCATGATGGAGAACGGGTAACTTTCTTTGGTGGTAAAACCAATGCTGTAGAAAGAAGAACTCGCGTTCGGGCTCGGGTGATCTCACATGCCTTGACCAATTTAATTGCCAGTAGCGATCGAGTATTAATCATGGGTCATATCAACCCGGATATGGATGCACTAGGCTCTGCTATTGGGATATTAAAAGCAGTACAAATCAGTGAGAAAGACGGGTATGTCGTACTTGACAAAATCGATTCATCCATTGAACGATTGGTTACTGCCATATCAAATCATCCAACTTTGGGAGATAGACTTATTACTCCAGAAGAAGCACTTCATTTGGCTGGACAAAACACGTTATTAATTATCGTAGATACACATAAACCTTCCATGGTGATTGAGCCTCGTCTGATTGATCGTTGTGATCGAGTTGTTGTTATTGATCACCATCGACGAGGGGAAGAGTTTATTCCCGACCCGGTCTTGGTATATTTAGAGCCTTACGCTTCTTCCACCAGTGAACTGGTAACAGAACTTTTACAGTATCAGAAGGAACGGCTCTCCCTAGACCCGTTGGAGGCAACAGCCCTTTTTACGGGAATTTGTGTGGATACTAAAAGATTTTCCCTTCGAGCTGGTTCACGAACCTTTGAAGCTGCTGCTTTCTTGCGGAATCAAGGGGCGGATTTAGCGTTGGTGGAATCACTGTTGGAGGTAGATTTTTCTCAACTTGTTAAACGAGCGGAGATTGTAAAAAACGCAGAAGTGATATACGATAAAGTTGCACTGGCAGTAGGAGAATCCGATAGTATCTATGATCAATTGATCATCGCTCAGGCGGCAGATCATTTATTAGATTTGAAAGGAATTGTAGCCTCCTTTGTAATTGGGATGAGAGATGATGGCCGGATTGGAATTAGTGCGCGTTCCCGCGGAGAGCTTAATGTACAAGTGGTGATGGAAGAGCTGGGAGGAGGCGGCCACCTGACACATGCTGCCGCACAATTAACGGACACAACATTGCATGAGGCAGCTCAGATGGTAAAAGATGCATTACAAAAACAGATAAACAATAATCCTTAACTCGTTAAGGTAAGGATAGATTATCTTTTATTTAAAGGAGGCCGGAGGCGTATTTCCCATGAGTATTCATGGGTTTTTCGCCATTGAAAATGAAGGTAATTTTTCTTAAAGATGTAAAAGGTAAAGGGAAAAAAGGTGAAATAAAAGAGGTAGCTGAAGGATATGCACGGAATTATCTGCTACCACGCAAATTGGCAGTAGAAGCAACCCCAGGAAATTTAAAAACCTGGGAGGAACAGCGAAAGAGACAAAAACGTCGGCAAGAGGAGGAGCGAAAAGAAGCTCAACAACTTGCAGAAAAACTAAAGGAAATTACTCTTACGATTGCTGCAAAAGCAGGGGAGAGTGGCCGTCTCTTTGGAGCGGTTACAGCAAAACAGATTGCTACTGAACTTAACAAAAAGCATGGTATTGACTTGGATCGACGAAAAATTCAGTTGGAAGAGCCGATTCGTTCTCTTGGGGTAACACAAGTGACTATAAAGCTTCATCCAGAAATAACAGCAGAACTGGCTGTACAAGTAGTCGAGGAATAACCAATCAAAAGACGCTCTGCGAGGGTGGGGCGTCTTTTGATTAGCTGGCATAAGGAGGGTGTCCAATGAGTGATCTGTTTGCGGATCGGTTACCGCCCCATAATCACGAGGCAGAGCAGGCCGTCTTGGGTGCGATCTTAATCGATCCATCCGTACTAGCTACGGTAAGCGAGCAGTTAAAACCAGAGGACTTTTATCGCCAGGGGCACCAAAGGCTGTTCCAAACAATGCTTGAGATAAGTGGGCGAGGAGAACCTGTCGATCTGATTACACTTACCTCTGAGCTGCAAAAGAACCGTTACTTAGAGGAAGTCGGCGGGGTTTCCTATTTAACTGAGTTGGCTGATCGTGTTCCTACAGCAGCCAATGTGGCATACTATGCCCAAATTGTAGAGGAAAAAGCGATATTACGTCGTTTGATCCGTACAGCTACACAAATTGCCACATCTGGTTATTCTGCCGGGGATGAAGTGTCCCGTATTATTGATGAAGCTGAACGGAAGATCTTACAAATCTCCCAACGACGTGTGCGTCAGGGATTTATTCCAATTCGCGATGCATTAATGGAAACTTTTGAGCGGATTGAGAAATTGCATTACAATAAGGGAACATTGACCGGGATTCCTACCGGATATCCGGACTTGGACCGGATGACATCCGGTTTGCAAAAATCAGACCTGATTATTTTGGCAGCCCGACCTAGCATGGGGAAAACTGCCTTTGCCCTTAATTTAGCGCAAAATGTAGCTCTTCGTTATGAAAAACCTGTTGCAATATTTAATCTAGAGATGTCTGCTTCTCAGATGGTACAGCGAATGTTATCAGCGGAAGGAAATATTGATGCCAGTGTATTTCGAACTGGTCAATTAAGTGAAGAGGATTGGGAAAAACTCACAATGACCATTAGTGCTCTAGCTGAAGCACCTATATTTATCGATGATACTCCTGGGATTACTGTATTTGATATACGGGCAAAGTTACGTCGTCTACAAGCTGAGCATGGACTTGAGCTTGTATTGATCGATTACTTGCAGTTGATCGAAGGGAATGGAAGAGAGAGTAGACAACAGGAAATTGCTGAAATATCGCGCTCATTGAAGCTGTTAGCGCGAGAGCTTAATGTGCCAGTGATTGCTCTTTCACAGTTATCCCGTGCAGTAGAACAGCGTCAAGACAAACGACCGATGTTATCTGACTTACGGGAATCCGGATCATTGGAGCAGGATGCTGACATTGTGGCCTTCTTGTATCGGGAAGATTACTACAATGAAGAGACGGAGAAAAAAAATATCGTGGAAGTGCTTATTAGTAAGCATCGAAATGGACCTGTAGGAAAGGTGGAACTTCTTTTTCTAAAAAACTACAGTAAGTTTGTAAGCTTGGAAATGCATGATCATGAACCGGAATTTTAACTCATATGCTAAGGATTGGGTAAGATTAATAAAAACTTAAGACCTTCTTATTGTTGAATCAGCTAAATCGATTTAGAAAAAGCGAATAATAAAGGTGTTTTGTATGTCTAATATTCGTTTATTTATTGACATATAGTCGTGTATTAGGATAGACTTAAGCTATGTTCGGATAAAGGAAGATATGGACGGAGTCAATGGGAAACAGAGGGAAAGGGTAGTGTGGCGTGTCCTGGGCCCTCTTGTTTACAAACCAAGTCGTGACCATCCCATTTCCAACAGGAACAATAGCCAATTATTACACCACTTATGGGGGGGCAGTCGATGTCAACCGTTGTCGTAGTTGGTACCCAATGGGGAGATGAAGGGAAAGGTAAGATCACTGACTTTCTCGCAGAAAGTGCTGAGGTAGTAGCTCGTTACCAGGGAGGGAACAATGCCGGTCATACGATTGTATTTGGTGGTAAGAAATATAAGCTGCATCTAGTTCCCTCAGGAATTTTTTATGAGGATAAAATCTGTGTGTTAGGAAATGGAATGGTACTCAATCCGGAAGCAATGGTACAGGAGTTAGATTATCTAAAAAGCAACGGTATATCGACCACGAACCTATATATATCGGATCGTGCACATGTTATCATGCCTTATCATATCAAGTTGGATATGGCAGATGAGCTGCGGAAAGGAAAGCAGAAGATTGGGACAACGGGGAAAGGGATTGGGCCCTGCTACATGGATAAAGCGGCACGAATAGGAATTCGTGTGGCCGATTTACTAGATAAAGATATATTTGCCGAGAAACTGAAACAAAATTTAGAGGAAAAAAACCGTTTGTTAGAGCGAGTCTATGATATTGAAGGTTTTTCCTTTGATGATCTTTATCACCGTTATTGTGAATATGCCCAGCAAATCGCTCCCTATGTAGTAGATACTTCCTATGTGTTGAATGAGGCGATTGACTCAGGTAAAAGGGTGTTGTTTGAAGGAGCCCAGGGCGTAATGCTTGATATAGATCAAGGCACTTATCCTTTTGTAACCTCATCCAATCCTGTAGCTGGTGGCGTTTGTATCGGTTCTGGTGTTGGACCTACAAAAATTCATGAAGTAATTGGTGTTGCAAAAGCTTATACTACCCGGGTGGGTGATGGACCATTTCCTACAGAAATAAATGATGAAATAGGGGATAGAATCCGGGAGGTTGGTCGTGAATATGGAACAACCACAGGGCGGCCCCGAAGGGTTGGTTGGTTTGACAGTGTGGTAGTCCGTCATGCTCGTCGGGTAAGTGGAATTACTGGTTTATCTCTTAACTTATTGGATGTATTAAGTGGCCTTGAAAAAGTGAAAATATGTACTGCCTACAAGTATCGAGGAGAAATAATTACTAACTATCCGGCTCGACTCGATGTATTGTGGGAATGTGAGCCGGTTTATGAAGAGCTACCGGGGTGGAAGGAGGATATTAGCGGGGTTCGTTCTTTTCATGAGCTTCCTTTAAATGCCCAGCATTATGTGGAACGAATTTCTCAATTGACAGGAATTCCATTATCCATTTTTTCAATTGGTCCAGATCGAGAACAAACGGTACAAGTTCGTCCTGTATATAAATGAGTACAAAAAAAGAGTTCCCTTCATTGGTGAACTCTTTTTTTTGATGATTATTTATGGTAGGTTTCCCCGTAATTAATCTTAAAGGCACGATAAATTTGCTCAAGTAAGATTAAGCGA
>CALJVA010000136.1 GCA_937975135.1 uncultured Thermoactinomycetaceae bacterium | reverse complement strand
ACTATTTATAGAGCCTGAGATTGCAGTGGCACTGAATAACAAACTAAGAGAATTAGAGTCAGCGGAAGAAAAAGAGATTGAGCGTATTTTGCTACAGCTTACCCTTCAGGTGAAAGATGATGCTGAAGCACTGAAGGAAAATCTAAGGCTTTTAGCTGAACTAGACTTGATTATTGCCAAGGCTCGTTTTGGTAAGATGATGAAAGGCATATGCCCTCAAATCAATGATGATGGGATCATTCATTTAAAACAAGCTCGTCATCCCTTGATTCCAGCTGCGGAAGTGGTTCCGATTGACGTTGAGTTAGGGAATAATTACCAAGGGATTGTGATTACTGGTCCCAATACCGGTGGAAAAACAGTTTCTCTCAAAACAGTAGGGTTGCTCGCCTTAATGAGTCAGTCAGGACTACCCATTCCGGCTGAAGAAGGAAGTACTTTGCCTGTATTTAGCGGTATCTTTGCTGATATCGGAGACGAGCAAAGTATTGAGCAAAATTTAAGCACTTTTTCAAGTCATATGACTCATATCATCCAGATTTTAGAGAGGATTGATAAGAACAGTCTGGTGCTGTTAGATGAGATCGGGGCTGGAACGGATCCTACGGAAGGTACTGCTTTGGCAATTGCTATTTTAGATCATATTCTCAACCAAGGTTGTCTTCTGATGGCTACGACCCACTATAGTGATCTAAAATTGTATGCACATTCACGGAAAGGATTGATCAATGCGAGCGTAGAATTTGATGTTAAATCCCTCCGTCCTACGTATCAGCTCCTCATCGGGATACCTGGCCGTAGTAATGCTTTTGCCATTGCTTCTCGTCTCGGTCTTTCCAGTAGAATTATCCAGGCTGCTAAGTCACAACTTTCTGCTGAGGATAATCGCTTGGAAAAGATGATCGGGGATCTCTCTTCTGATCAGAAAGCGATACGAGAGGAACGAAAGCAAGCCGAAGCTTTGCGGCGAGAAGCTGAGGCCTTACATCGGGAGTTGCAACAGAAATTATCATCTTGGGAAGCGGAGAAAGCCCGTCTATATGAAAAGGCTCGTCAAGAGGCTCGTTCCATTGTTTCACGCTCTCGTACAGAGGCAGAGGAAGTATTGCGTCAGTTACGTGAGTGGGCGAAACAACGGCCAGACACATTGAAGGAACATCAGTTGATTGAAGCGAAGAAACGTTTGGATGATGCAGTTCCCGAATCAGCTCCTACTAAATCTTCTGATTTACCTCAAGAGGTAAAAGGCCCCATTGGTGTAGGGGATGAAGTGCTTGTGGAAACCGTGAACCAGAAAGGTGAAGTGATTGAATTAATTGGAGATCATGAGTACCTCGTGCAGGTTGGAGTACTCCGAATGAAAGTAGATCGGAAAAATTTGAGACGGCTTGGCTCAGTCAACTCTTCTTCTCCTAAAACAACGGTTGCCCATACCTCGGTGAAGCTCGCTTCTAAAACGGTCCGTCCGGAACTGGACTTAAGAGGTAAACTGGTGGAAGAAGCGATTGCTGAAATTGATAAGTATCTGGATGATGCAATACTGGCAGGTTACCAGGAAGTTTCTCTTATTCACGGAAAAGGGACAGGTGCTTTACGAACGGGTGTACAGAATTTTTTGCGTACCCATCCCAACGTTAAAAGTTTTCGGATTGGGGGTCACGGTGAAGGAGGCTCTGGTGTAACCCTGGTCTCATTGAGATAAGAAGATGACCCAACACTTTTAGAGAAGACAGCTAGGAATCACAACGGGGTGAAAAAAGGTTGAAATATTTACCAAGGATTTTAGGCTTGATTTCATTGCTTTTTTTTCTAATCGGGACAATTTGGTTTATGGTATACGCTAGATAAGGTCTCAACATTGTTCTATGTTTTCGGATGATAAATAGAGCCTTCTCCATTTTTTACTGGGTAAGATCCATACTACGGGAATTACTCTGGGAGTGACTCGTTGTTTGTTGGAAGTTTGATAATTCATTTATCTGTAAGCATTGTGGTAATAAATTCCGACTCCAGTTGGAAAAGAAGTAGATCGATGGCCGGTTTATGAGACAAGGTGTCCTTTAAGATATAGAATAGATATGGGAAGGGTATGGCAGCACCATAAATTCGGGCGTTGTCCAAAACGGAAACAGGATTACGGACGCTAACGCCCCAAGAATCCCACGGTTTCAGCAACAAAATATGAAGGAGAGAATAATGAGATGCGTATTGAATCACTCCTCTCTGCACGTCTTTTTTTGCGACCCCAATGGGTAGGGAATCGAATTTATTTTCTTAGCAATATGGGTGGGTATTTAAGTTTGTATGTAATGGATGAAGAAGGAAGTATTCCGGAGCCTTTACTTCCAGCAGGGATTGCCTTACAAAATCCGGAATTGTTAGGGGGAGAGCCTTACCGCGTTTTTCCGGAGCTTGGGAAAATATTGGTCATGATTGATCGTGATGGGGATGAAAACTACCAGCCTATGCTGATTCCAATCGATGGAGGCTACCCTGAACCTGCATTTGATAATTTTTTTGCATCCTATCGGGTTTCCCTAACCCATAGTGATCCAGAGGAGAATTTGGTCTACTTTTCTGCCCAATCACGGACGGAACAGATGAATGAGGCATATCAAGGAAATTTAAAGACAAACAGTTTAACGAAGATGGATGCAAGTCCCTGGGGAGCTTGGGTAGATGGGGTAAGTCCTGATCATAGCCGTGCCATTTTAATTGACAGTTATACCATGGGTGATAATGTTCTCACTCTTTGGGCAGGACCTACTGGAGGGAAGCTTCTATACGGTAAGCCACTTTCAGAACGAAAAGAGCAAGAGACCGTTGAGCTAAATGCGATTCATAGTTCCCAATTTACCAAAAAAGGACTTCTCTTTCTTACTTCCTTGTTTGAGGATACTTATGGCTTAGGGTATCTTGATCTGGAACATCCAGAAGAAGTAAAGCCAGTATCACTTACGGGAGAAGTGCATCAAGGAGTAGGAGAAATGGTTTCCCTGGATCATTTGACAGGGGAACAATATCTGGTCGGTTTTAATATTGACGGTGTCTCCTGGTTTTACGAAGCCACCTTTGATGAAGAAGCGATGGTGATGAAGTTAGAAAAGGTTGTGGTGGGAGAAGGGAAATTGCGTGATGGAGTGTTGGAATCGATTTCCTATGATCCCAAGGGCGATCGCTATGCACTTGCCTTTTCTTCCGCAACCTCACCGCTACAAATTTTTACGATTTCCAGAAATGATGGGAAAGTAATTCAGCGTACAAGGGAGCGCACCTTGGGATTAGATTCAAGTTTGCTTTCTCCAGGAGAGGATGCCTCTTTCACTTCTTTTGATGGGATGCGGATTTCCGCCCGTCTATACCTCCCTAACGAAAAACTAGGTTTTACTGGGCCTCGTCCCCTGGTTTACTATATTCATGGTGGCCCACAAAGTCAGGAGCGACCTGATTTCGCATGGTTCTCCATGCCATTGATTCAATTTTTGACACTAAATGGCTTTGCCGTCTTTGTCCCAAATGTTCGAGGAAGTACGGGATATGGATTGCGTTATACAAAACAGGTAGATCGAGATTGGGGCGGAAAAGATCGGTTGGATCATGTGCATGCCATGAAGGTGCTAAAGGAAGATGAACGGATTGACGCTTCTCGTGCCGCAGTAGTGGGTCGATCTTATGGCGGTTATATGACGCTTACCCTTGCAGCACGCCATCCAGAGTTATGGAAAGCTGCGGTGGATATGTTTGGACCGTTTGACCTTTTAAGCTTTTTGGATCGAATTCCTCCAACCTGGAAGCCATATTTCAAAATGGCGTTGGGAGATCCGGAGAAGGACCGTGACTTTTTGATTGAGCGTTCCCCTCGTACTTATATCGATCAGCTCTCTTGTCCACTGCTTGTGATTCAAGGGAAAAACGATCCACGGGTCGTTGAGGCTGAGTCTAGAGATCTCGTAGAAAAACTTCGTGAGCTAGGGAAAGAAGTGGATTATCTCCTCTTTGAGAATGAGGGTCACGATGTACTAAAATATGAGAACCGGGTTCGTTGCTACAATGCGATCACTGATTTTTTCAAAAAACATCTTCGTCCCTAAGCATGAACACAAGACCTCTTTAAATACTTAATTTGCTGCGTATAGATTACGCAGCATTTTTTTGTACGTTTGGCGATTTTGGACATTTAAGCGGGCATTGATTTTGGTATAATTAGTACGGAGATTTATGATGTTGTTAACCTTTAACATACTCTGAGATTCATATAAAAAGATTGCCTTTTTTATTGAAGATGGAGGAACTGGAGAGCAGGAGCTGAAGTTGGGCAATTATCCCATACTGCGACACCATTATGAAAATCACTGGGATTAAGATAGCTGATTCTATACAAATTACAGGAAAGTAGAAGGGGGCAGGAGAATGCTCGATCTGTCACAATCGATTATTGGTGCATTTTTTCTGGTCTTTTTTGGAGCGATGTTTTTTTTCAGTGAGTTTTTAGTAAAAGCCCGAGGGATTGCAGGACTCATTGGCGTAGTTCTACTTACCTGGTACTTTTATGGTCAAAGTGAAAACGGTGGCATATGGATGATCGTGTTTGCGATTATTGGGGCTGTCTTTATCATTCTAGATGGCAAATTGCTGCAAGATGGTACCCTTGCAGGGCTTGGTTTATTAATGTTGTTGATTGGACTTGTGATACCTACAGGAAGCGTAACCTTTGGTTTAATTGTTGCTGTAGGATGGATTACCGGTCTATTGCTTAGTTTCTTATCTTTAAAGATACTTCCGAAACGGGATATGTGGGAAAGAATCGTTTTACGAGATTCACTTACCAAGGAAGAAGGGTATCGTTCGGTAAGTGATAAGCATCTTCAATTGGTGGGTAAAACAGGGGTTACCTTAACTGATATGCGACCTTCTGGGACCATCGAGATCGATCATCAGCCTTATAGTGCCGATAGCGGAGGCCAATGGATTTCAAAAGGAACTCCGGTGCGGGTAGTCGCTGTCGATGGGACAAAAATCTTAATTGAACCGATTCGCGAAGAAACGGAGGAAAAAGGGGACTAAGTTTTTCAACTTCCCTGGCCCTCTTCTTTACATTGATTGTGAAGAATGATTAGGACCATGGATCAAGTAAATTTTATATCAGTAAAAAAGAGAGGTGCAAAAGCACCTCTCTTTTTTATTAGTAGTTTACGGAGCGGGCTGCGTTGACTCGGCCGTATCTCCAGTAGGTTCCTGTTCCGGTAATGCGATCTGCTGTGTTTTGGATGGCTGCCCGGATGTTGCTGTTGCTACGTCCCTGTGCAGCTAGCAAGGCAGCTTGTCCTGCTACATAGGGTGCGGCCATTGAAGTACCATTGAGATAGGCAAGACTGTTGGTAGGATAGGTAGACAAGATGTTTACCCCTGGTGCTGCTACATCAACCCAGCTTCCGTAGTTGGAGAAAGAAGCTTTGCGATCTGCACTATCGGTTGCAGCAACTGCAATGGCATTGGAATAGTATGCAGGATAACTTGGACGACTGGTTCCTTCATTACCTGCTGCTGCTACAACAACAGCTCCTCTGTTCCAAGCATAGTTGATCGCATTTTGTAAAGTGGTGGAACCAGATGGGCCACCCAAGCTTAGGTTGATTACTTTCGAACCATTATCAACTGCATGAATAATTCCATCAGCAATATTGTTTAGGGTTCCGCTACCTGAGTTGCTCAAAACTTTAACAGCATAGATTTGTGCTCCAGGTGCCATACCTGCGATTCCAATTCCATTGTTGGTGGCAGCAGCAATGATACCAGCCACATGAGTTCCATGTCCATTGTAGTCATATGGATCCCAGTTACGCTCTACAAAGTTGTAGCCTCTGACAACTTTTCCATTAAGATCTGGGTGGTTGTATTGTACTCCTGTATCAAGCACAGCCACACGGACGCCATTACCACGTGTACGATCCCATGCGGATGTAGCTCCAATTTTGAAGTGTCCCCATTGATAGCTGCTGGTGAAGTAAGGATCGTTGGGTGTCCAGGTGGCATGGTAGTAGTAGTTTGGCTCAACATACTCAACGTTTGGATTCTTTTTGTAGGCTTCAATTGCTTTGTTAACAGACTTGCCTTTTACTTTAACAACATCAAACCCAAGCTTTTTGTTTTGGGCTTTGATCGATGCATTTTCATTCTTATGCAATGCATTGATGTTTGCTTGGGATACTCCCTTTTTGTACTTTACAATAATCTCATCGGGAGCATAGTTTGCTGAATCAACAGCAGATGCACCTTTTTCATTCGCGTTGGTGACAGAAGGTGCAATCAAGGATACAGTTAAGAGAAGAGCTGTGAATAAAAATAAGAAGCGTTTCATAGTAAGAAAACCTCCTTTTATTTTGGTGTAAAAACTAATTCGACAAAGATGAACAAACTCCTCCTTATTTCGAGAATTTTTTCAGAAATTTATTAATGGAAATTTTGGATTTATTTGTTCAAAGAATAAATTCATTTCTAGTCGAAATGAAAGGTTTCTTAAGTGGAAGTAAATGTGATGAGCTATTATCAAAATAAAAGCGGTGCGATTAAGCACCGCTTTTTTCAAATTAATATAAGACAGATCTGTAGGCGTTGACCCGGCCGTATCTCCAATAGGAACCTGTTCCGGTAATGCTGTCAGCCGTGTTTTGGATCGCCGCCCGGATCTGACTATTGCTACGTCCCTGTGCAGCAAGCAAAGCTGCTTGTCCAGCTACATGGGGGGCAGCCATGGAGGTTCCATTGAGATAGGCGTAGCGGCTTCCGGAATAAGTGGAAAGGATATCAACGCCAGGGGCAGCTACATCGACCCAGGTACCATAGGTGGAGAAAGATGCTTTTCGATCAGCGCTATCTGTTGCGGCAACGGCAATGGCATTGGCGTAGGCAGCTGGGTAATGACGAGCGGTGTTACCAGCGTTTCCTGCCGCGGCTACGACCACGGACCCTCTACTCCATGCATAGTTTACCGCATCTTCCAATGTGCTTGCACCAACAGAGGCGCCCAAGCTGAGGTTGATTACATGGGATCCGTTGTCAGCAGCATGTCGGATTCCGGCAGCAACATTGGCTAAGGTACCACTACCGTTATCTCCAAGAACTTTAACGGCATAGATTTGTGCTCCAGGTGCCATACCAGCAATCCCGATTCCGTTATTAGTAGCTGCTGCGGCAATTCCGGCGCAGTGGGTTCCATGTCCGTTATAGTCATAGGGATTCCAGTTGCCATTTACATAGTTGTAGCCCATGACAACTTTACCCTGGAGGTCTGGGTGGTCATTTTGGACTCCAGTGTCTACAATTGCAATGCGGATACCGTTACCACGGGAGATATCCCATGCTTGGGGAGCTTGGATTCTTTGGGGTCCCCACTGTAGGCCGCTGTTGAAGTAAGGATCATTAGGTGTCCAGGTAGCATGGAAAATGTAGTTGGGCTCGGCGTACTCTACATTGGGGTTCTTATTGTATTCTTGCACTGCTTGTTCCACGGATTTTCCTTTTACCTTAACAACATCGAAGCCTTCTTTTTTGTATTCTTTCGCTACTACGGCATTTTCCTGTTTATGCATACTAGCTATTGCTGCTTCTGATGCATTTTCCTTGTACTTGACAATTACTTCACCAGGTACATATTCAGCCGACTTTACAGCCTGCTTTGCATCTGCGGTAGAGAATGCGGGGGACATGAGGGCGACGGCCAACATCAGCGTGAATACAAGAAACAGCCAGCGTTTCATTACCAAAACCACCTTCCTTTTATTTGGATGTAAAAAAAGATTTCGACGAAATTATGAAAATACCTGTCGAAATTCCATAATAATTCAACCTATTTTTTATATAGTAACTATGGATAATATATAGTCAAAAGGATGTATTTTCCGACCTTTTCGTTGCTGTTTCGGGGAATGATACATAAATGAGCGGAATCGTATACAAAAATGAGATCTTTGCCCAACTTCTTACCATACTTACCACAGGTAGCCGCAATTTTATAATGAGGCAATAATTTATGTAAGAAAAAAAGCGGTACACTCAGGTACCGCTCTTGCTACTAATAAGAACATGCTCGGGGAGCATTAATTAATCCGTATCTCCAATAGGAGCCTGTTCCGGAAATGGGGACAGCCGAGTTTTGGATGGCCGCCCGGATCTGACTATTGCTACGTCCCTGTTCTGCCAGTATAGCCGCAACGCCGGATACATGGGGAGCAGCCATGGAGGTTCCATTGAGCCTGGCGTAGCTGCTCCAGACATAGGTGGAAATGATATCAACGCCAGGGGCAGCTACATCGACCCAAGTACCGTAGGTGGAGAAAGATGCTTTCCGATCAGCACTATCTGTTGCGGCAACGGCAATGACATTGGAATAGTAAGCGGGGTAATGAGGGGCTGTGCTACCGGCGTTTCCTGCCGCAGCTACGACCACGGATCCTCTATTCCATGCATAGTTTACCGCATCTTCCAATGTGCTTGCACCAACAGAGGCGCCTAAGCTGAGGTTGATTACATGGGATCCGTTGTCAGCAGCATGTCGGATTCCGGCAGCAACATTGGCTAAGGTACCACTACCATTATCATTGAGAACTTTCACCGCATATATCTGTGCATCGGGAGCTACAGCAGCGATGCCAATTCCATTATTGGTATTGGCAGCGATGATTCCAGCCACATGAGTTCCATGTCCGTTGTAGTCATAGGGATTCCAGTTGCCGTTTACATAGTTATAACCTCTGACTACTTTACCTCGGAGGTCTGGGTGGTCATCCTGAACCCCGGTGTCAATGACTGCCACACGAATTCCTTTGCCTGTACCACAAAACTCCCATACTTGGGGAGCTTGAATTTTCTGAAGTCCCCACTGAGAGGGATAGTACGGATCATTGGGGGTCTGGGAAGCGTGAAAAATGTAGTTGGGCTCGGCGTACTCTACATTGGGGTTTTTGTTGTATTCTTGCACTGCTTGTTCTACGGATTTTCCTTTTACCTTAACAACATCGAAGCCTTCTTTTTTGTATTCTTTCGCTACTACGGCATTTTCCTGTTTATGCATACTAGCTATTGCTGCTTCTGATGCATTTTCCTTGTACTTGACAATTACTTCACCAGGTACATAAGATTCAGATGCTAGTGCTTCTTTTTTTGCTTCGACTGTGGCCAAAGAAGGGTGAACGAGAAAAGCGGTAAGGAGCACAACACAGAGGAAGAAGGTCCAACGCTTCATCAAGCAAATCAGCCCCTTTATCTGAATTTACTATATTATTCGACTTATCCGAGAAGATTCCTGCCACAAGATTTCTGTGAAATTACGAATGAATACTTTCAGCCAAAAAAATAGCTACGAGCTTCTTTTTTACATGTAACGGAAGGTCGTAGCTGAGGAGCCTCTGGGCAAAAGAAGAGGCTAAATAATATTTCCTTCTTGGCGAAAAAACTTATCTCTTACTAATTATTTTTTCTGATCCCAGCTTGTTCTCTATGCCCCGCGAACGGATGTTGATCTTGACTGATGAAGAGATAGATGAGGTAATTTGGGGATTGGCACTTTCCTCTGATGGGAGGAGCTCTTCAGATTCTTCATTGAAAAAATGGTACATATATAACCACTCAGGCTGGATTAAGCCCATGGTCATTGGATAATAGACCCTAGGTCGGGAGTGCCAGTGCAAAGAGGAAGGTTGATTTGGTTTCATAGTTTTCCTCCATCTTTTAGTTGTGATAAAGCCACAGTAAGGATTTATCGCCTATAGGAATATATATGAAAGAAAGAGCTTGGGCTATGTAGCTTTTTAATCCAGTAATTTAGATAGAAGAACAGAAACTTACCTTATTTCAAGCCCTAACCGGATATATTTCGGTATACTAAATAGATAGAGAGAAATAAGGAAGGGGTTTTCAAGTGGGAGAGAAAATATGGACAAAGAATTTTATTATACTTTGCTTGGTTAACGTGATTTTATTTGCAGGCTTTTTTTTCTTGATGCCTACGCTACCGCTCTTTTTAGTCGAGGAGTTGGGTGGTAGGGAGGAACAGGTTGGGGTGGTCGTAGGGATTTTTACGCTTTCTGCCGTTCTTTTCCGCCCGATCACAGGGATGTTACTGGATCATTTAGGTCGGCAGCGAATGATGCTTTTTTCTTTGATAATGTATGTATTAGCGGTTACAGGATATTTAGCTGCTTCAAGTATTATGTTGCTTCTTCTATTGCGTCTATTCCATGGAGCAGCCTTTGGCATGGTTACCACAGGTACGGGGACGGTTGTGGCAGATATGGTTCCTGAGAGACGCCGGGGGGAAGGGCTTGGTTATTATGGCGCTTTTTCAATATTCGCCATGGTTTTAGGTCCCATTGTAGGACTCTTCATTGCCCAACAATGGTCTTATTCAATTATGTTTATGGTGTGCGCTGGATTATCTTTGATTGCTCTGATGTTATCTTTGGCTGTTCGTTATCCCAAGGATCATCCAAAGAAAAAAGGTTCTTTGTTTGCTTCACTACGTGATTGGAAAAACCTATTTGAGCTTCGTGCTATTCCTTATTCCGTAGTTGTGATAGGACTAGCTGCTACATTTGGTGGAGTTGTTTCCTTTCTATCGTTATATGCCGTCCAATTGGGTGACGAGGATATGGCAGGTTGGTACTTTTTTGTTTATGCCCTTGCTTTAGTCGCATCGCGTCTTTTTTCGGGACGTATTCATGATCGAAAGGGACCGGATTTGGTAGTTTATCCAGGATTGGTTTTTTATTTATTGGGTGTCATCATGCTTGGTGCTGCAAATGGTCCAGTCCTCTTCTACCTGGCGGCAGTTTGTATTGGTTTTGGATATGGAAGTATTCAACCCTCCCTGCAGGCGATGGTGATTCAAAGGGCACCGGATCGTCGAGGAGCTGCAACGGCAACTTTTTTTACCGGGATTGATATTGGGATTGGTTCTGGATCGTTTTTACTCGGTCTTGTCGCAGCCCAGTGGGGTTATTCGATGATGTATTATTCCTGCAGTTTATTGGTAATACTTTCTGGCATTTTTTATTGGTGGGCTCGAAAATCTTTGTCCCATCCAGAGAAACAGGCATTTACTGCATAGAAGAAATAATGTGATCGGGCTGGGTTCCTTTAGGAGCCCAGCCCTTATGGATCTTAATCCCAGCGAAGCCATTTGGGATAGTGATTCTTCATTAGACCTCCTGAAGCTTTTCCCAAACCGATTGGGTATTGATCAACGGTAATCAGTGTCCATCCAGGTTCTCCATCATAGGGGAAAGCTTCTCCACGTAAGTAAGCGAGGAGTTGTGGATCATCAGGGGCAAAGGAGAGTGTACGGCGGAAGTGCTCCGGCGTTAGGGCCATTGCCCAGGTATGAGAAGGTAGGAAATGATTTCTTTTTACTTGACCGAGGTAAAGCCCAGGCCACTTGACTTTTAATCCATTTAGGGAGGGGAGGGGCACTTGAGGTGTTTGGTACAAATGATTCCCAAATAAGGTGTATGATTCTTCTTTGGGGGAAACGGTCAAGTTTTCCCTTACAAAAGAGTGGAAAAGCTTGCGCACATTTATCGGCAGCGATGGAAGGGAGCCTGGTCGCCAGGTGTCGCTACTTGCTTCTACTTTTTCAAGGACTGCAACAAAGTGTCCTTCTCCTTTCAGGTGGTGAGGCCAGAGACGAACAGAATTATTTAGACTCTCATCTGCATCGATCCATTCAGGTCGACCGGGCATAAAATGTTCTGCATAGGGAGTGGAACGAACACGGAATTCCGGATGCTCCTGGAGAAAGCGGTGCAGTACCCCTTCATTTTCCACAGGATTAAACGTACAGGTGGAGTAGGTTAATATTCCTCCAGGGCGAAGCATGGTTGCTGCTGCTGTTAAGATTTCCAGTTGAAGATCGGCACATTTGTGGATTGCTTTTAAGCTCCATCGTGTACATACATCGGGATCCTTTCGAAACATTCCTTCGCCAGAACAAGGAGCATCGATCAGAATGCGGTCAAAGTAGGAAGCAAAAGCTTTGGCCAGACGCTGAGGTGTTTCATTTAAAAGGAGAATGTTTTGTACACCAAAGCGTTCTAAATTCTCAGCCAAAGCTTTGACGCGTTGAGGGTGAATCTCGTTGGCGACCAATAATCCAGAGCCTTTCATTTTGGCAGCGATCTGGGTAGTTTTTCCGCCAGGAGCCGCACATAAATCAAGAACTTTTTCACCGGGTTGTGGGTCAAGGGCCTCTACTGGAGCCATCGCGCTGGGATCTTGAATATAATAAAGCCCTGCAGCATGATAAATATGCTTTCCAGGACGATCTTGGTTATGATCATAGAAAAACCCCTCCGGACACCAGGGGATTGGAGATAATCTAAAAGGAAAACGCTGTAGCCCTTCTTTGATTCCAATTTTTAATGTATTGATTCGCAAGCCACGGGCTGGCTCAAGAGCGTATGTTTTTATGAATGCAGGGTATTCTTCTTTGAGCAGTTCCTTCATTTGTTGTTGATAGTCTAAAGGAAGTGGGATCAAAGTATATGCCTCCTCCCATCGCGTTATAAATCTTATGTTACGATGGATATTTTGTTGGTTCGAAGCTGTGTTTCTATTGAATTGTACGGAAAAATACCATATAATGCAATCGCCCAAAAAAAAGATCTCAAGTTAGATGAAATACCTTTTTCGCTTAAATTTTGATTTAGTAATTGAATAGATATAATGTTAGATATTGCCTGTAATAAAGGAATTGATCCTTAGGAGTTCACAGGAAGGTCAAAATCAGATAAAATAAGGATAACTAAATGAATATAATGTTCTTATCAACAAATATGAATGACTGCTCATTCACTATGGGAGGGGAATATATTGGATAATAGCAGGAAGGTTTGGCTGGATCATTATCCAGAAGAGGTTCCTCATTCATTAACTTATCCTGAAGTACCTTTGACACATTTCCTCGAGGAGTCTGCCCGTGAATATCCAGATCGTGACGCAGTGCAATTCATGGGTAAGCGTATTACCTATTCGCAATTGCTTGAGGAGTCCTATCGTTTTGGTAATGCTTTACGTCAATTGGGTGTTCAAAAAGGGGAGCGCATTTCGATTATGTTGCCAAACTGTCCCCAAGCGATCATCGCGTATTATGGTTCATTGTATGCAGGAGCGATCGTTGTACAAACAAATCCCATGTATGTTGAGCGTGAACTCTTACATCAATTGACGGATTCAGGGGCAGAAACAATTGTTTGTTTAGATTTACTGTATAGTCGTGTGACTAAAGTATTGCCAGAAACTAAGATTAAGCGTGTGATTGTCACCAGTATTAAAGATTATTTACCTTTCCCCAAGAACATTCTGTATCCACTTACTTTAATGAAGGATGGAATAAAACCGAAAATTTCTTATGATAATGAACGTATTTTCCGTTTTCCCGAGCTACTTCAGAAAGCGCTTTCAGATCCCCTTACAGTCGAAATATCTCCTGATGATATTGCTTTGCTTCAATACACAGGGGGTACCACAGGAACAGCAAAGGGAGCGATCCTTACTCATCGCAATTTGGTTGTAAATGCTGTGCAATGTGCCACTTGGATGTATCGTGGAAGAAAAGGAAAGGAAAAGGTTTTGGCGGTACTTCCTTTTTTCCATGTTTATGGGATGACAGTGGTGATGAACTATGGTGTTTATCTTGCAGCAACCTTGCTTCTGGTACCTCGCTTTGAACCGGAGAAAATTTTAAAGTTAATTGAAAAGGAGAAACCAACGCTTTTTCCCGGAGCCCCTACGATGTATATTGGATTGGTGAATCATCCGGATATTGAGAAGTATGACCTTTCCTCCATTGAAGCTTGTCTGAGTGGATCATCTGCACTGCCTGTCGATGTGCAAGAGAAGTTTGAAAAATTGACTGGTGGACGTTTGGTGGAAGGATATGGATTAACAGAGGCGTCGCCAGTTACCCACGCCAACCCAATTTGGGGGAAGAGAAAAGCGGGGAGTATTGGTCTTCCATGGCCGGATACAGACTGCCGTATTGTGGATCCTGAGACAGGTAAAGAGTGTTCATTTGGTGAGGTAGGAGAACTACAGGTTCGAGGTCCACAAGTGATGCAAGGTTACTGGAATCTTCCAGAGGAAACAGAAAAAACATTAAAAGATGGCTGGCTTCTAACAGGAGATATGGCTTCTATGGATGAAGAAGGTTATGTGTCAATTATGGATCGGAAGAAAGATATGATCATTGCCAGTGGGTTTAATATTTACCCCCGTGAGGTGGAGGAAGTACTTTTTGAACATCCAGCAATCCAAGAAGCTGCTGTGATTGGAGTACCTGATTCTTACCGAGGGGAAACAGTAAAAGCGTTTATAGTGCTTAAATCGGGGAAAACTGTAACAGAAGAGGAATTGGAAGCTTATTGTCGCGAAAAGCTGGCCGCATACAAAGTACCTCGCCTCTTTGAGTTTCGTGATGAGCTACCTAAATCAATTGTCGGTAAAGTATTACGTCGTGTCTTATTGGAAGAAGAAAAACAGAAGATGGAGAGCCGATAAGACCAGAAGTATAACAATTCAATTCTCAAATACCCAAGCCAGCTGCATTAACTCAATGGGCTTGTTTGGGTGTTCTTGAGAAAGGTGATGTATATAGGGAGATGGCGGGATGAGACCGCCTTTTCTTTTTTTGATGCCTGGGCAAGTAGAAAAGCAAAAAGAATATTTCTTCACAAGCTTTCTTGATTGTGTATAATAATTTTTGGATATCTATGATTTTAACCCTCGTACCTAAAAAGTGTTGACAGACAGGAAAATGGATAATAAACTAGATATTGAATGAATGGTCATTCATTTTTGCTGCATATCATTTAGGGAAAGGGATACAGCTGATGGCCAAACGGACCGGAGATAAATACGATGCGATTATCGATGCCGCCGTTCGAGTTATAGCCGAACACGGTTATCACAATGCACAGGTTGCCAAAATTGCCCGAGAGGCAAAAGTGGCTGACGGCACGATTTATTTGTATTTTGAAAATAAGGACGATGTTCTGATCTCCTTATTTACAGAGAAGATGGGTAAATTTGTAAGTGAGGCGAAGCAAGTTTTAAAACAAATCGACTCACCCATTGAGCAGTTACGTGAGATTATTCGCCTTCACTTTGAAATCTTAGAGCAGGATTATAAACTGGCGATTGTAACACAAATTGAACTACGTCAAGCCAATCCGAAAATACGGAAGCGAATCAATGCCGTCTTAAAGAAATACCTGGATGTGATTGATCGTGTAATCGAGGAAGGCATCAAACAAGGAATGTTTCGGCCTGATGTAGATGTACGCAATGTGCGTAAAATGATTTTTGGTACCATCGATGAGACGGTGAGCTCATGGATTATGGATAATCGAAAATATAGCTTGGTTGAGCAAGCCGATGAGATCCACCGTTTGTTTTTGTACGGGATCAAACAGGAATAGCCGGGAATGACCCCGAGGCAAAGGAGGAATTTATTAGATGAACATCCTGGTATGCCTGAAGCAAACCTTTGATACCGAAGAGCGGATTACCATCGAAGATGGCGTAATCAGCGAAGAAGGCGTTGAATTTGTGATCAACCCTTATGATGAATATGCGGTTGAAGAAGCAATTAAGTTGAAAGAAGAGCACGGTGGCGAAGTAACAGTGATTACTGTTGGTCCAGAACGTGCTGAGCAGGCTCTCCGCACTGCTATGGCGATGGGAGCGGATAAGGGTATTCTTATCGATACTGAAGGCTTAGATGCCGATGAGCATTCCATTGCTCACATCTTAGCAGCAGTAATCCGTGAGCGGGAATTTGACATTATTTTATGCGGTTATATGGCTGTGGACGATGGATCTGCCCAAGTAGGACCTCGTCTGGCTGAGTTGTTGGACATTCCGCATATATCTACGATTACCAAACTTACCATTGAGGGCGATCAGGTAAAAGTAGAAAGAGATGTTGAAGGGGATACAGAGTATATTGAGTCAAAATTGCCTATTTTGGTTACAGCACAGCAAGGACTCAATGAGCCTCGTTACCCTTCCCTACCGGGAATTATGAAGGCAAAGCGGAAGCCGCTGGAGCAATTGGACTGGGATGAGTTGGATGATATTGATGAAGATTTAGTAGCAGCAAAAACCGAACAGCTGGAAGTTTTCCTTCCTCCAGAAAAACAGGCGGGGAAAGTGCTTCAGGGCGAGATTTCCGATCAAGTAAAAGAATTGGTACACCTACTGCGAAATGAAGCCAAGGTGATTTAACTATCGAAGGGAGACGAAGCCGATGAGTAGAAATGTACTGGTATTGGCTGATGTGCGTGACGGGAACCTTCGCAACGTATCCTTGGAAAGCTTAGCCGCTGCGCGTCAAGTAGCAGAAGGAGGAACCATTACGGCTGGCGTTGTTGGAAGCGCTGCGAAAGGTTTAGCAGAAACGCTGATTCAGCATGGAGCAGATAAAGTAGTAACGATTTCCAATGAACGATTGGATCAATATACTCCTGATGCCTATTTCCGGGCATATAAACATATCATTGAATCGGTTAATCCCGATGTGATTTTTACCGGTCATACCCCAGTAGGCCGGGATGTAAGCCCACGGCTTGCTGCACGTTTAGGACTAGGTCTCATCTCTGATTGTACGGATATTGAAGTAAAGGACGGGCGACTGGTCTTTACACGTCCGATCTACGCTGGTAAAGCCTTTGTGAAAAAAGCCTTTAAAGAAGGAACAGTTTTTGCTACCATTCGTCCTAATAACATTGCAGCTGGAGAAGCCGATACCAGCCGGACGGGTGAAATCGAAGAGCTGGATGTTGACATTTCCAATGAGGCATTGCGAACAATTGTTAAAGAAGTGGTTCGTAAGACTGCCGAAGGAGTCGACTTATCCGAAGCTCGAGTAATCGTTGCTGGTGGCCGGGGTGTAAAAAGTGCCGATGGGTTTAAGCCCTTACAAGAGCTTGCGGATCTTTTGGGAGGAGCGGTAGGTGCTTCTCGTGGGGCCGCCGATGCGGGTTACTGCGATTATGCATTACAAATTGGGCAAACAGGTAAGGTGGTTACACCTGATTTGTATATTGCCTGTGGAATTTCCGGAGCGATCCAACATTTAGCGGGGATGTCCGGTTCCAAGGTTATCGTAGCAATCAATAAGGATCCCGAAGCAAATATTTTTAACGTGGCCGACTATGGGATCGTAGGTGACCTATTTGAAGTGGTCCCCATGTTGACAGAAGAGCTAAGAAAAGTATTGGCGGAAAATAACTAACTGAAAAGACAATGATTATAGGGCTTGTGAATTGGAATGATTTATTCACAGGCCTTTTCTTTTGTTTTGTAAAACCTGCTTAAAGCGGTTATCCTATAGAGTACGAAAGGGAAGTGATGAAAAAAGGATAGTCATTATTTTGGGACCCGAATTAAGTTGAGCCTGTAGCATGTTCGGTGGTATACTTATCTTGTATACTTGTACCAGTATAAAGACAAGGGGGATCAATATATGGCAATTGTAGATGTGACGGATGAGTCCTTTGCCGAAGAGGTAGAAAAAGAGGAAAAAACAGTCCTAGTTGATTTTTGGGCTCCTTGGTGCCCTCCCTGCCGCATGATTGCTCCTGTTTTGGAAGAAATAGATGCGGAGATGAGTGATAAAGTAAAAATCACGAAAGTGAATGTGGATGAAAATCCGGATCTATCCAAAAGATTTGGAGTTATGAGTATTCCTACCTTATTGCTATTTAAAAATGGTGAAGTTGTCAATAAAATGTCTGGCTTTATGCCAAAAGCACAATTAGTTGAGTGGATGAATCCTCATCTTTAATAAATAATAGACGCCCGTTTAGGGCGTCTTTTTCTTATCGAGGAGGTTTTTCTTCGTCAGGATAGGTAAATGTAGGAAATGAGGAGGCTGAGGTAGTTTCTTCTTGTTTTGGTGTAGAGGATGTGTGAGTCGGAGTAGGTGTAGCCTCTTGTTGCTGAGATGTTTCTGTTTTCGTTTCTTGTTTTGTTGTCTCTGGTGGTAGGTTTTGTACTTCCTGTCTCTCAGGTTCCAATGCAGCTGCCTGAGATTGCGGCGGTGCAGATTGGGCTGTTACTTTTTCTAAAGTGAAAGAGGTGCCCTTTTCTTCGGTCTCTTCTTGTGGGAAGAGAACGGGTCGCAGATTCTGTTTATAACGTACAAAAACAAACAGCAAGGTAAGTAAAGTAATTAACGGTGAAATAAAGAATTGGGCTAGATCTGACAAAATCGCTCCTGGAATTTCGCCGAGGAGAACCGTGACAAAGGTGTTTACAATCATGACAGGGAACCACATGATAAAGGAGACTCCTACTACAAAAAGCACGGATAGAAAAACCTGTCCAAACTTCTTAAAGAGAAGCTTCCAGGAATAGGAGATCGACTTCCAGATCCCGATCTGCTCACTAACAAGAATCACAGGTGCATGAATAAAGCCTAGAAGCAACAATAAAGCTAGCGGAATGGAAAAAATAAAAATCAAGGCAAAGGCGAGGATTGCTCCCTCTTCTCCTAAGAGGCTGATAAACACTGAACTAAGAATGATAAAAAGAATAAATAATGGAGAAGTGATTAGGGCGATGAGGATCCATTGCCCCAACATTTTTCCAAAAAACTTCAAACCCCCAGAGAAATAACTTCCGATTGAAAAACGATTTTCAGAAACGGCTTGATTAAGGGAACTGTATATCCCCGCGCTGTTGTAAGTACTATATAGTAGGAACAAAAGAGATGCTACCATAAGAAAAAATATAAGACCAATCAAATGATTGGTGAAGAGATCCTCCCAGGCGTCAGCAGCTACGTTATCATCTGAGGAAAAGATTAAGTAAAAGCTATCAGTTCCTGCAATTGTCACAAGAGCTAGCACCCAGAGTATTCCCAGCAAGAGCACTGTGGTAATCCCCATACCTAGAAAAAAGCTCAGGTATAGCTTTATTCCATGGCGGCGTAAATGTTTAAAGTAAGAAGCCATGTTAAAGCCTCCTTTTTAGATTGATAAAAAGAGTGAGGGGGTTAGGAAAACACTAACCCCTTGATTCCCATGGCGGTATATTATTTTTCTGCTGGCGGTTTTTCATCAGGAAAGGGTATTGGTCGAAATGGACTGGTAGGATATCCTCTTTTTTTATGCTTCTCTTCAGGATCTCCGCCCTTCTTCACTGGGTCTAGTGGTTTGGATACTGGCTGTGTGAAGCTAGGTGTTGTCGCTTCATGTTTGTCAAGAAATGGGGTGACGGAAATCAGTTCTTCTTCGCTGCTTTCTTGTCTGGTATCTCCTTCAGTTCCTCCGCCAATTTCTTCATTTCTTGGATCCGTGGGGTATAGTATCGGTCGTATTCGTTGATAGCGGTAAAAAAGAATAAAAGTACACAGTACTGCAATAAAGGTATTTACCAAATATTCATAGGGTGTAGTGAACAAAGATGTCCATTCTGCGTCACCAGCTACAACGTGGAAAAAAAAGGTGACAGGAAGGACTAGCAAGATTGTAAGGCCAAAGCCCGTTCCTGCAATAGCGATAAATGATAAAAGTACATTTCCAAAAGACTGAAATAGCAAACGAAAAGAAGTAGCGATCGAACGGAAAGCACCTGTTTTTTCGGTGATTATAATGGCGGGAGCGAACATCGTCCCCATTAGGACAAAAGGAACTACAAGAAGTAACAATAAGATAATAAGTAACCCCACCACTTGAAGGCCCTCGATAAAGAGGAAAATCACTGAAAAAATAAACAGAATCAACAGCGGAAAATAGATTAGAAAGAAGAGAAAACTTTGTTTCAAAACTCGCCATAAGTTTGAAAAACCGCCACTAAAAAAAGTTCCGAAGGAAAAGCGGTTTTCAAATACATTTTCTTTCACAACACTGTACAAGCCTGCATTAAGAAAGGATAAAAAGGGCAAAGAAATTAGAATCATCATGCCAAAAAACAGCACGATCCCTACAATTAATCCTGGTGCAATTTCGATTAGACTCTCCCAGGACTCTGGATCTTCCAATGATACTTCTGCAATTGCGGGAAGAATACTCGCAAAAAAGAGAATCCCGCCAATGAGTAATCCAATGAACCATATCAACCAAAGCAAACCAGTTGTAAGCATTGTACCTAATAAATAGGTCAACCATGTTTTAAAACCATGACGGCCAAAAAGTGAAAAAAATGTACCCACAATAAGCCTCCTTCTTGATGACAAAGCTAAGCTTTACATATTAATGGAATAATTCCTCCTTCTTTGAAAATGTTTCAACATTAAGAGGTTGCTGAAGCTAGAGTGGTTGATGTAATCTCCTGTTTTCTTTTCACTACTTCTACATAGCGGTAAAAAAGTGTACTTGTAAACAATATAAGGGGAAAAGGGGAAAACAACAAGAGCAACAAAATTCCCAGTATGCTTCCTGTAATAAATATTAAAGTTTGATCTGGGAAAAGTTGAAGAACTGCAAAAGGAAGTAGAGAGATTAACGTGATAATCATTAACCCCAATACTCCTATCATGAGAGCGATGAAAAAAGAGGAAAGTGCTTTTCCCATTGATCGGAAGCTAATCCTTAATCCCTCTCTAATTCCCCGGAGTAGATTTTTTTGATCAACAAAGATGACTGCAACGATATAACTTGTGACTAAAAAATAGAACAGATAAATCATAGCGATTACTGGAAGTAGAATCGGCCAGGAGGAACTTGCATGCAATAGAATCATCCAAAAGCTGATGGCGATTATTAGAAATAGACTTATTAGAATAAGGAACAAACAGGAAAAAGGGAGAAAGTAAAAAAATCCATAGGAAAAATAGTGTTTGATGGAAACTTTTCTTTCCACCACTGCAGACCTGATTGTACCAAAAAAGCCCGCAAAAGAGAACGAAAGATACAACCAGCTAAGGAGAAGCAATAGAATTCCAAGAATATCTACTTCTAGTTCCATGACTATATTCTTAATCGATGGAATCATGTCATGAAAAGATGATGTAATCAGTTCTGAAAAAAAATGCTTTCCATGAAAAAGTGGTATGGGTTTAAAATAATAAAAAAACGCTAAGGCAGGAATAGATGCAGCAACAATAAGAACGGTTTGGCTGATTAAAGAGTTCCACCATAGACGAAAGACAAAGCGGTCAATAAATCTTAATGTTGCAAGCATATGAATCGTTCCTTTCAATTATACATTGGTAAGGTAGCAGTAGGGTTAATCACTTACCTAAATCGAGGAGATATATCCAATCCCTGACTAGAGGCAATTTAATCATAATGCTTTTAGAGGAAAGTGAAAAGATTGAAAAAGAGCATAGGAGTCTCGAAATGTTATGGCTTTATAAGAAAGGTGTTGAAGTAGAAATTTATACTAAATGGTAACATTAAGAAAAAAGAGTTGTCACCAATGCGATGTTAAAATTAAGAGATACACAAAGAATTGAGGAAAAGTATTCATTGCACCCAAGGATGGAATGATCAATGTTTATTCCAACGCTCCCACTGGAATATGATAAAATAAATGTAGGAGGCGGATTTTATGAAATCAATCAAAGAAAAACTGCCCCTACTCCCCGAAAAACCAGGTTGCTATTTAATGAAAAATCGTGAGGGTACGATCATTTATGTCGGCAAGGCGAAAAATTTGAGATCCCGTGTTCGATCTTATTTTTCAGGCAGTCATGACACCAAGACACAACTTCTTGTTTCTGAAATTGCCGACTTTGAATATATCGTGACCAATAGTGCGACGGAAGCCTTGATCTTGGAATGTAATCTGATTAAACAGCATCGTCCTCGCTTTAATGTTTTGCTAAAAGATGATAAGTCATATCCCTATATCCGATTAACAAAGGAAGAGCACCCGCGATTGGAAGTTACACGCACCTTACGTAAGGACGGATCCAGATACTTTGGCCCCTATCCTGATGCCGGGGCTGCACAACAAACCAAGAAGCTTTTGGATCGCCTGTATCCGTTACGAAAGTGTCGGACACTTCCGAAGCGGGTTTGTCTTTACTACCACTTGGGTCAATGCCTTGCACCCTGTGAGTTTGACGTGGATCCTGCTCAGTATGAGGAGATGCGTCGGAAGATTATCCGCTTCTTAAGCGGTGATTACCAAGAAGTAGAGCAGGAGTTACGTGAACAGATGGAACAGGCTGCAGAGGCCCTTGATTTTGAACGGGCCAAGGAGTTACGTGATTTGATTGGTCACATTAAAGCCGTGATGGTAAAGCAAAATGTTACAGTGACGGATGGAATCGATCGAGATGTGTTTGGCTATGCGGCAGATAAAGGAAAAATGTGTGTGCAAGTATTTTTTGTTCGTCAAGGAAAATTAATTGAACGTGATGTTTCGATCTTTCCCCATTATGGTGACCCAGCAGATGATTTTCGTTCCTTTGTCACGCAATTTTATCATGAAAGGCCAAGCTTGCCTAAGGAGATTTATCTTCCAGAAGGAATCGATATGGAATTGTTAGATGGTTGGCTGGAAGGGGTAAATATTCATGTGCCCCAGCGAGGAATGAAACGAAAGTTAGTTCTTATGGCTTGCCAAAATGCGAAGCTAGCTCTTGAAGAGCGTTTCCGGCTAATGGAACGGGATAAGGAGCGGACAGTGCAAGCAGCCCAAAACCTTGGGGATCAGCTAGGAATCGGTTTTCCAAAGCGAATTGAGGCCTTTGATAATTCCAATATTCAAGGAGCAGATCCTGTTTCTGCAATGGTCGTTTTTATTAATGGATCACCCCAAAAAAAGGAATACCGTAAATATAAAATTAGAACAGTTACAGGACCAGATGATTACGAAACCATGCGTGAAGTAATTCGGCGGAGGTATACCCGTGTTTTGAAAGAAAACTTACCACTTCCAGATTTAATTCTCGTTGACGGAGGAAAAGGGCAGATGGCCGCAGCCTCTGATGTACTGGAAAACGAGCTGGGTTTATCGATACCTGTAGGAGGAATGGTTAAAGACGAGCGGCATCTCACTGCCCGTCTGCTTTTTGGTGATCCCCCACAAGAAGTTCCACTCCATCAAGGTACTCAGGAATTTTACCTCGTGCAACGGATTCAAGAGGAAGTTCACCGCTTTGCGGTTTCATTCCATCGACAAACGCGAAGGAAATCAATGATTCGCTCCCGTCTCGATGAAATTCCTGGAGTAGGGGCAAAACGAAAGCAGTTACTGTTTAAACATTTTGGTTCCATCGAGAAAATGAAACAGGCAACAGTAGAAGAATATCGTCGAGCGGGAATTGGTGATAAACTTGCCCGCACCATTATTGCTGCCTTAAATGAACAAGAGTCAAATAAAAAAACCTGAGGCAATAATGCTTCAGGTTTTTTTATGGAATCACGAGCTATTTTTAACGGATGGAGATAGGGGTTATTCTTTTTTTAACAGTTTGGGCATCTGCTCTTCTTTTTTATCTTCTATGGCTTCCGAAGAAGTGTTTGTAGAAGATGGGTTTGTGTTAAAGGACTCTTTAAATTCCCGTAGGGTTCTTCCTGCCGCCCTTCCCAGTTCAGGCAATTTGTTGGGACCAAATAGGAGAAGAGCGACCACTAAGATTAAAATAAATCCCGCTGGTCCAATATTAGCAAACATAACTTCATCACTCTCCGATCACATATAAGCAAGCACTCTGGCTACTTACCTTCATTATACTTCTATCGCCCTCATCATGCCAAGATGAGAGACGTTCCAGTCTTGTCCAAAGCATGAACTGTTCTTGAAGCGATATATTGGTTATTGATCTATTATATGATACAATAATAAAAATATAATCAAAAGTTTTTTCCTCACTAGATGTGTGGAGTAGAGGCGCGAATATCATCAGTAATCGTCTGGAGGGTGGCAGGTCTGTAGAAGGACGAAGAAAGGGGTATTCGCCGAAGTCTTTCTTTTCTGCTAGAAGAAAGGCTGGGGTCGTTTCCGAATAGGGACGACACTGTCACAAGGGCCTTTGGCCTTTGTGGAGCACTATCCTACCAATAGGTGAGGCTGGTGGGAAAACGACAGCTGACACATCCAGTTGTCGTTTTTTCTTTTATGAGGGATAAGGAGTGCTTAATCTTTATGGGGATTGTTGTTCAAAAATATGGCGGAACTTCTCTCGCCGATCAATCACGTTTACATCAAGTGGCGGAAAGAGTTGCCCGGCTTTACAAAGAAGGAAACCAGTGTGTGGTGATTGTATCGGCGATGGGGAAAACAACGGATAAACTGGTGCATTTGTCTCATCAAATCACTAAATCTCCTGGTCAGCGGGAGATGGATATGTTGTTAACGACAGGGGAACAAGTTTCGGTAGCTCTGCTTACTATGGCACTACAAGAAAAAGGATTGCCTGCGTATCCCATGACAGGTTGGCAAGCAGGGATCCAAACGAATCATATTCATGGCGCAGCTCGGATTGAAGCTATACACTCAAAGCGAATACAAAAGCATCTCTACAAGGAGGAAATTGTTGTAGTTGCAGGGTTTCAGGGTATTTCTCCTACAGGGGAGATTACAACACTTGGGAGAGGTGGATCAGATACAACCGCAGTATCGTTGGCAGCAGCTTTAGCCGCAGAACGATGTGAGATTTATACAGATGTAGATGGGGTGTATACATCGGATCCGCGAGTGGTGCCCAAGGCTCAAAAATTGAAAGAAATATCTTATGGGGAAATGTTGGAATTGGCCAATTTAGGGGCTGGGGTGCTGCATCCTCGCGCCGTAGAATGTGCTATGTCCCATCAGGTTCCCTTGGTTGTCCGATCCAGTTTTACCGATGAACCAGGAACCTTGGTAAAGGGGGAATTAAAGATGGAAAAAGTAGTCGTTCGAGGTGTGGTTTATGACGAACCAGTAGCTCGAATAAAAGTATTGGGATTAAAAGGTGAGATCAACGCTTTACCTCGTTTATTTGGTCTGTTGGCAGAAGCTCAGATCAATGTAGATATCATTGTGCAAAGTGAACATGAGGAAGAACGGATCAATGTCTCTTTTACTGTAGAGGAAAGAGAATGTAAACGGGCACTACAGGTAATCGCCCAAGAGAAGGATCAACTGCAATATATAGATCTGGCATATGAAACTGGATTGGCTAAGGTATCTTGTGTAGGGGCGGGGATGGTTTCCAATCCCGGTGTGGCAGCAAAGATGTTTAGAACTTTAGTGGAGGAAGGAATCCGGATCAAGATGGTGTCCACTTCTGAGATAAAGATATCATGTATCATCCATAAAGATTTGGCAATAAAGGCAGTACGTGCTTTACACACCGCCTTTGGACTTGATCATCTTTAAAAGCGATCCGCACGATTTCATAAGGAAAAAATGGTGTGTTAGGTAGCGTCAGCTCTAAGATCCGAGCAAAAGCAGCCTAACACTTTTTTCAGCCAATAATATAAAGAAGGTTTGTATTTATTTACAAGAGTGGTCAAAGGTTAATTAAATCTGATAAAATCGAAGGAAGAGTTCGTTTGAATTGAGGGAGTAGGTGGTATTTAATTTGCCGAAAACAGTTACTTTTGGAACGATGTTGGTATTCCCGAGCTAACTAAATTGATATAACGTTTTTAGGCACTATTTTGAAAGGAGGTTGGGAAATGCTTCGTTATGTAGTAAAGCGAATCCTACTCATGTTACTTTCATTATGGGTAATCGCCACACTCACTTTTGTCTTGATGAAGTCAATCCCAGGAGACCCCTTTACATCGGAGAAGAAATTGCCGGAGCAGACATTAAAAAATTTGATGGCTCATTATCATTTGGATAAGCCTCTTCCTACTCAATACTTGATTTATATGAAAAATCTAGCTAACTTTGACCTCGGTTTTTCGATTAAATCTTCAACGCGATCGGTAAATGAAATTATTGCAGATGGATTTCCTGTGTCTGCACAGTTGGGAATCCAAGCAATCTTAATTGCTTTGATATTAGGGATTATCATGGGATCGACGGCAGCCTTAAGACATAATCGGTTGCCTGATTATGCCATCATGGTATTGGCGGTTATTGGCATCTCAATTCCTAGCTTTGTGCTAGCACCTTTTTTGCAAAAGTATATTGGCTGGCAATGGGATCTGTTACCCATCGCTGGTTGGGGTGACTTTACCCATACCATTCTACCCTCGATTGCTCTGGCATTTTTACCTTTGGCACTGGTAACGCGTTTGATGCGTTCAAGTGTTCTGGATGTCCAGGGACAAGATTATATCCGCACTGCTCAAGCCAAAGGATTGCCACCAGTTCGCGTGTTTACTCATCATATTTTGCGAAACGCAATTTTTCCCATTATTACGATTATGGGACCTTTGGTGGCAGGTATTTTAACAGGTAGCTTTGTGATTGAAAAGATCTTTTCAATTCCTGGATTAGGAAAGCGTTTTGTAGAAGACATTTTTAATCGAGATTATCCAGTAATCATGGGTGTTACGATCTTTTACTCAGCCTTTTTGATCCTTATGAACTTTATTGTTGACCTTGTTTACACTTGGGTAGATCCACGTGTGAAGTTGGGTGAAAGGGAGGTGGAATAATGGAGATTCCTGCTGAGAAGTTTGAACGGGCTCCACGACGCCAGGAGAATGAAGAAGCAATAAAGCGTCCGAGTGTTACATACTGGCAAGATGCATGGCGTCGTTTGAAAAAGAATCGATTGGCCATGGCCGGGTTGGTCATTATTTGTTTATTAGTAATTATGTCTATCATTGGTCCTCACTTACTGCCTTATACTTACTACGAGCAAAACTTAGAAAATGGTAAAAATTTGGCCCCTTCCTCTGAACACTGGTTTGGGACAGATGATCTAGGACGCGATGTGTTTGTACGTACTTGGCACGGTGCCCGCATTTCCCTAATTATTGGGATCACGGCTGGTCTCATTGACCTGATCATTGGTGTGATTTACGGAGGGATTGCTGGCTACCGTGGGGGTCGAGTAGACGAGATTATGATGCGAATTGTTGATGTGTTATGGGGACTGCCGTACTTATTGGTCGTAATTATGTTATTGGTTGTCTTAAAGCCAGGCTTATGGACGATTATTATCGCCTTAACAGTAACGGGTTGGCTTAATATGGCCCGTGTGGTGCGGGGACAGGTAATGCAATTAAAGGAGCAAGAGTTTGTGTTATGTGCCCGCACGTTAGGAGCAAGTACCAAACGTATCTTGTTCAAACATCTAATTCCCAATGCGATTGGCCCCATTCTAGTAATGCTTTCCTTCACGATTCCAAACGCGATTTTTGCCGAAGCATTTCTCAGTTTCCTTGGTCTCGGTGTTCAGGCCCCCGTTGCCAGTTTAGGAACAATGATTGAATCTTCCTTAATTGTCGTCTTGTCCGATGAGTGGTGGCGACTTGCATTTCCGGCTGGAGTGATTAGTCTCACACTACTATCATTTAACGTATTTGGAGATGGTTTACGGGACGCGCTGGATCCGAAAATGAGAAAATAAGAAATAGTGGAGGGGTGAAAAATTGGCCAGACTATTGGAAGTGGATAATTTGCATGTCACTTTCGAAACCTATGCAGGGAAAGTACATGCAGTGCGCGGAGTAAGTTTTACCTTGAATAAAGGGGAAACGCTTGCAATCGTAGGAGAGTCTGGGAGTGGGAAAAGTGTGACAGCTCAATCCATTATGCGCCTGATCCCTTCTCCTCCAGGCAAGATCACAGAGGGTCGCATCCTTTTTGAGGGGGATGACCTAGTTCAAGCATCGAAGAAGAAAATGCTTAGGATCCGCGGTTCTAAAATTGGCGTGATCTTTCAAGACCCGATGACTTCACTAAACCCAACCATGACCGTTGGTAAGCAGATTATGGAAGGGCTAATTTGGCATCAAAAAATTAACCGCCACGAAGCGCAGAAGCGGGCCCTTGAAATGCTTCGATTGGTAGGGATCCCCAATCCGGAACAGAGGTTTCATCAGTATCCTCATGAGTTTAGTGGAGGTATGCGCCAGCGGGTGATGATTGCGATGGCTCTCGCATCAGATCCCAAAATCTTGATTGCCGATGAGCCTACTACTGCTCTGGATGTCACCATCCAGGCACAAATTTTGGAACTGATGCAAGAGATTCAAAAGGAGACTGAGACGGCAATCATTTTAATTACCCACGATTTAGGTGTAGTCGCTGAGGTGGCACAACGAGTTGCTGTAATGTACGGTGGAAAAATCGTAGAGACAGGAGAGGTAGAGGAAGTCTTTTATCGTTCGCGCCACCCTTATACCTGGGGACTGATGGCTTCGATGCCTCGTTTGGACCAACGCCGTGACCAGGAGCTAGAGCCGATTCCGGGAACGCCTCCTGATCTTTACGATCCACCACCGGGATGTCCCTTTGCGGACCGTTGTCCCTATGCTATGTTTATTTGTCATGAACAGATGCCTGAAACAACCCAAGTTTCTCCCACTCATCAGGTTGCATGCTGGTTGGAAGATCCCCGTGCAACTCCTGTGAATAAGGAGGTAAAGGTTAATATTCGATAATTTAAAGATGATCTCTTCCTGCACTCTATGGGGTTACCTTGACGCTTTGATAGGATTGGGAGTACAATAAAATGTGGTTAGAGAAGCCTCGAAGGCAAATCCCCTTTTTGTAAAGATTAGATTGTTCAAATGAGCACAGTTCAAAAAGCTTTGGGATCTAGAGTCTGACAAGCATGCGATATGTTGCAGAATGGCCGGTTAATTTAAGCTCGAGCGGATTGTGCAATATTTAACAGACCCACCTTGGTAAGATGAGGTAAAGTAATCCGTATATCTCTAAATCCTTTGAAAATGAAGCCCTGTGGAACAGTAAATAGTGTAAGGGATTGTGAGAGAGTTTCATGGAGTATAGGGTATACCCATCTTGTCTATCCACTTTAAAATCACGCAAGGGCTATGCCCGACACTCTAAAATATGGCTAATCTGGGGAGTGCCTTCGAAATAAGGAGCCGGAATCAACTTCCGCTACACCTGTGATTACCTCGCATGATTTGCAATAAATGTTCCCCAAGAGTTAAAAAAATGCTTGGGATTTTTTCATGTGGGGATACTTAAAGCAAACGTTTAATTGGCGTTAGGGTAAGCGCGAGGAGTTTGCTCCATGTTAAATCATCTTTAAGGGCTTCTAGGGAGTAAGTAAATTGATTCGGATTGGGCTGGGGTGGAATCTGCCCACCATTAGGGTCTACAGAAAGACATCTAATCTAAATACGCAGGTTCTTCACGATTCGAACATTGAAGACCAAATCAGTCCTACTGACACAATCCATGTGTCGATGCAGCCCTTCTTATAATTAAGAGGGACGGAAAGAATAAGTAGATTTTAGGGGTTTGGAGGGTATGGAATGAGTGATCACCGTAGCTTTTTTAACCGTCGGTTACACTCACTGCTGGGTGTAATTCCGGTGGGCTTTTTTTTGGTGAACCATCTGGTAACCAATTTTTATGCGACCAAAGGTGCGCAAGCTTTTGTTAACCAGGTAAACTTTTTATGGAGTATCCCGTTCATACTATTTTTGGAGATCTTCCTCATTTTCTTGCCGCTGTTGTATCACGGCGTTTATGGTTTGTATGTAGCTTTTCTTTCAAAGAACAACGTAGCTAGCTACTCAACTTTGCGCAACATTTTTTTTATGTTGCAGCGTGTGACAGGTGTCATTACCTTGATCTTCGTCGCTTGGCACGTTTGGGAGACACGTATTCAGAAAAGCTTGCAAGGTATGAGCTCGGAAGAGTTAGCTGAGTATATGCATACGATTTTGTCCAATAACTTTACCTTTGCTCTATATGCGATCGGTGTTATTGCTGCTGTTTTTCACCTTTGCAACGGAATGTGGAATTTCCTTGTAACCTGGGGGATTACTGTAGGACCACGTGCCCAATATATTTCTACTTGGGTTTGGGCGATTGTTTTTGTTGCTGTAACTTACCTTGGAATCAGTAGTCTATTCGCTTTTGCTCAACCTGACTTCTTAAGTGAGTTGGCACAGGGTTAGAAAGGGGAACTGTCACTTATGAAACAAAAACTTATTGTTGTCGGTGGTGGCCTGGCCGGATTGATGGCGACCATCAAAGCAGCTGAAGCAGGCGCTGATGTTCAGTTATTTTCCATTGTACCTGTGCGCCGTTCACACTCCGTTTGTGCGCAAGGTGGAATTAACGGTGCAGTAAATACAAAAGGGGAGGGCGACTCCCCTTGGGAGCACTTTGACGATACGATTTATGGTGGGGACTTTTTGGCCAACCAACCTCCTGTAAAAGCGATGTGTGAAGCAGCACCTGGCATTATTTATCTCTTGGATCGTATGGGAGTACCATTTAACCGCACTCCTGAGGGACTCCTCGATTTCCGTCGCTTTGGAGGAACGAAGCATCACCGCACAGCCTTTGCCGGAGCGACTACAGGTCAACAGCTGCTCTATGCATTGGATGAACAGGTACGTCGTTGGGAAGTAGAAGGCCGGGTGACCAAATATGAATTCTGGGAGTTCTTGGGAATCGTTAAAGACGATGAGGGACGTTGTCGAGGCATTGTAGCCCAGGATCTTCGTAGCTCAGAGATCCATACTTTCCGAGCGGATGCAGTGATCTTGGCGACCGGTGGACCAGGGATTATCTTCGGAAAGTCAACCAACTCTACGATTAACACAGGGACAGCCGCAAGTGCTGTATATCAACAAGGGGCTTACTATGCGAATGGGGAATTTATCCAAGTCCATCCAACTGCGATCCCTGGCGATGATAAACTCCGGTTAATGTCTGAATCTGCTCGGGGAGAAGGTGGACGTGTATGGACTTATAAAGATGGGAAGCCTTGGTATTTCTTAGAGGAGATGTATCCTTCTTACGGGAACCTGGTTCCTCGAGATATCGCTACACGAGCCATCTTTAAAGTGTGTGTGGATATGAAGCTAGGGATCAATGGAGAAAACATGGTATATCTTGACTTATCACATAAAGATCCCGAAGAACTAAATGTGAAACTGGGCGGTATCATTGAGATTTATGAGAAGTTTATGGGAGAAGATCCACGCAAAGTACCGATGAAAATCTTCCCTGCTGTTCACTACTCGATGGGTGGTTTGTGGGTTGATTATGACCATCAAACCAACATCCCAGGCTTGTTTGCTGCTGGAGAAGTGGATTACCAGTATCATGGAGCGAACCGCTTGGGAGCTAACTCCTTGCTCTCCTGTATTTACGGAGGAATGATAGCTGGACCAAAAGCAATTGAATATATCAACGGTCTGGAAAAATCAGCAGAGGATCTTCCATCTTCGTTGTATGAAGGATACCGCAAAGAAGAAGAAAACAAATTTGAAGCGATTTTGAAAATGGATGGTACAGAAAACCCATACCATCTGCATCAAGAGCTTGGTAAGTGGATGACAGATAATGTAACAGTTGTCCGCTATAATGATCGTCTGAAGAAGACCGATGAGAAAATCCTGGAATTGATGGAGCGTTACAAAAACATCGGTATAAGTGATACTGGTCGGTGGAATAACCAGACTGCGGCCTTCACCCGTCATCTGTGGAATATGCTGCAGTTGGCTCGCGTAATTACCTTGGGGGCATTGAACCGCAACGAAAGTCGTGGTGCCCATTATAAACCTGAGTTTCCTGAGCGGAACGATGAAGAGTGGCTCAAGACAACTAAAGCGAAGTTTACTCCTGATGGGCCGCAGTTTGAATATGAAGATGTTGATGTTTCATTGATCAAACCACGCCCACGCCGTTATGATGTGGCCAAAGAGGAGGTCACGAAGAATGAGTGAACAAAAATTTGTGCACCTCAAAATCACCCGTCAAGACGGGCCAGATGAAAAACCTTATGTTGAAGAGTTTAAATTGGAATACCGAGAGAATATGAACATTCACGCGGCATTAATGGAAATCCAGCGTAATCCCGTGAATGCTGCAGGTGAAAAGGTGGCTCCTGTTGTGTGGGAGGCTGCCTGCTTGGAAGAAGTGTGTGGTTCCTGTTCAATGGTGATTAATGGGAAGCCACGACAAGCTTGTACCGCATTGGTTGATAAATTAGAACAGCCGATTCGGATCGAACCCATGCGCTCCTTTCCTGTGCTGCGAGACCTGATTGTTGATCGCAGTCGCATGTTTGACACCCTTAAACGGATCAAAGCATGGATTCCAATTGACGGTACTCATGATTTGGGGCCAGGACCCCGTATGTCAGAGATTGAACGGCAATGGCGGTATGAGTTGTCCAAATGTATGACTTGTGGAGTCTGTCTGGAGGCCTGCCCCAATGTGAACGCCTCTGAAAATTCCTTCCGAGGACCATTTATGATGGGGCAAGTGAACTTGTTTAATAGTCATCCAACAGGAGCAATGAACAAGGATGAACGTCTGGAAGCATTAATGGGAGAAGGCGGAATTCAGGAATGTGGAAACTCACAAAACTGTGTACAGGCTTGCCCAAAAGGGGTGCCTTTGACCACGGCTATCGCAAATATGAATCGCGAGACAACCAAGTATATGTTCCGCAAATGGCTTTCCAGATAAAACAAAACCCTGTTTCTGCTAGCAGAAACAGGGTTTATTTTTGTACATGAATCACAATTATTCCGAGGAGAAGAGGCTGCCTAGCCATTTGAAGAAGTTAACGATCCAATCCCAAACTTTTTGGAAAAAGTTTCGTGTTTCTTCAGATTTTAGCGCTTCTCCTACTTTGTCCAACTGCATACCCAATTGATCTCCCAAGTTTTTGAGCTGCTTTCCAAACGAATCCCAGTCGATATCCAGTTGGGAAAAACGATCCCCAAACTGGGTCATGTTTTCCACTTCTTCTTTGGTGAGATTGATGTTGTACTCATTGGAAACGTTAATGATGATATTACGAACCTCTTCCTTCGTCTCCGGTTGCTTCTCTGCTACTTCCTCTTTTACCCTCATTACAAATTCAGCTGCTTTATCACTGTCCCCGATTTTTTCGGCAATCTCTGCGGTACGGATCAGCTCTTCGTTGGCTACTTGTTTCTTTTCTTCATCGATGGTTGTATCTGAAACTTCTTCAAAAGCCTTGAGGATCCCTGTTAGACCGGTGGTACCGGTAACTTTAAATGGTGCTGTTACATGAACTTCTGCGTCGGTAACACCTGCGGTTAAAAGAGCGTTAGCATACATGTTTTTTGTTATGGTCGTGATATTGTTCGTTTTAACATGAATGCCGTACCCTTTATCTTGAAGGGTGATTTTGGCGGAAGAGATCGCCTTGGTTCCAATCACCGATGGATCCAGGTGTTCACCAAGATATTTTTTTACTTCGTCGATACTGATTGTAATCTGTCTGACATCATTTCCTACATTTAGTTCTTGCATGACTGCTTGTTTTTGTTGGGCAGTCAAGTCTTGACCAAAGGTAACCACTGTTTCGCCTACAATTGCATCTGCCTGAACAGTAGATGGAAGAACAAGAGCAAAGATCAGCGTGCTCATCAATGTCCATAAAGCCCATCGCTTCATTTTCATCGGAAAACCCCCTTCTTTAATATAGACGAGGTATATTAATGAAATGTTTCACTTTTTCCTTTTGCTACGTCGCAGATGGATTCATGCTAATTTAAGAAAACAGACCTCCTAACCAGCTGAAAAAGCTAACAATGGCATCCCACATTTTTTGAAAAATGTTGCGCGTCTCTTCAGTGTTTAGCGTCTCTTCCACTTTTTCCAGCTGTTCGCCGAGATTTTGTAACTGTTGATTCAGCAACTTCCAATCAACATCTAGTTTGGAAAAGTTTTCTCCGAATTGGGTCATATTCTCTATTTCTTTTTGCTCTAGGTTTATATTATATTGGTTGGATACATTAATAACAATGTTGCGTATCTCTTCTTTTGTTTCTGGTTGCTGCTTGGCTACTTCCTCTTTTACCTTGATCACAAATAAAGTTGCTTTTTCTGTGTCTCCTATTTTTTCCGCAATCTCTGCGGTGCGTACCATTTCTTCATTGGCCACTTGTTTTTGATTTTCATCAATATCGATGTCTGCCGCTTCTTCAAAAGCTTTGATAATACCAGTCAGTCCGGCAGTACCCGAAACTTTAAAGGGGGCAGTGACATATACATCGGCATCGGTTACACCAGCTGTTATCAATGCATTGGCATACATTGTTTGTGTAATGGTGTTGATGTTATTTGTTTTCACCCGAATGCCATAACCTTTTTCTTTCAGTGTGATCTTTGCAGAGGAGATGGCTTTGGATCCAATTACTGCTGGTTTCATATACTTACCTAGGTACTTGTGTTCCTCTTGATTGGTGATTACCAGTTGTTTTACGCTGTTGTCAACACCCATTTCTTTCAAAATGGCATTTTTTTGCTCCAAAGTAAGGTCATTACCTAAAGTGACGACAGTTTCGCCTACGATCGCATCGGCTGACACGGAGGAGGGAAGAATAAAAATAGCCAAAAATATACTTAATAATCCCCATAAACCAATACGCTGTGCAATTGCTTTCATTGTGAAAGTTTCCCCCTTATGAAGAGTTGAATTTGTTCCAACCCTCTAGAAAAGTAGAGTAGATCTGGATGGGTCTGGCCTGGGGGCCTTTCCTTTTATAGTCCCCAGGCCTTTTAAGTGTTGAGTAGCCCATTGCCCTTACGATAAAATGCCATGGCACTGTCGTTAAATTAATCCTTAAGCTTTTAATGATAAGTTGCTTCTAAGGCTTTTTTTACTTTGGAGAAGAGGGATGACTGCTCCTTATCTCCCTTCTGGTCAATAAATAGAACGGCAATCAGGTCCGGTTTCTTTTTGCCGGCAATCAATACCAAGGATTCATACCGGTTGTTTTCTTTTTCACCAGTGGATATTGCCCCCAAGGTTACTTCTTGAAGGTTTAATTGATTTAATGGGCTTTCTGGCAATTGAACTGCTTCAGTGAGCAGATGATGAACGGTTTGAGCGGTCTGGGATGAAATGACCTGAGATTGCCAAATCATTGGCTTGTTAGTAGACTTCTCTGCTAGCAGTAACTGTGGCTGTAAGATGTCTCCGTCATTAACAAAGCAGGTATAAGCTGTAGCCATAAATAGCGGAGTGACTCGCAGTTCTCCTTTCCCGATTCCTGTTTCGACAAGTTGGATTTCGTTTTCAATCTTTTCCTGTTTACTGATTTGGGAAGGTTTAATTGGCAAAGGAATTGGGAGATTTTGTTTAAAACCGAACTTTAGAAAGGAGTCTTGCAGTTTTTTTGCTCCTATTTTTGTACTTGCTTTAGCAAAATAGATCGAATCGGAAAGTGCAAACGATGTCTTAAGGCTAGCTTTTTCTTGAGGTATATCATTCATTATAAAATGGTTGCCCCAAGAATCGTTTTTTTGCCATTTACCCTCTGATGTATCAAAGGTTGTTTTTTGAGTGAGATGGCCTGAGTCAAGCCCTACTGCTGCTGTAAAAGGATAAATGGTTCCTCCTGGCATATACAAGGATTGAAATCGACTAACTAGAGGCCGATCCAACCGGTTGAGGTGTTCTTTTTCTTTTGAGGAAAGACCTGTAATTAATTGGTTGGGATCATAGGAGGGGCTACTAACTGCGGCGAGTATTTCTCCTGTTTTGGGATGGAGAGCTACTGCAGCTCCTTTTTTCTTAGCAATGGTTTGGTACCATCGCTTTTGGGCCTCCAGATCAATGGTGAGGCGTACCTCTTTTCCATCTATAGGATCTTGCTCGCCGATCACCTTTTTTTCCCGACCCTTTCCATCGAGAATTGAAATTTTCCATCCATCCCGGCTGTGCAACTGCTCCTCCAGCTCTTTTTCTAACCCTGCCCAACCAATCCACTCTCCCGGAAGATACTGATGGCTTTCCCATTTGTTCATTTGACCTGCGGGAATTGGCTGTACATAGCCAATCAGGTGAGCGGTCTTTTCTTTTTGTGGATAGACCCGTTGAAAGGTTTGACGAATGGTTACTCCGGGAAGGGAGCGAACCTGATTAATGACTTTCCTCTCGGATGCTGGTACGATGGCGAGAGGAATAAAGTAATCGGTTTTCGTCTCTGCCTCCTCATAGCGTGCTTCTATATCCTGTAGCGGGATTTCTAAAAGGTTGCTTAGTTTTCTCAGCAGCTGCGAATGATCTTCCACTTCATCGGGGATGATTCCTACAATGTTCGCTTTTTGATTGATCGCCAACGGTTTTCCATGACGATCTTTAATCTCTCCCCGTCGTCCAACTCCTGTCTGGATTGTTGTTACTTGGTCTCCAACCTCCATATCAGGGAAGATTAAGGAGGGGGACCATACAACGCGCCAACCCGCTTCTTCTTCAATCAATCGGCTTTGATTATTTAGTGTAATTTTGCCGATAAAGCGGGAGATAATAGTAGTCTGAAAGGATAGAGCACCCGCTTGTTCATGATCGGTTGAGACGGTAAACCAGATGCGCTCTTGACCAATTGTAGCTGCAATTTTTTTATGTAAATGAATGAACTCCTCCTCAGAAATTCTTTTTTTAGATTCGGTGCTAAGTAGTTTGTACATTGCTGGATACTGTTCCTCTTGCCAGTGTTTTAAATAGATGCGCAAAACATTTTTGGGCTCTGTATCTCCTATGCAGGCGGACAAGAGTCCGGTGAGGATGGTGATCACTAAGATGATAGCGCATGCTCTAGCCATGTGCATAGTGGAAGCTTTTCACCTCCAGCTGGAACAAAACTTTGCATTTATTAATATATTGTTTTACTCTACCATTGTACAATAAACGAAAGGCAAAACATATGAAAATCTATAGTATTACAGTGAATACATATCTTTTTTATATAAAAAAAGAGGCAGAGTGAATCTGCCTCGAATGATACAAGCTTCCCTGTGAAAGGATTTAAAAGACACGTTCTTTAAACTGAGCTAGCTTTTCCAAAGAGCTGAGCTCTACATCTTTGTGAAGACTGTTGCCATGGGCATCCATAGTTACAATCGCTGCAAAGTTTTCTACCTGCAGGTGCCACATGGCCTCGGGGATTCCAAACTCTAAGAAGTGGACCCCTTCTACTTTTTTAATACATTTGGCATAGTATTGAGCTGCTCCACCAATAGCATTAAGGTAGACTGCACCATGTTCCTTTAAACCAGCTAATGTTTTCGAACCCATACCGCCTTTACCGATCACAGCTCGAATACCAAATTTACCGATGATATCCGCTTGGTAAGGCTCTTCGCGAATACTTGTGGTCGGGCCGGCAGCTTTCACTTGCCAATTTCCTGCTTCGTCTTTTAACATTACAGGTCCACAGTGGTAAATGACTCCCCCTTCTAGATCTACTGGGGAATCGTGATCCATCAGGTAGGAATGTAAGGCATCTCGTCCAGTATGGATAAGCCCGTTAATAATCACTACATCGCCCACCCGCAATTGGCGGATGGTTTCTTCACTGATTGGAGGAGTGAGAACAAATTCGCGGGCTTCTGGATTTTGAGAAACCGAAACAGCCGGTTGCTCCTCATCCTTTGAAATGGATACTTCATCTTTGTAGAGCCATCGCTTAATTTTACCTGTTTGTGGATCAATGACAACTCCTTGACGGCGGAAAGCCCAGCAATTATAAGCGACGGAGACAAAGAAACTGGCTGGGATCCGATCAATCGCTCCAATTTTACAGCCCAGCAATGTGGTATTTCCTCCAAAGCCCATCGTTCCGATGCTTAACTTATTGGCGTTTTCCATAATATATGACTCTAGGCGAGCAAGGTCGGGATTTGGATTCACATCGTCAACCCGCCGAAAAAGTTGTTCTTT
This sequence comes from uncultured Thermoactinomycetaceae bacterium, assembly GCA_937975135.1. Lineage (GTDB taxonomy): Bacteria > Bacillota > Bacilli > Thermoactinomycetales > CALJVA01 > CALJVA01. The sequence goes on along the minus strand of CALJVA010000136.1, from coordinate 5,423 downwards.
AGCGGCTTGATATCCTGTGGTCCGATCGCCGCCGATGGCTACACCAATAAATCCGGCACTACACCCTTGTCCTTGTGCTTGGTAAACACTATGAAGAATACATTTACGAACCCCATCCAAATCGCGTCCAGCTCGACCTAACCCTTCGAGTTCACAGGGAAGACTATATTGTATGTTTTTATTTTCGCAGCCTCCTCCTTTTAATAAGAGGCGCACTTCAATTTCGTCTTTTTCCCACTGTTCAAATTGGATGACCGGGATTCCCACTCCTAAGTTGTCACCGCTATTTTTTCCGGTAAGGGAGTCAACGGAATTGGGACGAAGTTTACCTTGTCGGGTAGCTTCCACAATGGCTTCCTCAATATTTTTACGTAACGTTAGTTGGTTAACTCCTACAGGAACACGGATTTTGAAGGTGGGCAATCCCGTATCTTGGCAAATTGGGTTCACATTTTGCTCAGCCATCTCGATATTATCTGAGATGGTGCTTAAGGCTAGTGCAGCTCGAGTTCCTGCATCCTCCTTATTTTTTGCTGCAGCAATTGCAGCTCGTACATCTGGAGGAAGGTTGGTTGAAGTTTCTGTGATTAGTTCAAGCATAGATTTAGTAAACTCTTGCATGTGATAACGATGCTCCTTTATTATAGGATCCTCTGCCCCTCTATATAAGATATTCTTAAATCACAAAAGTTTCGAGAGGTGGATTGGATCCACCATCAGTTCCAAGGGGCTACTTATCTTATTATCTATTTTAACATCTTTTTAAGGTGGATGTTTTTTTGCTTTTTTCGGGGTAACAGAGAGGCTCCATTTCCTCACCTTTTTCGAAACTTACCGCTATTTGCTGTATAATAAATAAGAATCGGATAAAGGCTTCCTTGTTTCCTAAGCGTATTGTGAGTTAAGGTTAGAAGGGGTGAGGCTTGTATCACATGCCTTTCCTTGACAACAGAAAACTGGGGTTACCTCATGGGAAGGTTTAAGAATCCTTTTGCAATTGGGATCCCAGTAGGGCTGCTTTTATGAAACGTTGTTCCCCCTCGATTAGTCCGCAAACACCGCACTGTACTCGAAGTTGTTCACCGCGATAGGGAAAATGAAGAGGATCATCTGGGTTGATCCATTCTTGTATACTCCCAGTGTGGGGATTTTTTTTGACAGGCCGGACAACTTGTTCAATCAGGTTAAATCGTGTCCGGTTGGTACCACAAGAAGGACATAAGTAAGGGACATCATCCATGTTTGTGCACCTCCTTAATAAGATACGGTGAGTTGTTCACGCTTCTTATAGGCTGTCCGAGTATGAGGGGATCATGCATCAAAGGAATATTATTGAGACAAATAGAGGAGGTACAGAAGTGACTACGGAAGTGAAGGCTTTTTTAGAAGAACTTACTCCTAAAATAGCAGACCTGGAGAAAAAAATTGGGGAAGCATATTGGAAAGCAACGACTACAGGAGAGACGAAATACGAAGAAGAATACTCTCAACATCTTAAAGCGTTACGTAAACTATATGCGGACGCTACGATATTTGAGAAAGTGGTTGCTTTCCGGGATCAACAGATCGATGACCCTCTGCTTCGTCGACAAATTGAGTTACTTTATAATGAAATGGCCATGAGTCAAATGAAGCCTGAAGAGATTGAAGAAATCGTTCGGCTAGAGACCGAGATTGAAGGGATCTTTACACGATTCCGTGCTGAATATGATGGGAAAAAGGTCTCAGAAAATGAGATTAAAAAGTTAATGCAGACGGAAACCAATGCCCGGAAACGAAAAGCCATATGGCGGGCCAGCAAGCAGATTGGTGAGCAGGTTGCAGAGAAGATTCGCCAATTGGCCCGCTTGCGCAATCAAGTGGCTCAAAGGCAAGGTTTTCGAGATTACTATGAGATGGGCTTAACTTTAAGTGAAATTGATGAATCCGAATGGTTTACTCTGTTAGAGAAATTGAAAAAGGAAACAGATCTTCCCTATTCTACAGTAAAGAAAGAGCTGGATAAGATCATCTCCGATCGTTATGAGCACTTGCGGCCCGAAGGTGTACGCCCATGGCATTATACAGATCCCTTTTTTCAAGAAGCTCCGCCGGTATTTGAAGTGGATCTGGATGGTTTCTTTTCCGATAAAAAGCTAGAAGAATTGGCTAACCGAACCTTTCATCAATTAAATTTAGAGATTGAGTCCATTATGAAGCGAAGCGATCTTTATGAACGGGAAGGGAAATATCAGCATGCTTATTGCATCGACATCGACCGTGAGGGAGATGTACGAATCCTTTGCAACCTGCGTCCCAATGCTTATTGGATGGATACTTTGCTTCATGAACTGGGACATGCGGTGTACGATGAGAATCATGATCCAAAACTTCCTTATCTTTTGCGCCAGCCAGCGCATACAGCCACTACAGAAGCGATTGCGATGTTGATGGGTCGCTTAACACATGAGCCCGACTGGCTTCGGTTAGCTGGGATGTCGGAAGAGCAGTTGGAAGAGATTAAAGAACCACTTCAGAAGCAGGCAACGTTAGCCATGCTGATCATGATTCGTTGGTGCATGGTGATGATTTATTTTGAACGGGACTTGTACGCAGATCCAGATCAGGATCTGAATACCTTATGGTGGGATTATGTGGAGAAGTTTCAGTTTGTTCCCCGTCCTGAAGGACGCAATGAACCAGACTGGGCAGCCAAAATTCATCTAGGTACCGCTCCAGTTTACTATCAAAATTATTTACTTGGGGAGCTCATTGCCTCACAAATTTTAGCGACCTTAGAGAAGGATGTAGAAGAGAAGAAACATCCATTGGTGGATAATTTGGCAGCAGGTGAATTTTTAGTGGAAAAAGTGTTCAAGCCAGGTGCCCGATATCACTGGAATGAAATGTTGGAAAAGGCTACAGGTGAAAAATTAAACCCCCAATATTTCTTGGATCAGTATGTAAAGCACATCAAAGTAGAAGAGCCGCGGAAAAGACCTGTGCGGCGAAAGAAATAAATATTATGAGAGAACCCAGTACCCAGTCTCTGGATGCTGGGTTTATTTTTTAGGTGATAGTAGCATTTGGTATTTGACATTCAGGTGGGTAAAATGATCTCGAATTTGCTGTTTTGATTGCCCGTGTTGGATTAAAAGTAGCAAATGGTCCAGTAACAGAGGAGACCAGGGCAATTCCATGATTTCTTGTGTAAAGGAATGGGCGGCAATCTCTCGAAGGCGCTTTAAGGGACGATGCTTATAGATGGGGCCCCATAATGGGACGGACACTTTTGGTAACTTTAAGTCTGTTCTTCCCCAATGGGATGATTCCATATGATGAAACCATTCGTGAACCACATGGAGGGTGATGATTTCTTCCTGGGGGACCTTAAAACCAGTTTTTTGAAAAAAGTGAAGTAATTCTTGAAGAGAATGCCGATACACATCAATTGTTGGTGGAGTAGTCCGATACTGTGCCCGAATCGTGTGATTTTGTTGGGTTTCTTTTGGTGGGAAACGAATTCGTATTCCACTGTGAATCACTTGGTTGATAATTTGTGTTGGTGATCTGGAAACCTCCATTTTTTTTGCTTGTTGCTTACCATAGTAGAGGGCCTCATCAATTATGTCGCTAACTTTCCTCTCATCTAAAAAAGAATAGAATGGATCTTGTTCCAATTCCAATAATGCCAGCACTGGGGTTGGTAAGGTTGGCCACCAGCGCTCCAAAGCAATCTCATGAAGTGAAACAGACCGTTTGCTGTTCATGCTTGAATAGCGGGTGCTCATTTTATTCACTCCGTCCCAACCGCATTAAACCCCTCGTTCACCATCCACTTTATGTACCAATAGGCTTGCCTCATTCCAAGGTAAAAAAAGAGGCTTGAGCTCCAGAAGTTTTGGATCTCAAGCCTCATTTCTTAACGGGAAATAAACATCTGCGTCCAATAATGTCCATAAGTTCCGCCCTTGGCATACCCTACACCAATGGTTGTAAATTCGGGGCTGAGGATATTTTTCCGGTGTCCTTCACTATTCATCCAACTTTTTACTACTTCTTCAGCAGTGGTTTGCCCAGCGGCGATGTTTTCCCCCGCGGCGCGGTAGGTGATACCATAAGCCTTCATCATATCAAAGGGGGATCCATAGGTGGGGGAGGTATGGGAAAAATAATTGCGGTCCCGCATATCCTTCGATTTATCCCGTGCAACCAAGGATAAAGCTGGATCCATTTTTAGGGGCTTTAGTCCTCGTTTTGTTCGTTCATCGTTCACCAGGCGAACCACTTCTTGCTCAATCGGCAAGAGGGCATTGCTTTGAACTTGATTATTATTGTTGTTTGATTTGTTGTTTGCTGGCTTGACTGCTGGTTTGTTAAGTTGGGTTGCAGGTGAGCCATGATTTGCTTTTTCTTTTGATGGATTTGCTTTTTCTTTTGGTGTTTTTTTAGTTATCCATTTTTTTGGTGTCGATTGTTGTTTTTTCGTAGGGGTATCAAAAGTAATTAATTGGAGTTGATATTGAATCAAGTATCCAGAGATCCATTGTTCAACACTGATGGTCTCTTTATTTTTTGCATAACTGGGAGCGTATGTGGAACCCATCAATAGGGCAGTAATAACAAGGACGGATAATAAATACTTTTTCCATTTAAACATCCCATCACTCCTTCAAGGATTTATTGTATTTTACTTTACTATGCTTGGAACTTTCTCCACAAGCAGATAATGTAAATTCATAAAGACTTAGGCCTTCTTTTAACAAAACATCTTCGATAAGAATCTACAATCCTTGAAATCTATCAGCATTGTTCTTAAGTGTTCTGGGATTAATCTGCAAAATTCCTATTAAATATTGGTAGTAGTTATATAGAAAATTTAGAACTTCTATCTCTAAAGGGGTTTCTTACTCATATCAAAAGATTATGGGAAAGTTGATCAGAAAGGGAGCTGAAGTGTATTGTTTTTACACGGAATTCCATTTATTTACTTAACCCAACAATCTCCCTTATTGGATCCTGCAAAGCAAAAAGGAAAAAAATCAAAAGAGCAACAGACCGATGCCCAAAAGTTAATTCAGTTGATCGGTTTTGAACCAGTCCACTTGCTTCGTTCATCTTCTAACTATCCCCTTCGAATCTGCATAGAGGAATGCTTACGATATGGGGATACCGTATTTTCCTTTTTAGATCTTCCATATCCGAGGGTCCAGTTAAGTCCCCATGAATGGGGAGTAAAATCCCTTTCTCTTCTGGATGCTTCTTGGGTGTTAACAACCCATCCATCTGCCAGGCGATGGCTTCGTCAACGATTTCCTTTACTCCCTATATTTTTTAGAAGAGGATTAACTCAGAGGATTGTAGGAAATAGAAGGTTAAAAAATCCACACAAAAAAAGAATGGAATGGGTTTTTAAAAACTATCCTGATTTAGCAAGGTGAATT
>CALJVA010000135.1 GCA_937975135.1 uncultured Thermoactinomycetaceae bacterium | reverse complement strand
AAGGATATCTGGTCGGCCGGACAGGGAGTGGGAAGAATCGAACGGGTGCAAACCGCTTCCGAAATCGTGGCGGATCTCAAGCGGGAATACGACGAGGTACTAAATAATTTCTTACAAAGCTATTTTTAAGTCAAAAAAATTATTGTGGAGAAGCCGTCCCATTGGGCGGTTTTTTCGCAATAAATTTTCACAATTAAGGGTGTTAGTCTGGTCTCTTAGAGTACTCAAATTTAAATACTGCATATGACTTGATAAACTGCAATAAAACATTTTATAATTGGAGTATCAACCGATAGTAAAAATTCCACCATAAGTATATTTTCAGAGGAATAGGATTTAGGATTTAGGATTTAATGATACCGCACTTCTAACAAGAATAAAAATAAATGGAGAACTGAACATGCAACTTGTACCATTTTTAAAATGGCCTGGCGGAAAACGTTGGTTTATTAGTCGTTATAGTGATATATTCCCTAAAAAATTTAATCTCTACATAGAACCTTTTCTTGGAGGAGGATCTGTCTATTTCTATTTAAAACCAGAATCGGCGTTGTTAGGTGATATAAATGAAGAACTGATAATCACATACCGAGCAATTAGGGACAACTGGGTTGGAGTAAAAGAAAAGCTAGTGATACATCAAAAGAATCATTGTAAAGAATACTATTACAATATGCGTGATATAGTTCCAAATGATCCTGTAGAACGAGCAGCTAGGTTAATCTACCTAAACCGAACTTGTTTTAATGGTATCTACCGTGTTAATTCAAATGGTAAATTTAATGTTCCAAAAGGAACTAGAGATTCGGTTATTTTCGAAACAGATGACTTTGAAGGAATATCAAAATTATTGTCATCTGCCGATATTCGAGTCAGTGATTTTGAACCACTTATTAATGAAGCGCACCGAGATGATCTTATTTTTGCTGATCCTCCCTATACAGTAAGACATAATCAAAACGGATTTATTAAGTATAATGAAAATCTTTTTTCTTGGGATGATCAAGTTCGACTTGCTGATGCTTTATGGCGAGCGCGGAAACGAGGTGCAAAAATAATATTAACAAATGCGAATCACCAATCAATTCGTGATCTCTACACTGAACGAGGTTTTGAAATAATGACCGTTTCTCGTTACAGTTCGATATCAGCTGATCCAAAAAGAAGAAACAAATTTCAAGAACTTGTTATCTGGGCTAACTTATAAAATTTTAATTGGGGAGATGGTTTCATGAGCCAGAAATCAGTCAGCCTTACTTCTTTAGTTAACGATGTTGCAACCCAAGATAACCCTCTTTCCGTTTTAAGGTCATTCTTGCAAACGCAGAAAAGGTTAGAGGAAGCAAGGGAAATTGATAAAATGCGTTTTGTGGGCTATGTTCTTGAAATAGGGTATGATAAAGCAAAAATTATAACCTCAGATCCGTATAAACTTGCGGTTGGTGGTATTCCTCGTGGCTCGTTTTTAATAATGGTACCAAATGATTTTGGAAATCTTCCGCTTCATTTTACTCTCCTACGTGTAACAGATGTTTCTGAAACCCCCTTAAGTCATCATGTACAACAGACATATTTTGAGCTTCACAAAAAATCAATGCCTGAATTAGATATATGGACACAAAATGAACTGCAGTGGGGAGCTCTTGATTGCGATGTACTCGGGATGTTCTATCCTGATCCCGATGATTCAAGTCGTCTTTCTTTCTCCGGAGATGTAAATAATGTAGTTAGTGCTCACAAGTACAAAGTATTTGCTCCTGATGAAGCACTTTTAGAGTTAATAGTAAATGGCACCGTTGCATCCGAACATAGATTCGAATTAGGGACACTTCGAACAATGGAATGTCGGTTAGGAGAAGGTACTTCCTCAAAAATTCCAGTTTATATATCAATTAAAGATTTTAAAGGCCGACGAACGGCGATGTTTGGTAAAACACGGCTAGGAAAATCAAATGTTGTTAAACTCCTTGCCAAGGCAATGATTGAGTCTACACGTAATGACAATAGTGTAGGACAACTGATTTTTGATATTAATGGTGAATATGCTAATGACAATGATAAGGATGGAAATAAGTCAATACGTTCTGTATATGAAGATCGAACTCAGGTTTATGCCCTAGTAAAAAGACCTAAAACACCATCTAAGCCATTAAAAATAAACTTTTATGAGCAACCTGATTCTACAATTGAGATACTTGCTTCATTTCTTGAAGAGGATGGAAAAACCTCCAACTATATTCGTAGTTTTGCAGGAACTGAACTTCCTCCTATTGAGACACTCAATGAGTTGCCTGTTAATAAAAAGGTGCGCGCTATACGTAAAATTCAATATTACTGGGCCATTCTTTATCAGGCGGGGTTTCCTTATAATGAGAAACGACTCAAAGGTCTTGGACTTGTATCTCCTATTGCAAAACATTTTAATCCACATTTTAGTAGTGATTTAAGAGAGGCTGCTTATCGTAGTTTAAAACTTGATATTCCTGAACATCCAAAAAACCTTCAGCAACTGGTCGATGAGCTAAGAGTTATTGTGGATTTCAAAAGAAAAAATCCTGATCACAAATGCTTTAGGAAAAAAGATGATGAGCCCTATTTTGATCCTCATGAAGAGGCGTTGTTAAATTTCTTATTTCCAACATCGGGATCAGGGCCATCTTTATTAAGACCATATATAGCCTACCATGATGAAAATGCTGGAGACTTTGTAAATGAAATTCTTAATTTACTTGATCAAGGGAAGACTGTAATTCTTGACCTGGGCAATGCAACTGATAAAATTCGTCAGTATTTTTCGGACATGCTTTCTAGGGCTGTATTTGCACATCAAGAAAAAAAGTTTGTGAGCAATGAACTTAAAGATCATTATATTCAGCTCTATTTTGAAGAAGCTCATAATTTGTTTCCACCCAATGAAAAGGACCTTACGGGTGTCTATGCACGGTTTGCTAAGGAAGGTGCAAAATTTAATATTGGCATGGTTTATTCAACTCAATCACCTTCAACAATTAATAAGGAGTTGCTAGTGCAGACAGAAAACTTTTTCGTTGGACATCTTTCGTCTATTGATGAAGCGAAAGCTCTATCAAGAGTACAAGTTTCATTTGTAGGAATTGAAAATGACATTCTTAGATCCAGAACTCCTGGGTATATGCGCATGCTGACAATGTCACATCGTTTTGTAATTCCTGTACAAACTAAGAGATTTGAAGCCGTGTCGAATACCGTGATAACTAACGATTGAGGTGGATATATGGCATATAAAAAAGGTACAAAGCTACCTGGTGAGACTGCCTCTAAACTTGGTCACTTAAACGTGGTCAAAAGCGAATGGGTTAGATCGTTGATTGAGGATTTTGAGTATCCTTCTAATCGAGAAACTGATCCTAGTAATACGGTTTGGACCGCATTTAATGTTGACAATGCGGAACCTCTTCGTAATGTTTGGGCAGTGGACGGTTCGTTTGTTACTGTGGCTTCAGATGATTTCCCGCGTAGGGAAGTCTCTTTTGTGAAGATAGCCTTGTTAACCTTAGATCGTGTACGTATTGATGCGATTGACAAGGAATATCCACATCCTTTGCTTCTTCAGGATATTATGTCTGACAGTGCTGTATTTCACGCTACCGTATTTCCGCTAAAAAATGTTCGAACAACTAAAGGTACTAATTACGATGCTGTTCGACACATAATATTCGAATCTATGAAAATTGATCAGGAAGGAATATTCTTTGAAACACTAAAATGGTTGCTTTATCAAAAGTGGGGAACGAATCGAATATCCTCTCCGGCTTTCGAATGTCCTCATTGTGAAAGAGAGATTCCAGGACTTCCATATAATTCTGAAGAAGGCAATTGTCCTGAGTGTAATGGGAAGGTGTTCTTGACCGATGTATTAGGATTTCACCTTGATATGGATGAGGAAAGTGCTCCGGAAAGTGTAGCTTCTGCATATATGTCAATAATGGAACATTTAATGCTTTTCACTGCAATTCGTCTAAACTGGGAACATACAGATAAACATCTTGTTAGTAACACGCTATTTATTAAGGATGGACCATTGACTTTACGCGGTCAATATTGGAAACTTGTTTATCCCATTCGTTCCTTTTTGGAATATGCCAAGAACCAAGGACGTCCTGTCCATGTCATCGGACAAGAAAAAACGGGTAGATTACTAGATCATCTTTCAACAATCGCCCGTTTTGCTCCTCCGAAAGTTCGCGGAGAGAATCCAACCTATGCCGTTCTATCTCATGATTATGTAAGAAAAGAAGTATACAGAAAACCGGAGTTATCAACACCTTATGGCAAGAGGACAAATTGGGGAGAAAAATTATATGTAAAATTTGAACCTAATACATTTATGGTTTTGAATGTGCCAACAGGAGAATATAAGGGAGATGGAAACTTTCCGAAAGATAGTGACCTAATTGGTTTACCAAGAATCTTAGCAACTCTCCCAGGGCTAATCAGCCACAAGCATGAAGGAGCATTATTTCCACTTGAGTTAGCCAATGGAATAGCTTCAATGTCTAGTTATCCGTCGGCTAAGATTCTCCAAAAATTCTCCGAAAAGAAAATTTAGATATCTCAACTAAATTATATTTAATATTTTGTTTTACTGAGAATAATGGGACTTCCATTTTCTCTCGGCCGGGATGTTTTTGCTGCCCGGGCGATGGGGGCGGATCTGGCTTACATGGGGACCCGGTTCATCCCCGCCTCCGAAAGTTTTGCGAGTG
>CALJVA010000134.1 GCA_937975135.1 uncultured Thermoactinomycetaceae bacterium | reverse complement strand
ACAAAAAAGCCTGTAGACCTGCTCCTTTTTGGAGCTTTTGTCTACAGGCTGAAGCCGGTGAGAAACCACCGGCTTATTATTTTAGTACTATATTTAATCAGTTTTTTACTTTATACATTTTATATAGTTCTAAGTTTGCATGTCTTTTGAACTATATATAGAATAGTTTAGTAGAAGAATTAAAACAAAGGAGGTTAAATAATTGTTAAATGAACGGATGGGACGGTACGTCTGGCTATGTTCCCTAATCTATCCGCTTTATCCTTTATTAAAAGGGTTCGCATACATAACTGATGAAAGTATGGGGAAAGGAACTCCTTGTTCCGTCATGATCAGTTTTTTTGCGGAACGGAATCCTCTCTTTTTTAAATATAAACATGATGATGATCATACATTAAACACAGTGTTCAAAATTGTAAAAATGGCCGCTAATTTGAGTGTTGAGGGTTTAGAAGTCCATTTGGAGACGGAAAGTAAGTTGACTTTTAAACCACTACAATCTGTGTTTTCCGGTTTATTTAATCAAAAAAGTGGTGGACAGGAACATTACCCAGTAAAACCATTATCTTTGTCGAACTTATTCCCAACAAGTGGAGAGTCAGAAACTATTGAAGAAACTGTATCGTTGTTTCTCGATGAAATGAAAAGGATTAATCATGAACTACAGTTTGTCTACCTTTTAGAGAAGTACTTCTGGTCTGTTTCCAGTTCAAAATCTCCGGATATATCGCTCTATGATGAAATGAAAACAACTGCAGCCATTGCGACCTGTCTGTATGCCCAATATGAACAAGGTCTGTTGGATGTGGAGAATCTGTCTATTGATTCTGAACAATTCCTTCTTATCAACGGAGATGTTTCGGGCATTCAACATTTTATCTTTAATATCCCTTCAAAAGGTGCTGCCAAAAGTTTAAAGGGGCGCTCTGTGTATATCGGACTATTATCTGATGTGATTGTCAGATATATGTTAGATGAATTAGATCTGTATGAAACGAATCTACTTTATAACGGTGGGGGAACATTTTTTATCCTTGCACCGGCATACGTAAAAGAGAAGTTGAAAGAAATTCGTGCCAATATTCTCCGTCATTTATTAGCTGCTCACGATGGAAATCTTTACTTTGCCATAGATGCTGTTCCGGTTACAGTTAATAATTTCACCCATTTTACCAGTTTGTGGGAAAAAGTTAAAGTAAAAACAAATCGATTAAAAAAACGCAAGTGGAGCGAACTAGGATTAGACAACTACTATACTGATATATTTGGTCCATTGGATGATGGTAGTGAAGATAGTCAAATATGTAATGTTTGTGGTTCTTTCGGCAATAAACATCCCATCGAAGTCTATGATTACGATGATGAGCAACAAGGGGCTATATGTTCCCTCTGTAGAAGTTTTATTGATTTAACTAATCAGTTACGCAACGCTAGTTTTTTGACTTTTAAAAGATTAGATAAATCAGCTATACACATGAAAAAACCTAATTATTCATCTTATACATCTGTTTTTAATCAGTTTGGCTATGAAGTCAGATTTTCAGCAACGAAACCCGAAAAAAACCCAGGCACTAATGAGTTCTGGTATGTACTGAATGATACAAAATTTCTTGAATATGATTGTACAGGTTATCTATTTGGTGCTTATGCCCTTCCCGAAGCTGATGACCGCCAGCTCACTTTTGAAGAGCTTGCGAAATTAGCTGTACAAAATGATAGAGGCGATCAAAAAATAGCTCATCTGAAGCTAGACGTGGATAATCTAGGGGCTCTGTTTGCTTCAGGATTAGGAGAAAAATGCTCCATATCTAGGGTATCGGCTCTCAGCAGATTGTTAGGAATTTATTTTGAAGGTTATATTAATCAACTCATCAAGGAAAATAATTGGGAGCAGTATTTATATGTAGTTTTTTCAGGTGGAGATGACACTTATGTTATTGGCACTTGGGATAAAGTGTTTCAATTTGCAAAGGAGTTTTATACCCGTTTTCGATTGTACACTGGGGAAAATCCTTATGTTACATTTTCCGCTGCTATAAACGTCTTTAACTATCATTTTCCAGTTATTAGGGCTGCCGCACTTACTGAGCAAGCTCTAGAGACAGCCAAAAGTGAAAGCGTCTCTGTAGACGTCGATTTACCACCCATCAAAAATAAAATCTCCTTTTTAGGTGAGACCTTTAATTGGGCGGAGTTTGAACAGATTGAAGAAATCTATTGTATTGTAAAAAATATGGTAATTCAATATGATAATCAAAGTATTCTTCAAAATGTAAACCGAAGCACTTTAGGTTTTAAGAACATATTAAAAGATTCAACCAAAGGTAAGTTTAGACATGTGAAATTTTGGAGACTCGCTTATTATTTACGGGAGATAAAGCGCCAGGGGGAAGATGGAGGAAATTACGTTGAACAGTTGATAGACCAGTATCGAAAAATTGTAATACACAATCTCTTTAGCGAAGAAAACAAAGATAAAATTCACCAGATCATGATAATTCCGGCGGCCATTAAATGGGCACAGCTTGCCACAAGAAAATACGAGGAAGGGTAAAAAAGGAGGATAGTCAATGAGTCAACAAAAAAAAGGAGAAATAAAGTTTTTTGACTTAAAGAAAAATACTGGAATCCTTCTGGATGAAAACAATCAGGAAATAAGGGTTTATCGAGATAATTTTATCGGTCCTCCGCTGGGAGAAAGGGATGAAGTGTACTACATAGAACGGCCGGGGCGAAACCGGGGTGCCGACAATATTGAGAGCATATATGCAGCTTATTTTAAGAAAAATGTGTTACATTTGGCCGAGTGTGATTATGATCAGTTTTGTGATACTTCACTAGCCTACGCAAAAAAAATAACGGGCTATGACGATCAACAATTAAGACTTAAAGATAGAAATGCAAAAGTAAGGCAAGATAAAGTGACAACTTCGATGATCAGAAAAGTGTATACACAAATTTTACGCGCTCAAACAGTTTTGGATTTAAAAAAATTGCGTCCCCAATTTGCTTACATAGCCGGACGAAATGCAGATAATCTACGGGTTAATGAACTTATGTATATACTCGATTACGTTGTAAAAAACGCCGAAGATCGGGACCACTTGGAGAACATTAAGGAGTTCTTAGAATGTATTGTGGCTTATATGAAGTTTGTGGGAGAGTAGTTAAGAATGGAGGTTGTGTAAATGAAATTAAAAGGAAAGTTAATCATAACAGGAGAGATACAGGCCCTTACAGGACTTGCTATAGGTGGTTCAAAAACAGATGTCACGATAGGCGGTATAGACAATAACGTGATCAAAACTTCTGAAGGCGTTCCCTATATACCTGGTTCATCGCTTAAGGGGAAATTAAGAAGTTTGATAGAAAAAAGTGAAGGAAGAGATAAAGTTTGTAATTGCGGGACAAGTGATTGTCCCATCTGCACAATTTTTGGCACAGGGCTCCCTTCTTCAAATAAAAAGATGGAAGCTGGCCCTACTCGCTTGTATGTGCGAGATGCTCACTTAAACGACGAGATAAAGAGCATGATGGAAAATAAGGAAGGGACTTTTTCTGAACTAGAACTAACCTATACAGAAGGAAAATGGGAAAATACGATTGATCGCCTCACCTCGAGAGCAGCCCACCCCAGACTGCAAGAGAGAGTACCAGCTGGAAGCAAATTTGATTTTAACATCATCTACAACATATTGACCGACCTAGATATCGACTATTTCAAATATGTGATCGGAGCTTTCCGTTTGTTAGAAGATGATTACCTTGGTGGAAATGGGTCGCGAGGTTACGGCAGGGTAAAGTTTAGTGATTTAACTGTTGTATTAAAAACAGTACATGACTATGAACAGGGAAGCAGAGGACAGAATGTTTTTTCAGGAGAACTTGCCGATATTGAGGCCAATTCCATCATTGAAGAGATAAAGCGTATTTTGAAAGAGGCGTAAGGGATGAAGAAAGTAAAGTTGTTACTTGAAAACAAATCCACTTTTCATTTTGGTGATGCAACTGGAAACTTAAAGATACATTTCTCCTCTGATCAGCTAGTTTCAGCTTTAGTGAACAATGTCGTCCTTCTCTATGGTAATGAGGCGTTGGAACAGTTCATTAATAAAATGAGAGAAGGAGAAATAAAATTTTCGTCTCTTTATTACGGGCTTGATTTTTTACCTAAAATGTCGACGGAGGAGAGTTGTTCCATACCATTTCTTCCTCGTCCAAAGATTGATTTTATTAGCAGATCAGATCCATCCAGTTTTAAGAAAATGAAAAAAGTGACATATATTTCACACAAGCTTTTTCAATATTTATCCAAAAAGTATAGCTGTTATGAAGCAGTGCGGGAAGTAGATGTAGAATTACCTATCACAGTCATAGGAAGCCGTTTTGCTCTCCTTCAAGAGGAGCTTTTTGGAATGGATATTTCTGAACATGCGTTGTCAAACAGTTCTTTTTTAAAGGTAATTACAAATCCACGAGTAGAAGTGGGACGATTTCAACAGCAGGCAGAGAATTATTTTATGCAAGAAGATATAATGATTCAATTTATGGAAACTGATCAATACTTGGTTCAACCCTATATGTATTTTTTCTATACCGGAGACTTACCAAAATATGTACGGGCCGCGGTCCATCTTTTAAGTGATGAAGGCATTGGGGGAAAACGAAGTTTGGGAAGAGGGTTCTTCAAAAAAGTAGAATGGTCAGAGGAAAACCATCAACTGGCACATACCGGGTCATTATATATAAATTTGTCTACTTATTTTCCCAAAAAAATTGAATTAGCCAGCCTATACAACTATGAATTAGAGAAAAGAAATGGTTATGTCTATTCATTTGGTGGGAAAACGGTTAGAAAAAGAAGTGTCATGGTTGTTCAGGAAGGAAGTATTATGAGGTCGAAGGTGGTTGGGGAGATTATTGACATTAGACCCAAGGGCTATAAGCACCCTGTCTATTTAAACGGCATGCCCATTCTGATTGGGTTCGGAGGTGAGCCGGCTTGAAGATCCAATTGACCACTGCTACACCATTGCATATTGGTAATGGCCGATCACTCTCCCCCTACACCGATTTTGTGGTTGGCAATGATGGCAAAGTATATCTTATTGATTCCCAAAAATTAAATGATCAATTGGTAGCAGTGGGTGATGAAGCGGTAGACGAATATGTAAGTCAGATTATGGGATGTCAGCAGCCAGGGGGAGTGTTTTCACTTAAACAATTTTTAGAGAAATATAAGATAGACTATAGACAAATCGCTAAGTTTGTTTGGGAAACACATGCTCCAATTCAAAATGAGACGATTCAAGAGACGATCAAGAGTACATCCCAACCTTATATACCTGGCAGCAGTATTAAAGGTGCTATAAGAACGGCATTATTATATTTTCATAGAAAAGAAGAGGGTTATAGTTGGGAGGCAGCAATTAAAGACATCTTCGGAAAGGGAGTCAAGAAAAGTCCCAATGGTGAAGACATTTTTGGGAGGTATCAAAATGATGTTTTAAGGCATTTACATGTGTCCGATAGCTCGCCATTACCTTCGGAAGAGGTAGGTTTGGTGAAAACAGTACGTTACAATCTTGTTAAAAAGGAAGCTTCCATACCGGTTACCAAAGAAGTGATTCCAGAAAACAAAATATTAGATTTCCGTTTACAATGTAAAGCAGAGAAAATTCATCAATTACCGCCAAGATTTAATTACTTATATCGAGATAAAGATCACACGGGTGAAAGACAGATTTTATCTTTGGTGAATCGTTTTTACTTGCAACTATTAGAAGAAGAGTTAGCAGTTTTAAAACGCACACAGTCAAAACAGTTAGATCCTATAAAACGTTTGTATGAACAACTTTTCAAAACAGCAAAAGAGTATGAATTGGAGCAAAGTGGTGCGGTAATCCGTTTAGGAAGTGGAAAAACCTTTTTGGAGAATACAATCATAAGTCTATTTTCCTATGAAGAGCGGAGGCAGTTAATAAAAAAATTAAAAAAAGGTGGAGGTCCGTATTTTCCTAAAACGAGGGCTGTTATTGACAACGGAGTAATATATGAATTCGTTTTGGGCTGGGCCTATTTAGAACCCGTCATGAGTTGATATGGTGATCTAATTATGAACATGTTCGTTATAATGTCACATCCATTAACAGAAGCGCAGGTGAAGGAAATCCACGGGCGCTTCGACATCGAGAGCATTGTGTATCTTCCGGAGCCTTTAAGAAATGTGTGGGGCAATATTCCTCCTGAAGGTGAATGGGATGCCTCTTGGTTACAGCCGATTAAAGACTGGCTTATGGCGCAACTAAATTGCGGTGATAAATTAATTGTTCAGGGAGAGTTTGGAGCTACCTATGCCTTAGTTAGCTGGTTACAAAATAAAGGTTTTTCAGTTTATTATGCTACTTCTTTACGTAGAGTAATAGAAACAGTACAAGGAGAGCAAGTAATCACTCAGCGCCTGTTTGAACATGTAAACTTTCGTAAATATCCAAATGGAGTTGATGAATCATGAAAAAGATGATTTCCTTTCTTGGGACAAACTTATATTTAGACTGTTATTACACCAAAGGTGCGTTTAAAGCGCGATTAAGCCGTTTTATTCAGACAGCGCTTTTTGAACTGTTGCAGCATGAAGGCGAGGAAATTGACCGAGTCTATGTTTTTTTAACGAAGGAAGCAGAAGAACGAAATTATAATGATTATTACGATGCCTCCAAAAAGAAACAATACAAAGGCTTGAAAACTATCTGGCAGGAGCTATTTCCGGAGTATACTGATCGCCTCATTCCGATCCTGATGCCGAGCGGTCAGCAAGAGCACGAGCAATGGAAACTGTTTGAACAGATTTATGATTTAATTGAAGATGGAGATGAATTATACTTTGACATAACCCACAGTTTTCGCTCAAATCCTGTTATCGCCTTGATTATTTCTAATTTTGCTCGCATTATGAAGAACGCCTCAATTAAGTGTCTTTTATATGGAAACTTTGAAGCTTTGGGGCCCGCTTATCTGATAGAAAATATGGATATAGAAAAACGAATTGCTCCTATTGTAGATATTACCTCCATGGTGGAACTGTTGGACTGGACCATTGCTGTTGATTCCTTTTTACGTACAGGCAACCCCGTTCAAATTGCCGCTTTATCTAGGGAAAAAGTGAAAATGAATAATCAGGATCCTGATTACAAGTTGATAAATTCTCTTGCCCAACAATTGAGCGAATTAAATAACACTTTAGTCACTTGTCGGGGCCAACAGTATCCCATAGAAGTGGATAAGACTCTTAAGAGGATACAAGAAATAGAAAGATTAGATGAAAACAAACTTCCCCAGTTTTCTAAGTTGGTAAACAAAATTAATGAAAAAGTAAGCGTTTTCACTGGCGGTAAAGCAGATGAGACAACAGAAATAGATAAGATGTGGGGATCTTTAGTCTGGTGTTATGAGCATGGACTGTATCAACAGTGTTTAACTTTATTGCGGGAACATATTTTAACGATCGTTTCGCAAAAGCTAGGTACTGATCCGCTAGATGATGGAAAAAGAGAGGGCATTTCAACCATTATACAGAAAACTTTGCAAAAAGAATTAGACGAAGATAAGTTAGGTGAAAATAAATTTTTGATCGCGCCTGTGCAAGAAATATTGGATAAACATCCCGAGTTAGCGGTATTTGCGAAGATCGCCGATTATCGAAACGATATCAATCATGCCAGTATGAAAAAACAGTACATAAAATATAGAAAAATCATAGAGGGTATAGGTGAAATGTTAGAGCAGATTAAACCCTTTTTTGAAAACCGTTAAAGGAGCTCTTCCAAATGCAGGTTATCATTTCAACGGTAGGCACCTCTTTGATCACAAATAATATTGAGGATCGGGAAAAAATAAAGCAGATTATGGGCAAGCCACTTGAAGAGAAAAATCAGTATGAAGATTTACTGAAAAGTTTGGAAGATGAGCTGTTACGAAAGATAAATAATTCCCATTTTGATTCTATTCGTTTTAGTGCCGAGACCAATAGTTTGACCAAGATGGGGGTCTCTGAAGGAGACTGTTTATATTTTTTAACCTCAGACACCATTGACGGGTATTTATGTGGAAAAGTCCTGAAAACACTGAGCGACAAAAAATGGAAAGCGACATCAGAATTTTATGTGGTAAATGGTTTACAGGTGTTAAATGCCCTCACCTTTCGCAAGCATGGTTTGGACTCATTAGTTGAACAGATCACCAAAATTTTGTCCATTTATCCACCAAGCGCTTTTAAAGTAACTTTAAACCCAACAGGGGGCTTTAAAGCGGTGGTTCCCTATGTCACTTTGCTTGGACTGATTGAGGGTGTACCGGTTAAATATATTTATGAGCGTTCCAATCAACTGATCACGTTACCTTCTGCTCCGTTGAAACTAGATTTAGCTCGGCTTACGCCATTAGAGCCAGTTATAAAGATTTTATGTGATGATTATATGCCCCCAGAAGAAGTTTGCCGTGAAACTGGATTATCGTTATACGAACTGCAAAATCAATTTCAAGATGTTCTGGTTTGGGAAGATGGACTTGTTACCCTTTCCGCTTTAGCACGATTGATTTATTTAAGGGAAGGGTACCAAAAAGGAGATCGCTATCGTATTTCCAAAACTGTACAGAAAAAATTCCAGAAGGATCCATATTTGAAGAAGGTATTTTATCCATTGTTTGATAAAATGAGAGATCCGCAATATAGGGCTGCTCACTTACACAATGAAGTTCAGAGTGATAGGGTTGATCTGGATTGTTGTAAACCTGGCAATGTTAGCGAGCGGATCTTTTATTTTGTAGAGGATGATTGTATTTATATTTGTGACATTTTTCTGCATGACCAATATGAATGGATTATTAACAACCATACTCTTCTAAAAAGATCTTTTATCGGCGAATTTGATTAATTTTTGCTATGACTGAAGTGTCGTCGACCTCCAATAGCGTCAAAAACCCTAGGGATCGACGACACGAAATTTTCTGAAATTATTTTGTTCAAACCATGATGTGAAGACTTTACAATGCTACACATTAAAATTAACCTTATAGCAGGAAAATTAAGTTAAAAATAGAATATGCCTATATAGAGCCTTTATTTGGGGGGTTTGTATCTTACCTATGAGGTATTGAAACGCCCCGTTCTTTCATGACGGGGACTACCTCTTTTTGGTTTGTATCTTACCTATGAGGTATTGAAACTGATAAATATTTAGAGACAAGGTCAACTAAAAAAGAGTTTGTATCTTACCTATGAGGTATTGAAACGTCCTAGTTCAGGCACATAAATTCTATCTATATATAGTTTGTATCTTACCTATGAGGTATTGAAACACGTGATATTCAGCTAAAGACCTAATCTGCCTATCTAGTTTGTATCTTACCTATGAGGTATTGAAACTGTTGGTGTGCTAATAGGATACAAGATCAGAGATATTCGTTTGTATCTTACCTATGAGGTATTGAAACATCCTACATCACACAAGGGGACAAGACAATCCCCTGAGTTTGTATCTTACCTATGAGGTATTGAAACACGTTTTACAGAAGCCATGACCAGTCACGCGTCTTGTTTGTATCTTACCTATGAGGTATTGAAACTACTCCTATCTGAATTATAGGAATATACCCAGGGTATGTTTGTATCTTACCTATGAGGTATTGAAACCTTCTCTCAAATGCCGTTATGCTGGCTTCTCGAATCAAGTTTGTATCTTACCTATGAGGTATTGAAACTTTAAATGGTCATGAGGTATCTCCTGTCGTAGCTTCTAGTTTGTATCTTACCTATGAGGTATTGAAACGCGTCCCCCCTACCCATACCTCTATAGGCATACGGCAGGTTTGTATCTTACCTATGAGGTATTGAAACACGAGCAGGTTTTGAAGGACAGCAACAATTATGCGCCGTTTGTATCTTACCTATGAGGTATTGAAACTTCTGATCGATACTCCGGGCGGCAGCCTCAATCGGCCCCGTTTGTATCTTACCTATGAGGTATTGAAACTAACCCGCGCTCATCCATGTACTGTTTGAGTTCAGGTGTGTTTGTATCTTACCTATGAGGTATTGAAACTACTTCCATCATCAAGCGTGACGGCGATCTGATGCGTTTGTATCTTACCTATGAGGTATTGAAACAGAGTCAGTCAATCTGCACAGGAACTTGCTCAAACCGGTTTGTATCTTACCTATGAGGTATTGAAACCCCACACGTATATAAACGCCTTCGCCATAGTCCAATTGTTTGTATCTTACCTATGAGGTATTGAAACCGACAAAAAAAGAGAAAAAAGTAAAGGGGGCAAAGTATGGTTTGTATCTTACCTATGAGGTATTGAAACGTGACTTTCTCTTTAATAAAATCGGATTCGATGAATTTGTTTGTATCTTACCTATGAGGTATTGAAACATACTAGTGATCTCGCAACAAAGACGGAATTGGAAGCGGTTTGTATCTTACCTATGAGGTATTGAAACTCGAAAAACTACGTTGTTCTCTGAATGAGACCCAGAGTTTGTATCTTACCTATGAGGTATTGAAACGATCATATATTGCAACTTTAAAATCCATCAATTCAGGGTTTGTATCTTACCTATGAGGTATTGAAACCCATCACTCTTGGGGTGAAGGTTTTCCGTCGTTTGGTTTGTATCTTACCTATGAGGTATTGAAACTCGAAGGTGGTGCTGATGCAAAACAAGCAAACGAAAAAGTTTGTATCTTACCTATGAGGTATTGAAACTGAAGCCGCATCTGGTGAATATAGGCTGGTCGAAGTGGTTTGTATCTTACCTATGAGGTATTGAAACACTATATAGAGGCGAATGTGAGTCTATATGCCCCAATGGTTTGTATCTTACCTATGAGGTATTGAAACCGGCTATCCTGGGCTATATAAACTTCACGCTTGCCTGGTTTGTATCTTACCTATGAGGTATTGAAACTCCCCCGTCTGCAACCCACGCCTGATGGTGATCTGTGTTTGTATCTTACCTATGAGGTATTGAAACTATCTCATGATTTGCGACCGATGCGGGGCGATACGGGTTTGTATCTTACCTATGAGGTATTGAAACATGAAGCCCCATGGAATGCTTTTTTAAGGTCGGTCAAGGTTTGTATCTTACCTATGAGGTATTGAAACTAAGTCACTTCAA
>CALJVA010000133.1 GCA_937975135.1 uncultured Thermoactinomycetaceae bacterium | reverse complement strand
ACAAAAGTTAAACCGATCATTGCCTTTTTAGACGCTATGTTAGAGGAGTTTGAGAATGAAGAGAAGCCACCAGAGAAATAACCGATTTTAACTCACGAAAGGAGGAAGTCTGTCTTATCAATTTCTCATATTCCAAATGCTTAGTGCGGCACCGAGAGTTGTTTGTGTTATATAAAGAGTCCCTTAAAACTTTCATTGTAACCCCTCCCATTCTTCTTTAATTCACATTGTGATGTAAAACAGTATAAATTGGAACAACCCTCAAGGATTGAATTTAATCTAATTTTTCATACCAAACAGTTAAGTTGATTGTTATGCAAAGTTTATTTGGATCACCATAACAACAAATTATTGCAAATAAAAATCAACAGTGTAGGTACAGTAAATGGTGAGGTTAATATGAAATATCACTATGGAATGACCATTCGTGAATACAGAGAAAAGTTGAATATGACACAAGCGGAACTAGCTGAAAAGTGGCCCAGAACTGATGGTGGCATAGGAGTGAGCTTAAATTATGTATCTGATGTGGAAAGGGGCAAAAAGATCATAACGAATGTCCAGACGCTCCGACACCTATGTGATTTATTGAAAATTCCACTCTGGAAAGTGGGACTTTCCGATTACGACCCTTTTAATCCAAAATCATCTAAAGGACAAATTTCACTCAATGACTATGGTATAATTAAACTTACAGATTCAGCTATTGATCGGATTTTTGACTATAAAAACTGCCTACTAGAGGCAAAAGGGGATTGCTTTATTTCTGGAACTTCAATGATTCATTTAACCGAGGATTCCAGTGAAATCTTAAGAGAAAAATTACAAACAGGAAATTTATACATGCTCATTCTGGATCCCGATTGGATTCAACAGAATAGCAGTATCCTCACGTTCATTGATGAAGATGCTAGACAAGACTTCCATTTTGAAATACGAAATTCAATTCGCAAGATCAATCAGCTTCGCAAATCGTTACCTCAAAAGCTCATTTCCCGTCTAAAGATAAAAACATATACCACAATATTCCCATACATTATGACTGGTTATGATAATGGGGAAACAGGAAAAATCGTATTTGAAATCACCGATTACATTCCGGAAAAAAATCGACCACGATTTACACTACAAAAAATAAGCGATCAAAATTCATTTTTTGATCAAGTAAAGAGCAAATTTTTTTCGATTTGGAACAACCACTCCATTAGCAAGGAGATTTTGTGATGAATAAAGATATTTATTTTAAATACCAATGGAGATATAAGAAAGAAGACTTAAAATATTGTCCTCGCTGTGGACATCTTTTTTCATTAGAAGATATCCATATCCCTAATCAGCCGCAGTTAATCTGCCACAATTGCCAATTTATTTTTTACCTGGATCCGAAGCTTGTTGTAGTTGCAGTGGTTTTAAATAGAGACAAGAACAAAGTATTACTGCTTCAAAGAAATGAAGATCCTGGCAAAGGCTTATGGGCATTTCCAGGAGGGCACGTGGAGCGTGGACATGATCTTTTTGCCACATTAAAAAACGAGGTAAAAGAAGAAACTGGTCTTTCCGTAGAAGTGCATGAAATTGTTAGTACATTTTCTTGTCCTGAAGAAGGAATGATTCAACTGGTTTATGAAGCAATAAGTAATACTGAAGAAGTTACCGTGAACATTGAAAGCAAAGCGGGGCGTTTCTTTTGTTTCAACGAAATCCCCTGGAACGAACTCGCATTTCCCTCAACCGAAAAGGTATTGCGACTGTATATGCAAAAACTAGTCTGATCGAACAAGGACGGTAAATATAAAAAAGGTCACCTGGAGTGGACTGCCATCCAGATTGACCAGATCACCCGGTAGACCTCTTTCCACCTTCGCTCATTTTCCTCTTCAGTAATCTGAGGGGCAACAATATGAACTGTTGTCCCGCCATATTGATAAGTAGCGGCATATTCCTGCAAAGACCTCACCTCTGTTCCACCCTTATGCAAGGTGGACACGAGGACTACCCTTGGAGGTGATACGAAACATATGG
>CALJVA010000132.1 GCA_937975135.1 uncultured Thermoactinomycetaceae bacterium | reverse complement strand
GATCTCTGGCATCACGGTAGGAAGGCCCCCTTACCGCCCATTCGACCGCTTGTTGGGCCAAAAAGGGACTCATGGACTCACGGCCTTTGAACTGAAGATAGCGGTCTAATAAGGCGACACGCTCGTTTGTCTCACGATCTACATACTTTCGCCTTTTGATCGTGATGGACCCGAACATCGTATCCATGGTACTCGCTTGTCTTTCCTTGTAGGCAAAACGCTTGTGATCCCTGTTTTCCATGAGCCAAACGTCGATGTCCTCCAAAACCTTAAGCAGGACCGCTTGAAAACAGTTTTGGAGCTGACGAAAAATTTCTTCCTCAATCGCTTTTAAAGTCGGCACATTATTGGTATCCTGTAACATAAGGACTCCACCTTTCCTGGGTTTTCTTGCCAAAGTTATTCTAGCAAAGGTGAGAGTCCTTTTGTTAGTCAATCTATATTTCTGAATATTCTAATTAATGGCCTCCCGTAAACATTTTACTCATACCATTTGATCGCAAAGCCACTGCAACATGGACAGCATTGGGTCCTGCTCAGACATAAATTGGAGTAGCATTTTTTCAAAAGAACCGTTAGAATTTGGGTAAGCCATCGTTTTCAACTCCTCATTGGTTTTGTTGGACACTTACCTATTCGGAGTTGCCGATGGCTCTTCCTCTTTTTACTTTTGCGAACTTAATTTTACGTGATCAAACAGGCATCCTTGCTTACTCTGTTCGGAGTTAATCCTTAACAATAGCAAGAGATGTACATAAAAATCGGATAATAAAATCTCCCGCCAAAAATAAACGGGAGACTTCAATAAATTTACTTACTTTAATTTTTTGTTATCCAGTTTATCAGCCTTGTTTGTCTTTTCTTTTGACAGAAAGGCCAAATAAAAAGACAAATTGCAACAATAAGCCAGGGATTAAAATGTACATTAGTGAACGTGCTAAGGTTGGATTATCAGCATTTATATAGACTACTAAACTAACGATCAACAGTAATATTGAGACTGTAACAATCAATGATTTATATATACTTAAAGGGATGTTTTGAAAAAACTTTAGCATTGAATCCTTCCTTCGTAAAACCATTATTGTGAGCGCACCCAAACAGGTATAAAATTTCCTCCCCCCGTTAAAGCCAATAGTATCTTAACGCCGTTTCCCTCGGAATTTGCGTAACTAATCGCTGCTGCACCTACACCACCAAGCACTGCTAACGTTACCGCTAATGGTGTTCCACCAGGAAGAAGCCCTATTAATGTACTTAGAGAGGCACCAGCAGTCAAGGCAGCTGCAACTTTGTTTGCCGTACAAGAATCAAGATATAGGTAAGGATACCCCCAATAATTCAAACCATTACATGCGGCCAATTCTGAATTTGTACTTACATTTAAGTACCGATTCACCTGGCTCAAATCCGCTTCGGTTCTTTTAATAAGACCCTCAGAAACTCCATTTTTTCGTGCTGCATCCGTATCAAAGGAGATTTGACCATCATTATCCGTGAAGTACGGTCTAATCATCTCAGCTTCTTCCGCAGCGTGTTCAACCTCTTCTTTTGTAAAACCTAACTCCTTATAATAATCGTCTGAAGCAGCAAACGAATTCAAAGGAAAAGAAACTGTCATCACGACTAATACCAACATGGCTACCAACAGATTTTTCTTAACTTTAATTCCTTTCAATCTTAAAACCTCCTTACAATATTCTATGTCTAGTAATTCTACATTTTTTCTTAAAATCCTGTTAATTCTTGATTATTTTATCTTATGTTAATGTTTTCTTTCTATAAGTAAGGAGCACGTATGGACAAGGATACCACAACATCCACATTTCCGACAACTTGCTTCTGACATCTGCCTTTTCTCCCTTTTGGAACGTATGTTCGATTTAAAACCAAAAAAATTCAGGCTCGTTAACCGCAAGCCCTAAATCCTCACGGTTTCCATAAGTAGGTGGAAATGTTGATGAGGGTGAGGCGGTATTGTGCCCCCATCGTGGACGTGATTGGAAAAAGCTCCGGCCTTCCGATCACCAAAAAGCTTCTGAAAGATGCGCGAACATTGGTTTGTGACTGTTGAAGGGCTTTAAGCTCCTCCTTCCTTTTCCTCGCACTCATCTGTCGGACCCCCAAATGCCCATCCATTCTGTTCGATCCAAACAATGAACCTGTCCCAAAACTCGTCATTGGACATTTGATTGTTCATCATATCAATTACCCCGTCAATTCGAATATATCGGGACATTTCCATCCCCTTTCTATCCCCGACTCATTTCTGGTAAATCGACTCATTCTTGACCCATACGTTATCTCCGGCATCCCATTCGT
>CALJVA010000131.1 GCA_937975135.1 uncultured Thermoactinomycetaceae bacterium | reverse complement strand
GAGACAGTCGTCAGATGTCACCGGGTGGACGCTTGTGATTTTGACGCCGGTCAGTTCTGATAAAGCGATCGGCACAAATCACATTTTACCTACAATGCGCGCTTCGCGCTATACAGGTGGTTTATGGGTAGGTAAATTTATTAAGACATTGACTTATCAACGACTTACAAAGGAAGGAAGCGCCTTTATTGCACCAATTGCGTCCAGACAAGCTTTAGCAGAACGCATGACTGGGCATGCTATTACAGCTGATATTAGAATGAAAAAATATAAAAATATGTAAATAAATAAAATGTTAAGGGGAGGATGAACTATGAAATTTTTTACAAAACTAAGTCTAATTGCTGTGTTGGTTCTTTCAATATTCACTGGATGTAGCAATGGCGGTGGGGACGACCAGGGAACATCTAGTGAAAATGAAGGTAATAAAGAAAGTGAAGTAATAACACTAACTTTGTGGGATTACTATGAGCCAGATGCAGCACATGGTAAAGCCCAAATAGAACTCATAAAAAAGTATGAAGAAGAAAACCCAAATGTGAAAATTAAACGCACATATGTTCCTAATGCCGATCTAAAGACGAAATTAATGCAAGGAATTGCCGGAAACGAATTGCCAGATATCGTTGTGATAGATAATCCTGATCATCAGGCATTTGCTGCTGCAGGTGCATTTGCTGATATTACAAAAGAGATTGAAGAATGGGGAGAAGCTGACCAATATTATGAAGGCGCTTGGAATTCGACGATCTATGAAGGTAAAAATTATGGTGTTCCGAACAATAGCAATGCCTTAGCTCTCTTTTACAATAAAGATATGTTTGAAGAAGCAGGTATTACGGAGCCACCAAAAACATGCGTTTTTTCTATCTATCCCGAAGGGGTTGGAGGAAGCTGCGCTTATAGACGGGTGTAACCGATTTACAGCATTTATTAGAGTGGTCTTGCCGTTAACTACACCAACTTTATTAACTGTCATGACTTTTAGTTTTTTATTCGCGTGGGGAGACCTCATATTTGCCCTGACCATTGTCTCTGATGATAGTATGAGGCCAGTCACGTTGGGTATAACGAATTTCATTGGACAATATGGAACGGATTATGGAAGCTTAATGGCTGTTGGATCGATAGCTACTTTACCTATTATTGTATTGTTTATCTTGCAACAGAAATATATTGTTAGTGGGATTATTGCTGGATCTGAAAAATAGCTTAAACTTATTGAATTAACATATAGGAGGGGATTATATTGAGTGGAATTTTTAGGAGAGTAGGGGAACGGTTAATAAGGGAATATGATAGTGAAAAATTATGGATCGAGCCGTGGGGTGAAAACAGCCTTCGTATACGTGCAACACATATGGCTTCAATGCAGGATAAAGACTGGGCGTTGTTGCCACAAGAAGCGTGTAAGGTCAAAATATCGATAGGGGATAAAAAAGCTTTTATTGTAAATGGAAAAATCCGGGCAGAAATTACAGATTCGGGGAAAATTACGTTTTATAATCAAAAAGGAAAAATTTTATTGGAGGAATACGTGCGTAAACGCGAGAAACGCGATGATGTGAATGAATTTAAGAGCGCATTGAATATTGATTCTCGAGAATTTAGGCCGATTCTTGGTGGTGATTATCAATTAACATTACGGTTCGAATCAGATCCTGATGAGAAGATTTTTGGTATGGGACAATATCAGCAGCCGCAGTTAGATCTTAAAGGTTGTACGCTTGAGCTTGCTCACAGAAACTCACAGGCAAGTGTCCCCTTTGCTTTATCAAATCTCGGGTACGGTTTTCTTTGGAATAATCCTGCAATAGGAAAGGTAACATTTGGTAAAAACATAACAGAATGGAGCGTCCATTCAACTAAGCAGCTAGATTACTGGATAACAGCAGGAGATACACCTGCCGAAATAGAGGAAAATTATGCTAAAGTGACAGGGACTGTTCCGATGATGCCTGAATATGCCATGGGATTTTGGCAGTCTAAATTACGCTATCAGACTCAACAAGAACTGTTAGAAGTGGCTCGTGAGTACAAGCGTAGAGGGATCCCTATTTCTGTCATAGTCATTGATTACTTTCATTGGCCAAATCAAGGTGATTGGAAATTTGATCAAAATTATTGGCCAGACCCAGATACCATGATTAAAGAATTGAAAGATATGGGCATTGAGTTAATGGTTTCAATTTGGCCAACTGTTGATAAATTAAGTGAGAACTACCAGGAAATGCTTCGTAAAGGGTACTTGGTGCGAACTGAAAGAGGCATACGCACAACAATGGATTTTCTAGGGGAAACAGTATTCTTTGATCCGACAAATCCAGATGCACGTGACTTTGTATGGAATAAGGTTAAAAGAAATTATTACGATAGGGGAATTCGTATTTTTTGGCTTGATGAGGCTGAACCTGAGTACTCAGTATATGACTTTGATAATTACCGCTATTATATAGGATCTAATTTGCAGGTTGGAAACATTTATCCCGTGATGTATGCAAAAGCATTTTATGACGGGATGACCGAGGCAGGACAAAAAAATGTTATTAATTTGGTTAGGACTGCTTGGGCCGGAAGTCAGCGTTATGGGGTACTTATCTGGTCAGGGGATATCGACTCCAGTTTCAAATCGTTGAGAAACCAGGTTAGGATTGGATTGAATATGGGAATAGCTGGAATTCCTTGGTGGACGACCGATATTGGTGGGTTCCACGGCGGTTACCCTGATGATGCAAGTTTCAGGGAATGTATCATTCGTTGGTTCCAATATGGAGCCTTTTGCCCAGTATTTCGTCTTCATGGAGATCGTGAGCCGCATTCTGAGCCATTAGCGAGCAGTGGAGGAGGCATGTGTAAAAGTGGTGCGGATAATGAAGTATGGAGTTACGGTGAAGAAGCGTACGAAATCTTTAAAAAATATATACTAATACGGGAAAAGTTGCGTCCTTACATTAAAAAACTTATGGAAGCTGCCCACAAAAAAGGCACCCCGCCAATGCGCCCATTGTTTTACGATTTTCCTGACGATCAAGAGGCATGGGAAATCGACGATGAATACATGTTTGGCCCTGATTTACTCGTAGCTCCGATTCTTTATGAAGGAGCGCGATCGAGGAGAGTCTATTTACCTGAAGGTGTTCAATGGAAAGATACTAATACTGGGAATGTTTTTGAAGGAGGACAATATATTAATTGTGATGCGCCACTGGATTATATACCTGTATTCTTAAAGGATAATGCTAATCTTCCGCTTTAGAAGAAAAATACATTTGTATAGTAAAAATAAGGAGGAGATTAAAATGTCATACTTCAAGAACATATCGAAGGTTCAGTACGAAGGGCCGGAGTCAGACAACCCGCTTGCGTTTAAACACTACAATCCGAAAGAAGTCGTTGGCGGAAAGACGATGG
>CALJVA010000130.1 GCA_937975135.1 uncultured Thermoactinomycetaceae bacterium | reverse complement strand
CTACAATCTTTACAATTTTTTCAATTACTTCCTGAAAATTTTCCTTTAATTCGTGTTCCCAGATTCTTAAAATGGTCCAATCAAGGTTTTGATAATAATTGGTTACCTCTTTGTCTCTTTGCTTGTTGCGATTAATTTTATTCACCCAGTATTCTTTGTTGCTTTTTGGTAATCGGCAATGTAGTTCACAGCCATGCCAAAAGCATGAATCGATAAAAATAACAACACGATATTTCTTTATTGCGATATCTGGTTTCCCATAAAGACTATTAACGTTCTTACGAAACCGGATTCCTCTATTCCACAACTCTTTTGATACGATTTCTTCTAATTTGGTTTTCTCTGAGCGTATTGCTCTCATCGTCTTGGTTCTCAATTCTTTTGGAACATTATCAGCCATACCAATTCCTCCATTTTGATCATTCCGGCATTATTTCTTTATTTTTTCGGGAAGGACGAGAATAACCGCTTGGATGGCCAAGGTAATGAACATTTTGGGGAGGCGAGGCACTTTTATGTCTTGGGTTTATCAGATGGTGTTGAACTCATCTCTGTTAATTATTGTTCATCAATGTTCTTTCATTGGCAAGAAAAAAAGAAAAATTGTCGCCTCTCTGCCTGGAAACATGAGTGGCATTCTGTGACCTAATCTGTAAAAGAGGATTTAGGATCCATAAGGACGAAGTAAAGAATAATGAGGATGAATCGAGATAAAGGAACACTACTTGTCCACTCTTAAGTAATCTGCTTAAATAACATGATAGGTGTTGATGTTTACTGATTACGACCGATCCGCCCGTTCTCAAACTTTTACATGAATAATAAAGGTGATTGTGGTTATGGCGGGAAAAGCATGGTCTCAAGAGGAACTTCAATTTTTGAAGGAAAATATAGATAAGCTTACTACGGGAGAGATCGCTAAAGAACTTGGTCGTTCCCGATATGCTGTTTACTTAAAAGCTCGGCAACTAGGTATATATATGCCTCAATTACGGAAAAACAAAAATGAAGACCAAGCTTAGTGGGGGGGTATATAGTGAAATACGACTTCACATTTATTGACCTATTTGCTGGTATCGGAGGGATTAGGATTCCCTTTGAAGAACTTGGAGGAAGATGCGTTTTTAGTTCAGAGATAGATAAGTACTGTCAGATGATGTATTACGCCAATTTTGGTGAAAAACCGGCTGGAGATATACGTAAGATAAAGAATGACCAGATTCCTGATCATGATATTCTTCTTGCGGGATTCCCTTGTCAAGCCTTTTCAATCATAGGGAAAATGCAAGGTTTTGCTGATACACGAGGGACTCTGTTTTTTGAGATCGAAAGGATACTTCAATCAAAAAGACCTAATGCATTTCTGCTTGAAAACGTAAGGCAATTAAAGACCCACGATAAAGGCAGGACACTGAAAATTATTCTTGATGTTTTGCAAAACAAACTTGGTTACAAGGTGTATTACGATATTTTGAACGCACTTGATTTCGGGCTACCCCAAAAACGAGAAAGGATTATCATTGTTGGGTTTAAGGATCATAACATTGAATTCGAAATGCCCAAAAAGGGTGATGGGCCCAAAATTACACTCAGTGATATTCTGGAAAAAGACGACGAAGTTGATAAAAAGTATTGGGCTTCAGATGACATAATTGCGAGAAGAATGCAGAAGGTAAAAGGGAAAGATATTCCTAAGCCTTCTATTTGGCATGAGAATAAATCGGGGAATATTGGTGTGCACGAATACTCATGCGCATTGCGCGCCGGGGCATCGTATAATTATTTGCTTGTCAATGGAGTTCGTCGATTAACGCCCCGAGAAATGCTTCGTCTTCAAGGCTTTCCAGAGGACTTTAAGATAGTTGTTTCTGACCAACAAATTCGGAAGCAAACTGGAAATAGTGTAGCTATCCCAGTTATCAGGGCAGTAGCAAAAGAAATGTTGCGCGCTATGTACAATCCTACTGAGAAGAAAAAGCGTCCAGTTAATCAACAGGAGAAGTATGAACAACTAGTGCTCGAACTAACATTCTAATAGGGGGCTCATTACTGTGGCTATGTCAATTGAAGACGCTAAAGCTAAGTTGGATGCTCACATCAAAAAACAAAGAACTCATATGTATAAACCTATTCAAATCGCTGAGATCCTTTATGCTTATCGAACCCGAAAAGATGATATAGATCCATTAGATCTAAATACATATCGAACGAAAAGTAGAAGATGGAGAGATGAGGTTACCAAGAGACTAGTTGGACGGGTATCAACGTCAAGTGCTAGGTTCCAGGATAACTTGTTTGAGTCGAATGCTATCCCCCCAACCGTTTTATCCGTTTTGGCAGAAGAAAACAACAATAAAAATGGTGTAGTTGAGTCGTATATTTATCATAGGTTTAAGCAGCGATTAAACTTGATTATGAATGTTTACAATTACTTACAAAAATGCAACAAAAACACATTTGATCTTCAGTATTTTATAAGTCTATTTGAAAACCAAGAGGAACTAAAGAAAAGTATTGACAAGATATATGAGATAACCGTGTATTCGTTGTTCTATACAATAATTAGGCAGCTTGGTGTAGAGGTTGAATTAAAGATCACCAATACTAATGAAGAGCTACTTAAGGACTTTAGTCACTTTACCAAAATGGTACTGGGAATCGATCACAATTCCTTATCTAAGGTCGTAAAGGCAAATGTTTATCGGGTCGGTGTAACTAACGCCGCAGATCGGGGTCTAGATATGTGGAGTAATTTTGGCCCGGCGATCCAGGTAAAACACCTATCTCTGACGGAAGAGGTTTCGGAGGAGATTGCTGGTTCAATTGATGCGGATCAAATTGTTATCGTATGCAAAGCGTGTGAAGCCGGAGTAATAGAGTCAATTTTGAACCAGCTTGGATGGAGCAACAGGATACAAGGTATTGTTACGGAAACAAATCTTATTGAGTGGTACAGGTTGTGTCTAACCAAATATGGCGAAGAAATGGGAGACTATCTGTTGGACAATCTTATTAGAGAATTTGTTGAGGAATTTCCTCATACGTTCGAGATTGAGAAATTTATGAATGAACGAGGTTATTCTGAAGGTCAATTAGTAGGTTTATGGAAATTATGAAACCTTTAGATGACGGGGAACCTGAGGGAGAATTAGATGACAGCATCTAAGGACTTGATATGTACTTGCATATACAACTGACTGGCTATAGAAACCCCAACTGCTTCACTTGGTTTGTGTGGTTCGGCTGTAACATACTGGGGCGGGATTACCACGCCCTTATTCTATTGGCAAGAAAAAAGACGCTTTCGTGTATTACAATTCGATTTGGTGACCTAGCTTGCGAAAATGTTCAATGAGGGGTGATTCTTGTCTTAGGTGGTGAACTTCACGTGACATCACCCTCAGGTTTTTTATAACACCTTCGTCAATTCCCAGTTGGTCTCTTTTTGATTGACTCTATTCTTAGCTAATCACCATTGATATTCATTACCCCCGAACAAACGATCGTGACACGAAACAGGAAGTGATCAGTTGTATCATGAATTATGAAGAAAAGAATTTGCACAACTGTAGTAAGTAACCCAAAGGAGGGATTGAAGTGGATCTGCAATCGTTTTTTGGTGGAGCTGCTTTTGGAGCCGTAATCGGTTGGTTGGTTTCTGTCTTTACTAACGGATTCGTCGTTCCAAAACTAAAACGCATCGCTACAGGTGAAGCTAAAAAGGAGAAAGAAGCAAAACATAAAGAAGAGATCAAAAAGGAGATTTTGAAAATTATCCAAGAAGACAACACAGGTACAGTCCCTACAACCGGGAGTATCAGGGACGCTTTGAAGGAACGAATAGGAAAAGACTATGAGATCAATGAAGTGTTGGATTTATTGCATGAACTTCGTCGGGAAGGCAGGGTTAAAAAGCTAAAAGATACTTTTGAAAGTGCCAAGGACCCATCGAAGCAGTTGTGGATGGATATATAAAGATGAATGATACGGGTTGGGGATTCTCCTCCGCCCTCTTCTTCATAGCAGTATGTGATTCCGATGTCATAAAGAAATTCACAAAGTTGATTCAGAAACATTTGGGGTTGATCGACTGACAGGGTGAATATTAGGGAAGTGGTTCAAGAGAGGATAATTCTTCTGGACTTTATCTTCAATGGATGCGAGAAAGTAATACTATAATAATACTATAGTATTATTTTCGTATTCAATGATTAATAAAAATCCAACGAAACTCTATTTAGTATTACCAAAATGGGTACTATAGTATTACTTTTTAGTAAAGGACAGTTGATCTTGTTGAAGGGGAGAATTGATGTGAATTTTACTCACGATTCGAAGAGGAAGTTACAGGAGTTTTTAATTAGGGCTGAATAAAGCATGCGAAAAAATCCAAAAAAATTACTTTTATCTTCCTGTTTACGGAAATGAAGAAGCGGTTTATCGGGAGCGTGTTTATTGCTATGAACTTTATCATCAATTGCGGGTTTTTCTGGATGAAAACTTCAATTATGTGTTAAATGGGGAGTTCGCTAGAAAAGGTCACCCTGCGATTCGCAAAGATGTTACTCCGGATTTCCTTATTCACGTACCGGGAAGAATATTTAGTGGTAATGGAGGTGAAGAGCACAAACGACGCAAATCATGATCGATACTTTTTCGACGATATATATATATATAAAACTTTAATGTTTATTCGCGAAATGAGTTATCCATATGGCATCTATCTTATTTATGGTCGTAAGGAAAGGATCATAAAGGGGAAACGGGAAAATGAAAGGTTATGGAAAGTATAAAATTTTGCTCTTATGGCATCGAGAACTGAATTGCAAACCAATACCTTGTAATAATCCATTATAAATTTAGCCCGCCTATAATAGGCGGGGAGATTGATGACAAACCCCCTGGCTCTTTTCGCAAGAAAAGCGCCAGGGGT
>CALJVA010000129.1 GCA_937975135.1 uncultured Thermoactinomycetaceae bacterium | reverse complement strand
TTCATCTATTAGGGATGAGAAAAGATATTCCAAATATTATGTCGGCTCTCGATGTATTAGCACTCTCCTCTAGTGGAGAAGCTTTTCCAAATGTAGTCGGTGAGGCTATGGCGTGCGAAGTACCTTGTGTTGTAACAGATGTAGGAGATGCTGCCTACATCGTCGGAAACACCGGGAAAGTTGTACCAAAGAAAAATCCATTGGCGCTAGCTAATGCTTTGAGTGACATATTATCTTTACCAATGGAAGAGAGATTAATGTTGGGAAAAAAGGCAAGGGAAAGGGTTAAATCAAACTTTGAAATAAATAAAGTAGTGGGTCAATATGAAAATCTTTACTTAAGCATAGTTTAAAGTTTGGGGGATAGGGATGGCGAAATTTCTAGTAACAGGCGGTGCAGGCTTCATTGGCTCTAATTTAGTAAGTGCTTTATTAGAAGAAAACCATGAAGTTAGAGTGTTAGACAACTTTTCTACAGGGAAAAGAGAAAATCTATCGGAGTTTATAAACGATATTGAACTGATCGAAGGGGATATTCGAAATATAGAAACGTGTTATCGAGTAACAAAGCAAGTGGATTACGTGTTACACCAAGCTGCTTTAGGTTCTGTTCCACGGTCAGTGAAAGATCCGTTAACGACCCATGAAAGCAACGTCAACGGGACACTCAACATGTTAATTGCAGCAAGAGATAATGACGTTAGTCGGATTGTTTTAGCAGCCTCATCTTCTGCTTATGGAGACACAAAAGTCCTTCCGAAAGTGGAGACGATGAAGCCATCGCCCCTATCACCATATGCTGTATCTAAGCTCGTTCTTGAATACTATGCCGAAGTGTTCTATAAGGTGTACGGTCTTGAGACTGTTTCGCTTCGTTACTTTAACGTCTTTGGACCGAAACAAGACCCAGAGTCACAGTACGCAGCTGTCATTCCGAAGTTTGTCAAAGCTTTACTAAATCATAAAAGGCCAACGATTTACGGTGATGGAGAGCAAACAAGAGATTTTACATATATTGATAATGTAGTGGATGCAAACTTAAAAGCCTGTTTTTCCACTTCGGAAGCGTGTGGTAAAGTATTCAACATTGCTTGTAATGAGAGGATCACGTTAAATCAACTGTACAGCATATTATGCAGACTATTAGAAGTAGATATTGAACCAATTTATGATGCACCTAGACCGGGAGATGTTAAGCACAGTTTGGCAGATATTCAGCAAGCAGTTAACTATCTCGGTTACAAGCCGCAGATTTTCGTCGAAGAAGGACTTCAGCGATCGATCCAATGGTATCGTGAGAATTTAGCATAAATTTGGGAGTGGACATTTTTGGCAAGGCGAATAGGGGTTGTTGGATTAGGCTATGTTGGGTTGCCGGTAGCAGTAGCTTTTGGAAAAGTACAGCAGGTGATCGGCTACGATATTAACCCGAAAAGGGTTGAATTGTTACAGAAAGGTATCGATGAGACAGGAGAAGTAACAGAAGACGAACTAAAGGGAAGTCAAATAATTCCAACCGATGATCCGTCCAAATTAAAGGAATGTGATTTTATCATCGTAGCAGTCCCGACTCCAATCGATAAAGCGAGGCAGCCAGATTTAACGCCTCTCATCATGGCATCAGAGACGGTCGGACGCCACTTACAAAAAAATACCATTGTTGTCTATGAATCAACTGTTTATCCTGGGGCAACTGAAGAAGTTTGTATTCCGGTACTGGAGAAGTATTCAGGATTACGATCAGGGCATGATTTCTTTGTCGGTTATTCTCCGGAGCGAATTAATCCGGGTGATAAAGAACATACATTTGAAAACATCGTCAAAGTAGTTGCTGGTCAAGATGAAGATACGTTGTCCATTATTGCCGATGTGTATGGGATGGTGGTTAAAGCGGGAATTTACCGGTCGCCTTCTATCAAAGTGGCGGAAGCCGCGAAGGTGATTGAGAATACCCAACGAGACCTGAATATCGCTCTAATGAATGAACTTTCCATAATATTTGAACGTCTTGGCATCGATACACATGAGGTGCTTGAAGCGGCAAGGACCAAATGGAATTTCCTTCCATTTACCCCTGGTCTTGTCGGGGGCCATTGTATTGGTGTTGATCCTTATTATCTAACGTATAAAGCAGAGCAGATCGGTTATCAACCGCAAGTTATTTTGGCCGGAAGACGAATTAACGATGGTATGGGCCATTTTGTTGCCACGTCTCTTATTAAGCAAATGATATTGAACGGGATAACGATCCAAGGTTCACGGGTCACAGTTCTCGGATTGACCTTTAAGGAAAATGTTGGGGACATCCGGAACACAAAAGTGATAGATATCATAAATGAATTGAAAGATTTTGGAGTGAGTGTCCAAATTTCAGACGTTTTAGCTAATCCGGAAGAGGTGAGAAAGATATATAACCTTGAGATGACATCAATCGACGAGTTAAAACCGGCAGACGCTGTGGTATTAGCTGTCCCTCATAAAGAGTATGTGGACATGGGCTGGAATGGCATCATTCCACTACTGAACAGTGACAATGGAATTATTGCTGATATAAAAAGTGCGTTAGACGTAACCAGTTGTCCGAATGGGTTAAAGTTGTGGAGACTGTAGTTGAAATTGTGTTTGAGGTTGTGATGTAATTTTGAAGATATTGCAAATTTGTGCTGTTGATACGTCAGTAAGTGCTTTACTTAAACCTTTGATAGATGCTCTCTCTGAAAAACATACTGTACACAATGCGTGCACAGATACCGGTTTGTTTGAAGAATTGGAAAAACAAGGACTCGTAATGAAGAATGTTCCTATCGATAGAAAAATAAGACCTAT
>CALJVA010000128.1 GCA_937975135.1 uncultured Thermoactinomycetaceae bacterium | reverse complement strand
GGCATGGGGTCATTGAAAACTCCCAGCTCTTTCAAATGAATATGCCGGCGATCCGCATTTCTCAGAAAGGAAACCCACAGGTTCGCCACTGTCAGATCTATGACTTAAAATCAAATAGCATCTATATTGATGACAAAGGACAGGGAACCTTTGAAGATTGCCAGATCTACAATTTTGAGGACAGCCCAGCAATTGTGATTGAAAAGCAAGGTGATCCTGTTATTCGCCGCTGTTCGATCACAAATGGCAAAAATCCCGGTATTTTTGTCACTGGTGAAGGATTTGGCACCTTTGAAGAATGTGAGCTTTCAGGCTTTCATAACTCCCCTGCCATAGCAATTAAAGATAAGAGCAACCCTCATTTCCGTCATACAAAAGTTTATTCAGGAAATGGAGTTTCCTGTTATGAAAAAGGATTAGGAACCTTTGACTCCTGTGAGTTTTTCGACATGGAGAATCCAGCCATCCATGTAGTTGAAAAGGGAAACCCCTCCTTCCATGAGTGTAAAATTTATCGGTGCAAAAAAATTGCTGTCTATATCGATGAAAACAGTAGCGGAACTTTAGATAAGTGTGATATTTTTCAGGTGGGTGATCAGCCAGCTATTGTAATCAATCAAGGAAGCAATCCTGTACTACGTAACTTTACCTTGCGTGATTGTAAAGGGGTCGGTATTTATGTTGACGAAGAGAGTCAAGGTACCCTAGAGGATGGAATCTTATCTGGATTCCAAAAACCTGCGATCATCATCAGCAATAAAAGCGACCCCACTCTGCGCCGGCTTGAATTTACATCTTGTCACGCCAATGGTATTTACATTAACAACAATGGTCAAGGAAACATTGAAGATTGTACACTTCACCACTTTGAGAGATATCCAGCAATCGTCATCGAAGGCGATTGCGATCCCCTGATTCGACGTACAAGTATTCACGATAGCGATAGTCCTGGCCTATTTATCACGGAGAATGGCAAAGGAAGAATCGAAGAATGTACTTTTTCCAATTTTAAAGGCAGTCCAGCGGTACTGATTGATCGTGGCAGTGATCCTCTCCTACTAAAGTGTAAAATCCATAATTGCCAATCAACCGGTATCTATGTAGATGATCAAGGGGAAGGAAAAATCCTCAATTGTGAGCTGTCTGGCTTTGAAGGGTACCCAGCAATCGAGATTACTGACTTTAGCGATCCCTTAATTCGGGAATGTATCATTCGTAATGGAACAGAAGTAGGGGTTGTTATTACTGGTAATAGCTCAGGAACCCTAGAAAATTGCTATATATATGGATTTATAAAGGATGATATTTACGTGAGTGTAAATAGTGATCCTATAATCGAAGGTTGCGATCAAAAAATTCACTAAAAGTGGGGAGGAGTTATCAAATGGAAGAATCATCTAAATTGGGGCGGTCTGAAATAAATATACCCCGAATCGGACTGGGAACTTGGGCAATTGGCGGTTGGATGTGGGGAGGCACCAATCGCCAAGAGGCAATTCGCGCTATCCGATATGGGATCGACCTGGGAATCACTCTAATCGATACCGCTCCCGTTTATGGATTTGGCCTATCAGAAGAAATTGTTGGGGAAGCAATCGCTGAGCACCAATGCCGTGACCAAGTAATCATCGCTACGAAGGCAGGGTTAGAATGGGATACGGCAAATCGAGTATGGCGCAATTCCTCTCGTGAACGAATTTTACAAGAGATTGATGATAGTCTTCGCCGCTTACGTACGGAATATATTGATCTCTACCAGATTCATTGGCCAGATCCAGAGGTACCCATTGGAGAAACTGCGGAAACCCTGTATCAATTACTTGAACAGGGGAAAATCAGAGCAATCGGAGTAAGCAATTATACTCCCGAACAGATGGAACAATGGCAACAATATGCTCCTTTACATAGCAATCAGTCGCAACTGAACTTATTTCAAACCCATCTTTTAGAAACTACCTTTGCATATTGTCATGAAAAAGAGATCGGCACCCTAACATGGGGTACCTTGGCACATGGATTGTTGACTGGAAAGTTTACTCCCCACTCAACCTTTCCTGAAGATGACCTCCGTCATCGCAATCCTCTCTTCCAGGGAGAGCAGTTTATCCAGTACCTAAATGCCGTAGAGGAACTAAAGCAATTTGCAGCAGAGAAAGGGAAAAGCATTACTCAACTAGCGATCCGATGGGCCCTCGATCAAGAGGGAGTTACGACTGCTTTGTGGGGTGTTCGTCGACCAGAACAACTGAAAGAGGCCATAGGTTCCCTTGGGTGGCACCTATCACCTGAAGAGATCGGAGAAATCCATCAAATTGTTGATAAGCATGTGACAGATCCCGTTAAACCAAAACCCAATCCGGGTCCCCCCGCCCGTTCCAATGTAAGGGGATAACCATAAAAAGAGAAATTCACCCTGCTTTCCAATGCACTATCTGTGTCACTATTGCTGGGCATTCCATTGCCCAGCATTTATTATTCTCTAAATCACCACTCAGTCACTAGGGAATAGTTCCTTATTGACTGCAATTTTTTCAATTGAAAAACCTGCGGTTTTCCCGCAGGTTCATAAAAATAATCTATAAATCCTTATAATGAATTCTCAAAAATGCTTAATACTTTATAAATTAAAAAGCTCATCAGTGCAGTACCAGGTAATGTAAAAATCCAAGCATACATGATTTTTCCGGCAATTCCCCAGCGCACGCCACGTAACCTTTCAGCAGCTCCAACTCCTACAATTGATCCTGTAATTGTATGTGTTGTACTTACAGGTACACCAATCTTCGCTATAGTGGTTAATAGAAGAGCTGCCGATGTTTCTGCCGCAAACCCATGGGGCGTCTCCAGTTTACTTAGGCGTATTCCCATGGTACGGATTACTCGCCAACCACCTAGAGCAGTTCCAGCCGCCATCGCAAGTCCAGCAGATAAAATTACCCAGAATGGAATATCTCCTCCAGCCCAATAACCGCCAGCTCCTAGGGACATGACGATGATTCCCATCGCCTTCTGGGCATCAGAGGTTCCATGACTAAAAGCCATAAACGCGGCAGAAATGACTTGTAATGGACGAAACAACCGTTTTACTTTTGAAGGTGTATGATTGCGAAACCAGCCTCGAATCCCTTTCATAAGGAGATAACCGAGAATACCTCCAAGCAATGGGGATACAAACATCGCGATTAGAATAATGATGATCCCTTTTACCTGTAAAACGGCAAAGCCATTAAAAGCAACTGCTGATCCGATTAATGATCCAAATAAACCATGGGAAGCACTGATGGGAAGCCCCAAAAGAGTACACACAGTATTCCAAGTGATGGCCGAAATGAGAGTGGCCACAATCACCAGTTGAGTAATCATTTCTGGATTAACAATATCTTCACCAATCGTTTTAGCGACAGCAGTAGAAAAGAATGCTCCGGCAAGGTTTAGCACTGCTGCTAATAGAACAGCCTTTACCGGTGTCAGAGTCCGTGTGCCTATTACAGTTGCAATCGCGTTGGCTGAATCATTCCAGCCATTTGTAAAATCAAATATAAGAGCCAATGTAACGACTAATACGACCAGCCACAGCGGATCAAGCATATTT
This sequence comes from uncultured Thermoactinomycetaceae bacterium, assembly GCA_937975135.1. Classification (GTDB taxonomy): domain Bacteria; phylum Bacillota; class Bacilli; order Thermoactinomycetales; family CALJVA01; genus CALJVA01. Next base: position 9,380 of record CALJVA010000128.1, on the reverse strand, counting down.
CATAATCACACTCTCCAGCACATCGGCCAAATCTTCTACTGTATCCGTCGCCATCTCCAGTTTTTCATAGATTTCCTTCATACGAAGCAAGTGGACTGGATCCGTTGGATTTTTAAAGAGGGTAGTAATCGATTCTCGGAGTACACGATCACCTTCATTTTCAAGCATATTCAGCTCTACAGTAATTCGCTGAATCGTCGCATAGTCTCGTTTTTCCAATGCTTGTAATGCTTCCTTCAGGAACTCAGATGACCGCTCCAAGATCTCGGCAAACTGCACCAAGTATGGAGTCGATTTTTCTACTCCAAACATGACAAACCGGGAGGCACATGACTCCACCCCGTCCATTACATCGTCTAATTTTACTGCCAATTGCAACATATCTTCCCGATCTAAGGGGGTAACAAAAGTCTGGTTTAATTCCTGAATCAATAAATGTGTATACTCATCTCCTTTGGATTCCAATTCTTTTAAACGCTCGGCATATTTTTCTTTTTCTTCTAAGGTGTTTACATTCTCGCGAAACAACCTTGTGGCTTCAGATATATTATCTGCCGCATCGGATAAGATTTGAAAGAAAACATGATCTTTGGAACGGTTAAAAAACAACAGTACTCCCTCCACTATGGTTCATGATTGCCTAACCATTTCCTATCATACTCCTATTTCCTTCAGAAGAAAATAGGTCATGATTCTTTTTACCAATGGCATATGTTACAAATTGGTTAACCTATCCCATTCCACCCGCTTCCGCTCTCCCTGCATCAGGAGTATTATAGTTTCTTATCCCACTAGAACAATGCAATTATACAGAATGACACCACGACTGTGCTGACTTATTTTTTAGCAAAGATTGTCCTACTTATCATTTTGTTGAAATATGGATGTATGAACTCGAAGTAAACGGTCATCGTCTTTCTCTGGATTTCCACGGCCATCTCCATTATTCGTTAAAATGTAAAGATAGTCATCCTTGACGATCACATCCCGGAGCCGACCTTCATTGGTTAGTACTACCTGCATGCTTTGGTCCTCAAGGTTAAAAGCTCTTAGCTCCTCCCCCTTTAAACCAGCTACATAAAGCACTTGATTATGGTAGACAATGCCTGACGGAGCCCATGTGTCCTCACCTGAATGGAATAATGGAGATATCATTCCTGGGTCTGTTTGATCACCAATGATTCTGGGCCATCCATAATTGCCCCCAGGTACAATTCGGTTGATTTCATCATGTCCGCGGGGATTGCCTGTTGGACCATGCTCTGCACTATACAATGTACCATCTTCTGACCAAGTTAATCCCTGCGGATTTCGATGTCCCAATGAATAAATGTAAGAGCCAGGGATCGGATTATCATCGGGAATCTTTCCATCTAACTCCATTCGGAGAATTTTCCCTGCTAAATTATTCTTTTTTTGTGCATTATCTACATTATTAGCATCTCCTGTTGTAACATACAACTTTTTGTCTGGACCGATCTTAATTCTTCCTCCATTATGAATCACTGCACCAGGTATGCGATCCAGCAAAATCTTCCGTTCCTTCCAACCTTCCTCTGTCTCCTCTAATTGAACCACCCGATTATATATCGTTCCATTTTTTCGGTAGGTATGGTAAGCATAAGCACGCATATTCTTCTTAAAATCAGGATCCAGTGCTAAGCCTAAAAAACCACCTTCACCATAGTGAAGGACTGGTTCGGTTAGAAACACTTTTTGCCTGGTTACCTTTCCGCCTTTAATTTTAACAATATTCCCTGCTCGCTCACTCACATAAAAAGTATCTCCATCGGCCACAATCGACCAAGGCACCTTTAAATTACGTACTAGGACCGTCACTCCTTCATCTACTTTTTCAGAAACATCAGGAACAGGATCCGGTTTTTGTTCACGGACGGGTGAATCAGATTGGGAACAGGAGGCGATCAAGATAAGAGGGATCAAAACAGCATAGATAACCCTCTTTTTTATCAACTCATAACACCTCTTTCTGAGTAATTCTGAGGGGATTGAAGCATACTTAAAGAAAGGATTTTCTAAGGGGAGAATATACGTGGATTCCATAAAAAAAGAAAAACCAAAGGCAGCTGCTCATCGAAACGGTAAAGCAAAACAATTACGTGCCTTTCTTATTTTAATCGTTCTTACAGCTATTGCATTTATTGCGATTGGCACTGACATAATCTCTACCAATACGGCAATTCCTTTAATTCTTGTTTTAGCCGGAATTCAGGTGTTTGTTCAACTGTACACCTTTATGCATCTGGATGAAAAACGAGAACGTGCTTTTCCAGCCATGTTTATGATCGCTGGTCTTTCATTAGGGCTAATTTTTGTTCTAGGCATGTGGTATTGGCAGGGATAAAGTGTCCCACCTATCATAAAAGTCTGAATAGTAATCGCCGAAGAGAAGGGATACCGGGAAGTTCGGCAAATTTAGCACCTCGGTACCCTTATTTCTTTATTATTGTTGACTAATACGGATTTTCTGGGTTGGTTTAATTGATTGACCGTTTAATTTGACCTTAACATTTTCTGGGGCTCCTAATACAATCACCAGATCGGTATTCATATCTTGAGGATGTTGATAAACGATTGGCTTGTAACCAGCTCTTAGTGTGTCATCTTTTAATACATTTTTACTACCATCTTGAATCTGAACCCAACAAACCCCATTTGGTGAAATCTCAACAACAACCTCCCCTGGCTCGATCAACTGATATGAAGCCACTCCACTTTTCTCACTTACCAATTTTACCTTTGGTTGTTTCGAGGAAAGTTCTGGTTTACCAGGTTCTTTTTTCGCCTCTTCTTTCACACTTTGATTTTCTTGGCTATGAGCAGTTTCCGATCTAGGCTTGTCCCCAAAAATAGTAGTTCCACCCCAAACTCCAACAGGAATGAGCACAGCCGCCGCAGCAACCCATGTCAGCATTTTTTTTGAAATAGGTCCGATCTTTCCAGACTGTACCTTCCTATGACGACTAGAATGGCGTCGACTCAGACCCGTTTCCACTGGAGCTGGCAATAAACTATTTTGTTGGTCGTTCAATGAAACTGGTGCTGTTTCTCGAGCAGCAGCAGCTTCCGTTCTGCTCAGCTGGGATTCAGCCCGAATATCTCCTATATTTCTTTTACTGGATCGTGCAGGTAATGATTTCATTTCAAATTCTTTACTATTCTGCTGTATTCCTGCTGTCATTCCTTGCTCTCTTGGTTGGACAGCAGAGTGTTCCCCCAAAGCACCCAGCACTTGTTTTCCCGTCGGCTGTCTGGAAAGTCTTTGAGTGGTATAGATTCCTGTATCCCGACTTACAGACTCTTTTTGCCTGTCTACCTTTTGGTAACGACCTGAATGCCACTCTACCTCTACTCCACTTTGGCTAGTTTGGTTATCCTCGTGAACAGCCCGTCCCATCAGTACCGGCATCTGCATTGTCTGTTGTGTATAATGGCGGCCGGTCACTTGCGGCAAGTACCCGGTATTCTGCTTTAAACTCCCGGAAACTTGCGGCAAGTGCCCGGTCGTTTGCTGCATTCGTCCGGTAACTTGTGGCAAATGTCCGGTCTGTGAGTCTCTCATCTGTGACAGTTGTCCAGTTGCTTGTCCAATAGACTTCCCTTGATTGTTTTTATCGGAAGCATTTTCAGTGATCGACAACCGGTACTTTCTCAAAAGTGTGGTTGGTTCAAGCCCTACTTGTTCCGCAAAGGCACGAAGATAGGAACGAACATAAAATGGCCCGGGAAGCTTATTAAACTCACCGTTTTCAAGGGCTTGCAAATATGATTTTGGGACACGTGTCTTATCCTGCAAATCGTCGAAAGAAAGGCCGAGTGCTTCGCGTGCTTTCTTTAACTGAAGCCCAATTTCGACCCACACACAGACCGCCTCCTAGTAAGCTCTCTTTATATTTATTCAAAGCCCAAGTATCAACCTTATCCACGCTGGGTCGTCTTCATCCAGAAATAAATACTTACTCTCTATCATAATCGGTTACTCCTCATTTGGCAATCAAAAGAGTTCATTTATCCAAAAATCAGTACAAAAAAGAGTACAGTAAGTTCACTTTACCAATTCACTTTAAGCCACTTTTACAAATCGATCGATGTAAAATTAAAAAATCATAGTTTAGGAAATGATCGAATATAATCATTCACCCCAGTCAAATGGAGTATTTTATTCATCCTTGAAATTAGAGGTGTCTTTTGTATATAATAATTATAAATCATTAAAAAGTATTTGTTAAAAAAATGAGTAAATAAGAGCTGCATTTATACCGTTATTCAGCCGGGTAACTTTTTTTGAAAATTATATATAAAGCCTTTTTTCAGATTAACTACCATATGTAATGAAGGAGGGTTTTTACTATGGCACGTCCACGTTATATTACGGATATCGAAAAGATTGATGCCATACCGGAAGAAGAACGAAAAAAGCTAAAACCAATCACTGACAAGTTTGTTTTCCGGGTGAATGATTACTACCTCTCTTTAATCAACTGGGACGATCCAGAGGATCCGATCAAAAAGCTTATTATTCCCAATGAGGCAGAACTCGATGAATACGGCCGTTGGGATGCTTCGGATGAACACACCAACTATGTCGCACCTGGTTGTCAGCACAAATATACTACCACAGCACTCTTACTGGTTTCCGAAGTATGCGGGGCTTATTGCCGTTTCTGTTTCCGCAAACGTCTCTTCCGTCATGATGTAAAAGAAACTTCCCTCGATATTACACCTGGATTAGAATATATCTCTAAGAATCCCCAGATTAACAACGTACTACTAACAGGCGGTGATTCTTTAATCCTAGGCACGCGGAAAATCAGGGAGATTCTCACTAAATTACGTTCTATCCCCCATGTAAAAATCATTCGTTTCGGATCAAAGCTACCTGCTTTTAACCCTATGCGCATTTACGAAGATGAAGAGCTATTAGAAACTCTAGCTGAGTTTTCCAAGCCTGATGCTCGTATCTATGTCATGGCCCACTTTAATCACCCCCGTGAACTTACTGAACACGCTTATCGAGCGATCAAAGCTCTACAAAAAGCTGGTGTCATCCTGATTAACCAAACACCGGTATTGCGAGGAATTAATGATGATCCCGCTGTTCTAGGAGAATTGCTTGATAAACTATCCTGGGCAGGAGTAACACCCTACTACTTCTTCCAGAACCGACCTGTAGCGGGTAACGCTAGCTTTGTTCTCACCTTTAAAGAAGTGTACCCGATTATCGAACAAGCGAAAAAATTAACTTCCGGACTTGGAAAACGGGTCCGCCACGTGATGAGCCATTCCTCCGGAAAAATTGAAATTTTGGCTGTTGAAGGAGACCATATCTACCTCAAATACCATCAAGCACGTCATCCTGATTACTATGGTCACTTTATGAAACTTGAATGCCCAGACGATGCTTCGTGGTTTGATGACCTACCAGGCGCCAAAGAAATCTTGGAAGCACAAAAGAGCTCAGTTGCCGTATAAAAAAGGCGATCACCAGTCTATGGAAAGGCTGGTGATCGTTCTTTTTATATGTCCTTACATATCTAAATTCATAGATCGGGCAACATCACACTTTGGCCGATTTATATCCTAACGATAAATGGCTAGATGCCCTTAACTTCATGGTCTAAGTCCGAGTGTGATATACTGGTTCTATCGAAAAAAGGATCGTGAATACACTTTTCCTCTATAAGGAGTGAACCATAAATGAGTGCTCAACCACACCGGGTTGTATTGGGGATGTCTGGTGGCGTCGACTCATCTGTAGCCGCTTTATTATTAAAGGAACAGGGATATGAGGTAATTGGCCTATTTATGAAAAACTGGGATGATACCGATGAACAAGGGCATTGTACAGCGACGGAAGACTTTGAGGATGTACGTCGTGTTTGTGACCAAATTGGAATCCCTTATTACTCCGTTAACTTTGAAAAGGAATATAAAGAGAAGGTTTTCGATTACTTTCTCGATGAGTATCGTAAAGGACGCACTCCCAACCCCGATATACTTTGTAACCGTGAAATAAAGTTTGGTGAGTTTTTAAATAAAGCTCTGCAACTTGGAGCTGACTATATGGCGACGGGCCACTATGCCCAAGTGGAGAAAAAAAATGGTCGGTACCGTCTTTTGCGTGGCGCTGATCCTAATAAAGATCAAAGCTATTTTCTTTATGCATTGAATCAAAAACAACTTTCTAAGGCAATGTTCCCTGTTGGTCATCTACAAAAAAAAGAGCTGCGTGCAATTGCAGAAAAAGCTGGCTTAGCTACCGCCCATAAAAAAGATAGCACAGGGATCTGCTTTATTGGTGAACGTGACTTTAAGGAGTTTCTCAGCAACTATCTTCCTTCCCAGCCAGGTAAAATGCGCAGTCTTTCTGGAGAAATTATGGGAACCCATGATGGTCTGATGTACTATACTTTGGGGCAACGACATGGATTAGGAATCGGCGGCTCGGGCACAGGAGAGCCTTGGTTTGTTGTCGGAAAAAACCTAAAGGATAATGAATTAATCGTGGCCCAAGGTAGGAACCATCCTGCCCTATTCTCAGATGGCCTATATGCAAACGAGGTAAATTGGATTAGTGGGGAAATACCCGATCAATCATTTACTTGCACAGCAAAGTTCCGTTATCGGCAAAAGGATCAGTTGGTAACTGTTCATCCCAATCCTAACGGCAAATGGACAGTTGAGTTTGAAAAACCACAACGTGCAGTCACACCCGGTCAATCAGTTGTCTTCTATAATAATGAGGAATGCCTGGGTGGTGGAATTATTGATGAAACCTTCAAAGTTGGTGAACGGGAATTATAATCTTTACGATAAAATCCCTTTACACCTCATTGTACTTTCCTTCTGAAAACAGCCCCAATCCTCCAAAGATATCCTTTGACAACGATTTTACTGATTCAACTCACACCGTCTGAATCCAAGGAGGAATTCAGACGGTTTTTTCTTTTTACCCAGGAATAATTAACCCCACACATTCATAGAACTCACTTTCGTCATTTTTACAATACCCCCAGAGTTGGAGCAAAATCCGCCTTCCGTCCCTTTTGTCTCTCCTAAAAAACATATACACTATGGATAAGTACACAATTATTGATCTGGAACAAGCGGCATGTTTTTATAAATTCCCTTTATTTATCACAGATGTCTTAAGATGACCAAGTGGTCTTGTAGGGCCTATTTCCCCTTTGTGCTTACGAAATAAAAACGAGAGCTTGGTAAAGGAAGATGTTTATGTTATCAAACGCTTGGCGTCTATTTATTGCGCTCCTTCTGATTACAATTGGAGTTCTTTTCCTTCTCAACAATTTTGGATTGATCGAAATCGATCTTGCCGATCTCATTTCTAAACTTTGGCCAATCATTATTCTTTATATTGGACTCATATTTCTGATCCGAGGATTGTGGCCCTTATTTACTCGGCGGAAAATTCATGAACCTTACCTCATTATGGGATCGATTCTACTCCTTTTAGGATGGAACTTTTTAGCGAAACATCTCGATCTGCCCTCGATCGATTTTATCACCTTATGGAACTTCTTTTGGCCACTGTTGATTATCTATATTGGTTTTCGGATTTTATTCCGCAGAAACACCTCCAAATATAAAGCGGATTGGGAATATTATTCCGAAAAAGGAAATAATTGGATAGGGGAAATGAATATTGGTGATAAACCCTTTGAAGTAGAAGATAAGTATTATTGGCTCGGAGTTGGAACAACAGAACTTAATCTAACTAAAGCGATTTTTCCCAACCGAGAAACAGAACTTCACGTTGAAGGAATGATCGGTGAAATCAATATTTATCTCCCCCCTGATATTCCAGTCAAAATCACAGGACAAATTCATTTAGGGAGTATAACCATTTTAGGAGAAGAACAGAGTGGCTTTTCAAAGAGCATCTCTTACAAAAGTAAAGGGTTTGATACTGCAACCAAACGGATCGTCCTTCAAGTAAATTTATCAGTCGGTGAAATCCGTGTCGTTCAAGTATAGAGAGACGAGGTAATAAGATGAAAGGACCACTATTTCATAGTTTGCAATGGAAAATTGTATATACCTTTTTATTTAGCTCTCTTTCAGCCACTCTTCTCCTAGTTGGACTATTTACTCTATGGAGCTATCTTTACGAAAATGAGGAAACTCTCCTCCTTACTTATCTTTCTAATTTTTCAACCTTCGTCTTATTCCTTCTTGTTTCAGTATTGTTCAGCGGCCTTCTCTTTGGAATCTATACTGGACAAATGATCAAAAAACGGTTGCGCCCCCTGAAGGATGGTGCCATCTTTTTATCCAGTGGAAAACTAGCACATCGTGTCCCTGTAAAAGGAACAGACGAAATCTCACAAATTGCCGTAGAATGGAATCGAATGGCTCAACGTCTTGAAAATCAAGTTTCATCTCTACAAAAACTCATTCAGAAAAATAAAGAACTAGCTGACCAAGCAAAGCAGCTAGCAGTCATGGAAGAGCGTCAACGACTCGCCCGGGATTTACATGATTCAGTCAGCCAACAACTCTTTGCTCTCTCCATGACTGCTTCGGCTGCAATCAAATTGTTTAAAAAAAAGCCTGAAAAATCACTGGAACAATTATTATATCTTGAAGAGATCGCCAATCGGGCACAAACAGAAATGCGTGCCTTGCTTCTACACCTTCGCCCCGTTCAGTTGGAAGATAAGGGTTTACGTCATGCGCTTGACCAGTTGCTACAGGAATTGCAAGAGAAACACCCAATTCGCTATATATGGGAACTGGATGAGCCAGGGGATGTGAGCAAAGGGGTAGAAGAACAACTGTTTCGGATCGCTCAGGAAGCAATCTCCAACACACTTCGCCACAGCAATGCTTCCCAAGTAGAAGTAAAACTAAAGCGTTTGTCTCAAGCATTATTATTAGTTATTCAAGATAATGGAATTGGAATAAAGGAAGAAAAAAAGAATAAGAAGTCCTCTTACGGACTTTCTATGATGCGAGAGAGAGCAGAAGAAATGGGCGGTACATTACAGATCATCTCAGTCAAAGATCGAGGGACTCGTTTAGAGGTTCGTGTTCCCTATCTACAAAGTATTTCCGCAGACAACAATTAGTCCTATCAGAAATATTATGATTGGATAATCAAATATCTTAATTTACATCACCTATAAAGGATTCAACGAGGTGTAAGAGATGCAAACTCCAATTCGTGTTCTCATCGTAGACGATCATGAAATGGTGCGTAAAGGCTTATCCACTTATTTAATGACCGAGGATTCGATTGAATTGGTTGGAGAAGCTGAAAATGGTGCAGAAGCAATCGAGATCGCAAAACAGGAGAAACCAGATATCATTTTAATGGACTTGGTAATGGAAACGATGGA
>CALJVA010000127.1 GCA_937975135.1 uncultured Thermoactinomycetaceae bacterium | reverse complement strand
CTGAATAACTAGTTCTATGAACAATTTTGATTACAAATTTATCCTTTACCGGGTCAAAAATGACATCTGAAATTGCAAAGTGGTTTGCAGTAAAACTTGAAACCTGCGTGTAATATGATTCGTTCAAGTCAATTGTACCGTTTACCCTAAGACTAGCATGTATCACCTTTGTTATACTGCCAGCCGCATTACTTGCATTGAAATTCCCATTCAAGGTGATTTCAAACGTTACAAAAAAATCTTCTTTGGGGATTTCAATATCTAATTTTTCATATGAATTATTTCCGAAATTCACCGCATGTGTAGTTGTCCACTCTGTCCGTCTAAGCTCGATACTTGGTACAATTAGTTCCCCCGACATTTCCCAGTCGCCCGTCGTCTTGATGGCGTTTTGCTCGTAGTCTGCGGTCAAAGCATTTATATCATTTTTCGCTTCGTCCGCCGTTTGCTGGGCTTGTTCTGCTTTTGTAATGCCTTCCTTGATCCCCTGCTCCATCTTGTTCAGGTTTGCTGCGTTTACTGGTGTCCCTTGCTGAATGATGTTGCCGTGTTCATCCAGGATATTAACTGTACCGTCCCCATTGTCTACAACACGGAATCTGTTCGGATGCTCAACAATATGGTCTTTCCACTCTGTTGGCGTATAGCTCATGACGGAACCTCCTTCACTTCGAGATTGAACACCTCGACAAGCACCCTTCCCCTACGCCTGGTAATCACCTTGCTCTTTTCAAGAAAGACATCCCCGTCCGTATCAATGATCTGGATTTTGTCGATTCGTTCAATTTGGTCCGGGATCTTGATCCAAATTTCAATCGCTTTTCCGTGGTTCATCCTCTGATAGAAACTCACCTGTGTTTGCGTTCCGCCGGAATGCACAATTGCGTGATCCAATTTGTTTTCAAGGAAAGAAGCTATTTTCTCCATCCCTTTTTGCTGTATCACTTAAAAAACACCCCCTGGGCGCTGGCCGGACAGGAAAGTGCCGCAATATTGCTGTTTGATTTCAACCGTTCGAGAGGACACAGCGATTCCGGCAGGCGCTTTTGTTTTCAGCCCCAATTCATACGCCAAATGCGCCGGCTTCGCTTCCTCGATAGCATCCTGGACGGACACAAGGTTGAGAGAAGGCGAATCGTCATCTTGGAACAAAACCAGAAACGTATATGGAGCGATGTTTTGGACAATCTCGGCAGGGAGTCCGGCGGCCTCCGATGCGATTATTTCCATCCTCCGTTTGGTGATCGGCCACTCCGTTGTCATCTTGGTAAGGATTCGGCGGCGCCGTTCTTCGACTGGCATACTTTCGTTCACGGGCAATCCAAGCCGTTCCTCGAAGTATCGCAACCCCCACGTTGCCGTTTGCGGGAAAGCCTGCTCCCGAAGCTCGCGTGTCCACTTTTGCAGGTCGTCCACCTGGATCCCTGCAAGTTGGAAAAGGGTGAGCATGAAACGGTCAAAGTCGTAAATCGGCAACACGTACCCCATCATGCGCCGGCCACTTTCAGACGTGACAATCTCGTCTTTCAGGCTCATGTTGCAGTCACCGTCCCGAGAATGGCCATTTCATTTTCATCCAGTTGAACGTTTACCGTGCCACCATCGACGGTTAAATTAGTGTAATCTAGCACACCATCCACGTTAATGATGAGCGCCCCAACTTCGTTATAACGAATCACACCGTTTATCCCCACTTCAATAAAATATTGCGTCAGTGCCTGTTCAATCCTATCTACGACACCGGGCAGGTCATATCCACTTTCCAGCGTCAATTGCACAGATATATCTATCTCTCTCTGTACAGGAGCAGCCACCGTTACCAAGGCCCCGATGGGCGCCAAGCCTTCTCCATTGCGCCCATTTGGAGCAATGTGATCCTGCACTGCGTCGATGATAGTTTGACTAGCTGGCGCACCGTTAGCGTCCATAACCAACAGTTTGACCGTCCCCGGACCATCCCACTCGGGAAGCACTTGGACATTCCCGACACCGGGAACCTCCATAGCCCATCGAATATAGTCCTGTCTGGAACCACTCATGGATTTGTTTTGGTTGCGCTCCAGGATACGGTAGCGAAATGATTCATCATCTTCTTCATCTGTTCCGCCTGACGTTGGACTGGCGTTGGTGACATATTCAACCCCACTGATCGGAGCGCCCAATACTTGGATTGCACCCGCAGGAACGTTTCCTGTTTTTCCTGCTTCAACGGCCTCTATGGCCACTTCAACATTCCCGGTCTCGTCAATTGTCACTTCTTCCAAAGTGACAAACTGGACAGAGGGACTATCTTCGCTTGCTACGGTTGACACAACAGTTCCTGCTGGTATGGTAGTGCCTTCTGTGCCGGTGAACGTAACTGTTCCTGTTGCTTTTGTGGCTGGCAAACGTGTGACACCCACTGTTTGGCCGTGATAGTCAAGGTAGATACCTTCGGCAAACTGGGGGTACATCAACTGCAACGTATTCAGGATAGTAAGTTCCACCATCTCGGCTTTCTCCAGCGCTACCGGACGTGTCAGATCCCAAAAATGAGACCCCTCTGACGTGTCAAAGTCAGGTGGGGCCTGTTCAATCATTTTTTGATGGATGGTATCCACATCTTGATTCTGCAGAAAATCAGGTGGAACAAATTTTGGTATTTGAACGGCCACAATTTTTCACCTCCTAGCTAGGCGGTTAGACGGAACGTAAATTCTTCCTGATCATAAATACTTTCCACTTCGCACTTCACCAAAACACTATCGGCTTGCCACTCAAAGACAAAGTTGTCAACCGATACTGTCCGAGGATCAACCATCAGCGCTTCCCTGATAGTCCGTTCCAATTCACTTTCCGCGATGTCCCGGGGATAGTTGGCTCGCATAATGGCCTTGACTTCTACGCCAAAATCAGGCCCATAAGCCAGATACTCATAGCGCTCGGTCATGACGCATTTAATCACCCACTGCCGATAAGCTGCCTGATTCTCAGCCATCACGACACGACCTTTTAAATCCACGATTGTTTCACCTTTATTAAAATCAAAGGCTGCTGTTTTCAACGGATTCAGATCAATTTCTGGCGCTTCAACCTCTTCCTCCGCAATATCCTCTGGCACATCAAACATTGGATACAAGTCTGGCATATCACTTCACCCTTCCAATGACCACAAATTCGCTTCCGTCCAACAGAGGGAGGCAAACCACCCGATCGCCCGGGCCAATCGGTGGGTCAATATCAACCACCAAATAGTCACCATTCGGAATCTGAATCTCATCATCCAACAGCAAACTTCTGTTGCTTGTAATACGGCCCAGCATAGCCGGTGTGGAGCGACGATCATATACCCTTTGCGCTGCCGAGATGATCGCTTTGGCTAAAGCGTTTGTCCCTTTTCCCATATCCTCACTCCCTCAAGGTCAAGGTCATGCGCAGGTTTGTGAGATCATGCGAGATACCTGTCACAATACAATCAACAGGTTCCCATTTACCGTTCGATCCTCTCTTGCCAATGGTACCAGACGCCACTTTGATACGATCGCCTTTCCTAATCCACGGGATGTCTGGACCGGACACGGTTCTGGTAACCTTGGGCTTCCCTTCCTCTTTCAAAAGCTCCTCAGCTGCCTTGTTAGCCTCTGACATGCTGTCATATGAGGAGCTATACAGTATCTCTTGCAGCGCACCAAATTCTGTTTTACCGTTTTTGACTGCCTTGACCGTTGCTCGTCCCTCGTCGTCCTCATTGCCGTATATTTTTACCCTAGTGATCAGACCTTCGATGTTTTTCTCATCAAAGCTTGTCTCGGCCCATCCTTGATCAAGAATGTAGACTGTGTTGTTACTCCCCTCTGCTACCGCTTCCAGTTTTCCTTTTGTGCTGCGAACGACATATCGGCCACTGCCTTTCTTTCTTGCTTCCTCAAGGCGGTCAGCGATGATATCTCCAATCCGTGTTGAACGGTAGAGTTTCTTGGCAAGCCTGGTATTCGGTCCATCAATGCGACCCAGAGGAATATTCCACTCCCTGGCCAATCCTCTGATACAGGAAACCGCCGTCTCGCCCTTCCGGTAATACTTGTGCTCTTTTGATTGTTGAAGGGGATACAGTGAGTCGTAAGCCGTGAATCCCACAATATGATCATCGTCCGGTGTTGTATGCCACCTGTACACGCGGCCCCTGAACACTTCTTGCCACCCGTTGCCGTCAGTAGCTTGCAGAAAAACATAAGCACCAGGCGCAACAAGAGGGTGGATCCAAGCGTTATTGCGTTTGATGTTCTTCAGAGTAACTTCCAGCCTGCTGGCCAACTCACTTTCGTTCTCTTCATAGAACCCTTCAAGCAGCAGACTGTCAAAATAGACTTTGCTTCCATCGGGTTTCAGAACAAACACCCGATATTGCACTTTTGAGATGTCCATGATTACCACCCCGACGGGATCAGGAACACTTCACCCGGGTAGATGAGATCAGGGTTTTTACTGCGGCTTCTGGACTTATTGATTGCCCATATCTCAGGCCAACGTGCTCCACTTCCTGTAAACCTTTGGGCAATCTTCCACAAACTATCCCCGGGCTTGACAGTGTATGTTTTTTGCTTCGGCTTTGACGATGGACGTTGGCTTGCCACTCTCATTTTCCCCTGTGTCTCGCGGACAACCATTTCACGCCATTCTGTCAATGTGATGGTATAGTTGATATCACCGTATCCACCACCAGGAACTGACCTGAACCCACTCACCAAAACAGGGATATTCCACTTCGTACCTGTGATCACCAGGCGCAGCTGTTTCCCTGTCGTTGTATTTATCCATCGCCTGATCTGCTGTTCGATGTCATCAGGCTTTTGAGACACAGCAACACCAGGCAACTTTCTGCCCGGCCCGGGAAGCAACCCCGTCCAGGTGAATCTGATGGGCTGCCGGCCCCTTTGTATATCGACTTCCCCAAGATTGATAGGGGACACGGTGAATATTTTTGGCCCCATCTCAATCTCTACTTCTGTGGGGGCAATAGGAAACACCAGAGCGTTTTTCGTTTCTGGATCAAGCAAGGAGAATTTCATGCGATCACCTCATTCACAGAAAAAGACAGCCCAGGATTAACCTTGCTGTCTCCAAACAAACAGGCTACCGAACAGCCGGTAGCCTATGATTTTTACTGTTTTTCAATATGCGCACCATAAATAACTTGTACGTTTGTTATACCACCTGACACGTTTGGAAAATGAGATGGACCAACCGGAACACCCCAAAACCTTACATAATCATCGTCAAAGATATCCTCAGTATCTCCAAACGTTAATACTTGATATGAATCAAAGTTGTCATCCATTACGTGTAAAACGGAAACAGTAATATCGTCTTCTAACTTCTGAGACTCAATAGATATTACACCGCCCTCAAATGTAACAATCGTGGTCAGGTAAGGACTTACATCTTTGTTCAAATGCTTGATAGTGATTGAAGTGTCAGCCATTTCCTTTACTTTCTTTTGACTTTCTTCATCTCTTGCGGGAAACAGATCAGCGTTTTCTCGTATAAAATCATATGTTTCATTAGACATATATACATTTCCATCAGTCACCAAAGGTATGAAGTCTTGAGCGTACACCGCAAGCAGACTATTGTCTGATTCTTGTTTATCAGGTTCATTGGTATCTTTAATCTCGTCTTTATCTTCGGATTCCTCATTCTCTTCTACTACGCTTTCTTCTTCATCCTCGTTTTTCATTGCTGTTTCAGAGACTGCATTATCTTTATTGGCTGCGTCTTCAACGTCTGCTGGCGGTGCCATTATACCCCCAATTATAAACAATACCACTCCGATTAAGAGTGACAACCCCGGCTTCTTTAAGGGCTTCTTTCTAAAGAGATGCACTATCAACCATACAATAGACCCTAAAAATAGTAGTAATCCGACAATAATAAACAAAGCAAACAAAAATGCCACCCCCATATTTTGCTAATATTATCTCACTAAGAAAGATACTATAAGGAGGCAGCATTAGCAATACAAAAGTCCTAAAATGATTAGTTTGTGCTAACTATTGGCATATTCCCGAAAACCTCTTGCAACTTACGGGAAATTTCAAATGCAATTTCTTCTGCTGTTTCCTTCTTATTGGTTGTGTCTATTTTTTCGGCTGGTATCTTTACAGAAATACCGCCTACATTAACCATGATGTTGATATTCCCCCTTTTTGTAGTCGAAACAGGATCGACAGGTGCTGTCGGGCTTGTGATGCCGCCATCTGCATACTGCCTTACACCAAGATACTTGGCGGTCTTCATCCAGAGATCCAAGGCACGGTTCCGTCGGGATGCAGAGAGTGGGATGATCATCTCTGGACCCTCTTCACCTACCAATCCGATATGTGGCCGGCGAATTAGCCCACCGTCTGCATATGGAGTTGGTCCCGGACCTGAGTAAACACTTAAATTGGCTGCCCTTCGTTGCTTACTTGTCTTTAAGCCCGTAACTCTTGAACCTCTTTCGGTAATATCACTAAACCAGCCAGTTATCGAGGACCAGATATCTTGAACCCATGTTTTAGCTTCCTCAAACTTAGATTTGATCCACTCTGTAGCTGACTCTACGCCTGTCTTAATTGGATCCCAAACGTTCTCGGCAAACCAATCGCTAACAGGGGACCATTGTTCTTCTATCCATACTTTTACTTGTTCAAATTTTTCATTAATCCATTCACTAACTACAGCAGATGCCTCCATAATCGGTGTCCAAATTTCTTCATAAAACCAATCCCCAACAGGCCCCCAATTTTCTTGAATCCACTCTTTTGCTGCGTTAAATTTTTCGCTTACCCACTCTGCAGCAGCGCTTACAGATTCAGTAATGGGGGTCCATACATTTTCAACAAACCATTCTGAGAGAGTCGTCCATTTTTCAGTAAGCCATTCTTTTGCTTCACCATACTTCTCCCCGATCCAAAGGGCAGCTGCGCCAGCCATTTGAACAATAGGAGTCCATACATTTTCACGAAACCAATCACTGATCGGTCCCCATGCTTTTGTAACCAACTCCCTACCTAAGTCCCAAAGGCCTACAAAGAAGTTAATGGTATTGATTGCCCCGTCGCTGATAGGCGTCCAGACCTTCTCATAAAACCAATTACTTAAATCGCTCCACTTGCCGCTTATCCAGGTAATTGATTCGTTCCATTTGATGCTAACCCATTCGGCGGCTGATGACGCACCATCTTTGATGTTGTCAAAGACTCTGGAAAAGTCGATATTCCCAAGCCATTCGCCGATCTTTTCACCACCAAAAGATCCCAAAATACCGCCAATCAAGCCCCCTACAAGAGTGCCAATACCAGGGATAACAGAGCCTATGGCTGCTCCTGCAGCCGCACCAGCCATGCCACCAATGGTACCTGGTAACTCTTCTTTCGGAGTAGCACCTAGAGTAAATAGTCCCAGTGCTGGACCAACAATCGGAACACGAGTAGCAAAACGGGTTATTCCTCCTGGCAGTTTCGGTATATTAGGCAGCAAAGGAGAGTCTCTGAGCGGACCTTTAGTACCACCCCTTCGCATGTCCCTCATCCGGCCAAAGACATCCTTGCCAACATTCCAACCACGTCGGACACCTCGGAATAACCCTCTTCCAAGAGTAATTGGCCCTTTGAATATGCGGCCTATAGTTGTCAGCAACCACGCATCAAACAACAGGGCCATGATAGTGCCACCCAGGCTTTGTGTTTGTCCTCCTAGGAAGCTAGGCTGGATGTTTTTAAACGCTTCCCACAGCTTTTTTGTCACTTCATTTGCGTCAAAACCTTCCAGGAAACCTTCCAAGAAACTCCTACCAGCCGTAGTTCCAATGTCTTTGTAAACACTGCCAGCATCACTGCCTTCAACCCCGGCAAGCCCTAGCGCAGACATAATCACTGCATTTAATGAGCTACCAATAAAATGCCCAATATTCCCCATGATTCTGCCTACTTGATCCTGGCCACCGGATTCCCACCACTCAGACAACGGTTGTGTTATCAACCTATCCCATGAAAGCTTAAGTTTGCCGATGAAGTCTGCTTCCTGAAACTCGGGCAAACGTATCAGCTCATCAAAGTTTCGGCCTACACTTCGGAAGATGGTATCAAAAAAGCCAGCAAACCTTCTCCCAGCTTGCTCAATGCTGTCTCCCATTGCTTCGATTAAATCAGAGTTCTCTTTCCGCCAATTTCTAAAGTCGGTAAGCAAAGGTGACAAAACACTGTCTAGACCTTTGCCCCAGCGCATCATGATGTTGTTCGTCCAGAATGACTTGACGCTGAGCAGTAAATTGCCAAGGTTCTGGGACATTCTTTCCATCATTCCGTCAAACCGGGAAAATTCTTTAGCCACCTCGGGCCAAATCCGTGTTATGTCCTGCCCTGACTTAGCCAGTTTCTCAATCCGCTCCCTGCCTTCACCAGTAAGTGCCCCCATCTCTTGCAGGCGCATCAGCATTTCCCCGATTGGTCTTCCTGATTCTAAGGCATCATACAAGCGTCCAACCCAGAACGCTACGCGTTCAAACTCATTTTGTGTACCTGCTGCAATATCACCGACCATTTTTAAGCCATCGCCGGTAGAAAGGGCACCTCTTGTGAAAACCTCCAGAACACGGCTGGCTTGGAAAATTTCATCCCTTGTGTACGGGGTTTGACCAGCAAACTCGATCAATTCGGCCACACGCTGTTTGGCAGCATCTGCGCTTCCCAGTAAAACTTCAAAGGCAGTTTCTATGTTCTGTCGCTCAACCTGCAATTTGATCGGGAGAATCAACCCTCCGGCTGTACCTCCCACAATACCAGCAGTGGCCAGGATTCCACCCATACTACTAAGCATGGAACGTACTGGGGCTGTAAACATATCCACCGCACGAATGGCGATTCTGTAGCTTCTTCGGGCCACACGATCAGCAAACATTCCTACTCGGTTGATCACGTGGGAGGCGCGATCAACAGCAGAGAGCATCAAACGCCACCTACTGCGATTCATCCGTTCAAGTTGTCTCTCTGTTTTCTTCATTCTTTGTTCAAACCGTGAAACTTCGCGTTCTGCGCTTTTTAATTCATTGCTGTATTTGTCCTGCACTTGGACGGTAACATCTATGCGATACACTTCCTCTGCCATTGATCATCACCTCCCTCGATTAATTCTCTCAAGCATTTCCCTATGATCCTCAGCCTCTTTCTCCAGCTGATAACGCATGGAGGCAAAACAAAAAGCCCGAATTCCTTCAGGCTTTGGGTGTTTGATTTGCAATATTTTATCAGGCGTTGTCCCTGTTCTCTGAAAAATCTCATGCAGGAGGTAGGCTTTACCCCCTGCACTAATTAGTTTTTTAACTCTTCCTCTAGATCCACGCCATAACCACTGATTTCCTCAATTTTTTCCACAATCTTTTCTTTCTCGCCCACCAATAACACTTTGTCGATCAATTGATGGGCTGAGAGTACATTCATCTGTTTCCAGGCTTCTTTGTTATCCCAGATTTTTTTTCTGTCTTCATCAATTGTGGCGGTATAAATCAATAAAGAGTGGAATTTGGATACGTTAATGTCCTCCCTAACCCTCACCCGTGTGCGTTTGTTCATCGTATACTCAGACGCTTTTTTCAAACAAGTTTCGTATTCTTCTTCAGTCAAACCACGGATCCTGAACCTGAAATAAACTCTTCCCTTTCTGGCCACTTCAATTATGGCCGTTTCTTGATTTTTGTCATTTGCAGCATCCAGAAGGCTAGCGAGGATATCTTCTTCGTCAGCCAGATAATCTTCTGGTGTCAATTCTTGTTCTTCTTCATTGACATCCACTTGATTTTCAATGTATTCGCTCATGATTTAGTCCTCCCTTTCAAAGCAAATTAGCCACGATGTGACTTAATGACACCCATGAAGTTGAATTCAGGGTCAGGTACTCCGTCTCGGAGTCCATCAGCCAGCTTCTTCAACAGGATAGTGTCCCGAATAATGGTCTCCGTAAAGGTGAGCGTAACCGTATAAGAAACCGGAACGGCCCACACCAACTTTTTCCCACCAGGATGATAGTCTGTGTTCGTCACGTTGTATTGTGCATGCCATTCGTTGACCTCAGCCAACAAGTTTCCGTCGCCATCGTATAACTCACCATCGTTACCCCGAAGTATATTCCGGGGATCAAGATATCCCTGATCAATCATCTCCTGGAGTTCGGGCGGCTCATTCACGCGGAAAGACCATTGACGTCTCAAGATATCCCCTTGAGTGACATTAGCAATGTCAATTGCACCATCAGGTACACAATACCGAAAGATATAGCGTCCAGCCATGTTAGATCACCTCTCCTTTCTTAAGTTGCCGGAGTGTACCGGAATCCGAATTCAAAGTAGATTTTCTCCATGCTGTCCAAATCATCTACGTGAATCTCAAACCATGCTGAATCACCTTCAGGTGATCTCTTTTCGTCAAGTCTGGCTTGTCCGCCTAACAAACCACCTTCGGCCACCATCTGGTTAATGACCCCGTTAATGATTGAAATAATAGTGGCCCGACCGTTTTCATCGTTATTCAGCTTTCCAACCAAGTGATCAGTGTTAAGAACGACACGGTTGATCAGCTCATCCCTGGTACGGACGCGGCGAATCTTTTTCCAGCCCTCGTCTAATTCCTCTGTTGGTGTCAAGAAAGTGGTGATGCCATACTCAATTTGTACCTGGCCGCTTGCATTCTTCGTAAACACCAACATGCCAGACTGGATAGCTTCAACAACTTGTGAGTTTGTCAACTTTCCAACAACATCAACAGCGTTCTCAATAACTTGGTGTGTCAGGCTGGAATTGTAGGGAGAACGCAAAATTTCACCGGCTACACGGGCTGCTGCTTCAGCTCCTTCAACGTATCCCCCTGCTGTTTCAAACCCGTTTCCAACATAGATGATGGCCGGATCGTTAAACGCCTTGGCGTTTGCTTTCCGTGTCCCAAAATCTACACTGGTAGGTTCTCCAACAACACCCAGCACCCGTTTCCCCTCGTTCCTAAGACGGTTCACGAAGGTCTGTACGGTTGCATGCACAGTCGGATCCACAGAATCCACAACAAAGATGTTCCAAGTTTCCGCCTCAATGATAGACTCTGCATCAGTGTAGCTAGCACCGGTGACTGTTGGATCACTGCCTCCTGTCAATTCCTGGTTGGTTACTGCAGCCATTTTTCCGTCACCATTATCCAACTTTTGAGCCATCAGATAGGCACTGTTTTCATTTACAGCATCCGTCAATGCTTGCGGCTCATCTGTTCCCTTTGCAAAGGTGATGGTTTCTAACAGTTTTGTCCCCTCATACAGAAGCAACTCCCTTTGCTCAGGATTAGCCAATGTATCCCGGATTGTCACGTTGAATGATCTTGATGTCGGGTATTTGGTTTCTAATGCGACCACGGCAGTGGCTGACGTGTCCTCAAGTGTCACCATTGCTTTGCTTCCGCCAGAACCAACACGAACCACTTTTACCTGCCGTGCTCCGCCACGGAACAACTGTCTCAACACATTTGTACCCTTACCCTCGCCAAAAAGCTCAGACACTTCGTTCAGACCTTCGATAGTCACCACTTCTCCCAAAGGACCCCACGATGCCCGGATCAATGCAGCTGCAATCCCTTGGGCTCCAACGGCCAAAGGAGATTCACCAATGTTTGTCACACGGACATAAGTACCTGGACGGACCTTTTGCTCGCCCAGAACATAGCTTTCTCCTGCCATTTATCGCACCTTCCTTTCTTTGAATTGCTCAATAGCCTTATGAATCTCGTTTCTGGTAAGTTCATCTTTGTCAACCAACCGCAAAGCTCCAGCCATAACCTCAGGCTTGACGCCAAAAGAAGCAGCCGCAGCCATGATCTCGGCCCGGCTGTATGTTGGCTCAGGTGATGTTTTCTGAGCCTCTGTCTCTTTTTTCTTGTCCTTCTTGTTACTCACCAATCACACCTCCTGCACCATCATCCGTTGCCAGATGAATCTTATCCATCTTCGGAACATCAGGAACCTCATTCAGCACTCCGTACCGCACGTTCACTTGTATCTGTCCTGCCCGGAATGGATCTTCTGTGCTGTCAGCTGAGATGGTTTCAAAGAACAACGGGGAATTATCGGCCATATATGTGCGTTTATCTTTGGCCAAGCTAGGAACAATCTTTTTGAGCCATTCAACCCGTGTTTGTGCTTTGGGCGCCAACAGGTGGCCCACTAGTCGGGCATTCAACCATGCGCCCCAACTCATCATCTCCACGCCTGTGATGGCCGCCAACCGCCAATACAGGGCCGGTTGTTGGTCCGACGGTTGCCAGGCGGATGGATCAACTTGCATCTCTGGGAAATGCTGCTCTGTCCAGCGTCTCATCGCTTCCGTAGGGTCTGGCTCGGTTATTTCCGTCACCAGCCAGGCAAGGGAAAAGACCTGGAACCGCAATCCCCTGGTATATGCGTTCCAGTCATCATCCGTGATGTCATCCCCGGCGGTCCCAATGTACTGTACAAAAAACGGCTCGCCCGCGCTGGAATCGAACCGTTTTTGATGCAGTGTATCTATGATTTTGTTGGCCAGTCTGTCCACTTCGGTGAAGGATGTCTGCCGTACAAACGGCCATACTTCAATGATAGTGGCAAAGCCAGAGTAGGGATCACCGGGATCCTGGGGCCCCTCACGGACTACCAGAAAGGGCTTTTCCTCATCTTTCCCAGCCACAGATGGCTCCAGGACTCTCTCCCCTACTTCGGGGATGGCGTCAACCAGAATCAACCGGATATCTTCACGCATCAGATACTCCTCCAGTAGTCACGGACAGTGGAACGTACGGTAGGTATATTTTTCTCAACCGTCGGCTTGACAGCAGGATATGGCTTTGTACCAGGGTGCTTGACTTTCTTCACCGGGTGTTTGGCTCCTGGCCAGTACAAGGCCTTTTTGTTCCTTGGCCGGATTTCATGTTCGGGAGAACCTTCTTCCAAGATACCCCCATACTGGACGCCATGGGCCAAATACAGAACAAAAACCTCGTTGGGCACCTTGACATCTACCCCACCGTGGATGGCCCTTCTAGCGGTCCCTGTACGGTCTTTCCACGGTGCCCTTACTCTTGCCTCTCCTTCCATCCTTCCCGAGTGGTTGAGCAGGAGGGCATACATCCCGGCCCGTTTTCGGTCCAACCGATCAATAACCTGTTTTGCAAAATCAGCCATGTCACTTCACCCTTTCCAAAGCCGCTTGATAGCCGACTATCTCGCCCTGACAAACCTGTGGCCGCACATCCACCACCTGAAACGTTTGACCATAAGCCTCAAAGGAGTCAATAACGTTTGGCCCGGCCTTTATATCCGCGTTTTCATCAGCCAACATGCCGTAGTTGGTGTCTACTTGCTTCTTGCCCACATATGTTGAGATCTCTTGCGGCATTAAGGCGCGTTTAGAATATATCCTGACAGTGAAGGGGCCCTTATCGCTTTCAACCTCTTGGTAGGCCCCTCCGCTGCGGACTTTTTCTATACGTTTGATTGTAATTTCCACCGGGTTCTGCTGAATGGCCCATTTGATTTGTTTTCTTCTGACATCAGCAAAGTTCAAGTCAGACCACCTCTGGTGGTTTAATACGCAGCATAAAGCCGCTTTGGCCAGCACTTGTCATGTTTTTGTAGCGATCAGCCATCATGAGAGCATGAGTGAGCTTGTCCTTGAGTGATGTCACGTCATATTGTTCATCACCCATCTTGTAGCTTTCAATTTCTGCCTGCAGCATGCCGGCCTTCATAGTCCAGCCAACGGAAGCAGCAGCGAAAATGCTGTCTGTCTCCGTCAGCAGTTGATCAAGCTCATCATCTGTAAAATTGGTGTCTTTCTCGGTGCCACCTTCGGGAATCACTTCATTCAGCAACTTCCGCAGCCTGGCCCTCAACTCGGGAGTGGGGGTCATGGTTGATCACCGCCTTAGGACTGGGCCGGGAGCGTGATTTCCTGGACGTTTTCGTCAACGGCTGCAAAAACGCCTCTCCAGAAGTCACCGATGATTTGATTGAGTACCAAACGGCTGGGATCAGCAGGATAGGCGTTGATTTGCAAGTCTTGCTTGATAAGCTCTTTAAAGCCTCGTTTAGGCCGGATGAGATACATCTTGTCTTCCGGCACTCCAGGATAGCTGTAAGATTTTTTGCCGACGTTGGTTTCCCAGCCATCATAGAAGATGATGTCGCTGATCCCTTCCAAGGCACGGTACGGTGTGGCCTGAATGGTGAAGCTGCTCATAGCCTCTTTCAGATCTTCCTCATGTACAGGATGGGCCAGCAGGATGGTTCCTGGACGCTTGGCTGCCCGTGAATCTTTCAGCGCTTGTTTCAGTGTCTCACGCAAGCTCAAGATATAGTGGGAACCGGTGGCGTTCTCCAAGCGTTTTCCGTTTTCATCAACATAGACAGGACCGGTTTTGTTAGCTGCTTTATAATTGTGTTGGATGATCGGCCCAAGGTGCAGATGGTTCAAGATAGCGTTGTGCGCCTCGCCAAAAGCCCGGTTGAGCAACTCAAAGTTGAATGTCTGGTTGAAAATCTCCATCTCTTTGGTGTATTCAAAGCCGGCAGTATAGCCCTTAATCCGGGCGATAGGTCCTTCTTCGGCTTGCAGAGAGCCGAATTTGACTTCTTCGCCCTCAATGTGTTCAAAGAAGACAACCGTACCATATTGGGCCCATTTTGCCTCAAATTGTTCAGGGAAGTTTGGATCCTGCAGACGTTCATAAATGGGCGTATACAACAAAGGTACTTGTTCACGTCCCAACTCTACATCCAGAACCACTTTTTGAAGCAATTCCTTGTGGCTGGTTTCGGATGTCAGCATCTCCCCAATCGGTTTGGAGAGTTCAAAGGTTTCCATCTCACCGTTGACAATCTTTTTGGTGACCCTCAAGGTTTCACCAGCATATGAAAAAGGCACCTGTTCCTCGATGGTGCCTTTGCGTCGTTGCGCTTTCAATGTGTCGATACTGATAATTCTAGGCATGAATCATGCACCTCCTGTTAGATTTGCGGTCCAAGTATGAACCAAAATACGTTGTTGGCATCTTTTGCTTGTGTGACACGTCCAACCAGACGGTTGGGTGTTTCACCGCCCTCATCGGCTGTGAACCGATTCAGGTTTTCATTCCAGTATACCTTGTCCCCAACGTTGAATGTCTCTCCAGCAGTGGTCTGATCCGTTTCATATTCGGCTTGTTCAATGTTGAGGATGACTTCAGCAGTTTCTCCTTCACCTGTTTCAACAGATTGCATCGCTGCACCAAAAAAACCATCGAGCAGATAGAATTTTCCTGACTTAATGGTTGTGTTTTCTGGAACAGTCACACGGACAGATTTCCCATCACTCACTTTAGCCCGATACCGCTCATGGACGGTACTCGGGAAAGGTTGTCCTTTGTATGCCATGCATTATCCCTCCTCAAATCGTTGTGCGCTTGGTGCGCAGGTTTTTAGGTTGTTCGGTTTGTGTGCTGGTTCCGACACCCACGGGTTGGTCAGTGTGATAGCCACTGATCAATTCTTTGACCACTTTGTCATTCAGGAAGCTGTCGATTTCACCTGCAATGGCCTCTTTGTCCATATCAGGGGTGATTTTGCTGCAATGCAGGGCCCACAGTTTGCCAATGACAGTATCTGTGTTATGGATGTCCTTTTTGACAGTTTCGGAAGCCAATTTCTGATCCAGCATTTCACCGACAATTTTGTCATGTTGGGCTTTTGTTTGTGCTTCCAAAGCCTTTGCAGCCTCTTGAGAGACTTGTACGACATCCATTTCACCAGAAACACCCAAGACTGTTTTCACTTTTTCCAGGGTGTCTACTGCAGCTGTCACATCCTCATACCACTCCTGGTCCATCTCACCGGCAATGTCTTTGGCCTGCACGCCCATTTCACCAGCAATCATAGACCAGGTGATCTGTTTGTTTTTCATCATTTCAGCCAGTTTGGCCAACAGTTCTTTCGGTCCCAAAGTCTTTCCACCTCCATCATTTTGATCAGGGCCTTTGCCTTCTATGTCCCACATCTCCCCCGACATGGCCACAATTCGGGTGTTCATGCCTGCCCGGTCAAGTGGCGTCCAGTCGATTGAGAGAGGCTCATAGCCCACAACATTTGTTTCACCGCTTACACGCTGTATCTTCGGCATGCCAAAGATGCTGACTTGCTTGATGCGACCGGAACGAATCCAGCGTTTCAGATCCTTTGCCGCCGCGTCAATGACCCCCCGAAAATAAGCCGTCTCTCCCACCATTTTGGCCCCTACCCAATGAGTGACAGGGGGAAGAAACTGATTGTTGACATCTTCAGCCTTTTGGTGACCAAGAAACCCATTAAGTGTCCTGGTCATGACAGTATCAACAATATCTTTGAGCGCTTGTGGACGGTAATTCCAGCCTCGCTTTGACTTACTGGCCGGAATTTCTACAACCACTTCAAGCGGATCATCATCTCCTTTTTTGAGTTCCTCAATGTTGACGCCCGGGGCCAACGGGATGTCATTGACGGACATCTCGCCCGCAATGTTGCCAAACAAGCGCATCAATTTGAAGTCTGTGGCGGTGGCCATCTCGCCAGCAACAAGCTGCATGTTCTCACCCCCTTTCAAGGCCAAAAGAGAAACGCCCGTAAAAGGCGTTAATCTTGACTCTCGTTATCATTTTCTTGTTCGTCATCTTTTTTTCCGCCAATTACCTTAAACCTGTCTTTTGCAACCTGCTTAGTCAGTTCCTTCATGTCTTTCTCCGAAGGAAACATCGGAAACTCAATTTCAAAACCTGACATTTTCTCACCCCGTTTCTCTATTAAGCTACCACGCCTCTACGATAAACGTTTTGGTACCACTCTTCAAGATCCGGATGAGCACTTGGATTGTTCACCCACTCAATGAGGCGTTTTGTGAATGATTCCGGATCCTCATAATGCGGCACCAACGCACACATGCAATTGGGGTGAGCCGGCATGGGTGGTTCTTCGCCCGGGGGATACACTCCCTGACCAAGGCCGACATTCTTCTCTGCCAAGCTCTTGCATACATCGCACGGTGTTGAGTTGTTTGACAACAGCCATTTCATGCCGGTATATGACGGACTGACCCTTGCCGCTGCTATTGTTCCCTCGCCGTACGCTGCGGCTGTCTCGGTTCGGACCAGGCGTAGGGCCTCATAGCTCAAGTCATTGGGTATCCGGCTACCCATTCTGGCCATCATCTCGGGGTAGTCCTGGGCCAATGTCCCTTTTCCCTTGCGAACGTACCGCTGAAGTTTCCTTGCTGTCTCGACCGGGTCCTCCCCCATTGCCACAGCATCCTGGATGATCTCGACCATCACTCGATTGGCATTGCGCCCTTTTTGCCAGATGCGGTCAGAAAGGGTGAGGCCCTTGTGCGTTCTGGCCCAGATTGCTTCGACGGCCTGTGTGTTGGCTCTGGCAAAAATGCGGTGTATCGGTTCTTTGGCCAGCCTGGTTCCCTCAAGTTGAGACAGAGTAACTTGATAGGAGAAGCTGGATCCGGCTTTGGCTGCTTCTGTAACATATTTCGTGACATAATCCATCAAAGTTTGAGAGATTCTGTCTCCCTCTTCGCGAAGAGATTCCTCAAGCTCAGCCAGATACCTGAGCGTCATTTGATTGACCCCTGTGGTACGGGAGAGATTAAGTATTCTTTTGGCAACCCGGTCAGCAGCACGGATGTAGATAGCCCGAATTTGTGAATCTTGCCTTAAACGCAGATCGACATATTTTTTCCGGGCAGCCAGTGCATATTGGTAATACTCCCCGGAAGTCAGTTTTAACTCCCTCAAAAACCTCCTGGCTTCCCTTCTCGCCAAGTCAGCCATCCTATGACCCCTCTTCTAGTTCTTTGCGCTCCGCACCGAGAAATGCTGCATCTTCTAGCCGTGCCTTCAAGATCATGGTCTGCAGGATGCGGTCTTTCTCGCCTTCTTCACCTTCGACACCTTCAAAATCACGCATGGTTCCAACCAAGTTCTTCAGGTATTCAACTGCCGACTCCATGCCCATGATGTTTTCTCTGACGGCCAATGTCAGGGCTTCAACCACTGTTTTCAGTTCATCAGCAATTTCCTGTCCGCTGCGTGGATCAATTTTTTTCCACTCAACCTTTGTTTCATACGTGTCAAATATAATGTTTTCTGATTGGGACGTAATGACTAACACAATTCTAGCTACTTGCTTCCATGCTTCTGTAAACGCCTCTCTTTTTCGTTCTATTTTTTGAATCAGTACCGGCATCTGTTCCTTCACTGAGGAAAGGCTGGACGGTGTATGCACACCAAACACAAATTCAGGTGTTTCTGAAGCACTAACAATACAATAAAAAATTAGTTTCAGTAGCGTGGTTGCGTCTCCAGTGGCTGATCTTGCTTCGATAAACTCAGCGTCTTCGCTTTCCATGAGAAACATTAACTCATGTCCTTCCAAGTTAATTTTTCCACCTTTTTTCGCAAACTCTTCAGGTTTGTCTATCCCAAAGTTGTTTCTTAGAAACGCAGCCACGTCCTTCAATTTTAATTTTAGTCGGGGTGTGCTATGCATTTTGCTTCCTTGCATGGCATGAAGCATTACATCATGGTAAGCTTTCAGGAACGGCTCAACCGGTTCCAGATCGCTCTTGCCAAACTCCGCTATTTCGTCAGCTTCGTTTTTGAAATGAACAATGGGGATAAACCCCCAAGGGTTGTCCATTTCGCCTACTTCCAGCCCGGGCGGAACACCATCTCCCTCAACTTCAATCACTCTTTTTTCTGCTGAAATCCTTTGAGTAATTTTAGCCTTGCGATTTTGGCCATTCTCATCTTGCCACTCATAATGAGATTCAAGGATGTATTCCTTAGGCTCTCCTGTCAGTGGATCTCGGTTGATCTTCTTCACCATTTCTGGGGGGATGATGTTAAATTTTAGCTGTACTTTCTGTTCCGGGTAAAGCTTTGAGTTCTTCTCTTCACGGGTGATCCAAACGAAACTATCCCCATCCCGGAAAGCGTTTCGGTGGACCCGTTGCATTTTGGAGACGTTGGCATCAAAGAAATTTTTCAATATCTTTTGTGCTTTCTCATCCTTATGTTTGAAACTGGGCACACCCATGAACCCAACAGTATTGTTGATGATTTTCTTCGCGAAACCGGCGCCCAGCTTATAGTCTTCATGGGTGTTGTCGTACAATGCTCTTGCCATTTTGGCATCCACTCTGCTGGAATCCAAGGTGTAAGTAGCAACTGAGCCGCCGAATATGCTCCAAGCACCAAAAAAGTATGTCCTCAGTTTCGATATCTCACCAACAGCCTTTTTCAACCACTTAGCCATACACTTTCATCCCCCTCAGTACCTGCAGTGCGTTCCGATCCACTACTCGGCCCGTTTTTGCAAAGGCAAGCACAAGTGCATCTGCCCGGTCAGGCGACCGCAAGCCCCGTTTTTTCATCTCGTCTTTGCTTTCTATTTTGATGCGCCCTTTGCTTGTGATCCTGTACTTTCTCGAGGACAGCTGTGCGATCAAATCCTCATCGTTTGGTATTTGGATCAATTCTTCCCGTAGCAGTTCTCGCAAGTGAGCCCACGATTCAGACCCCCAGTCTTCGTAGTGTTCGGAATCCAAAGCTTTGCCGCCGTTGTGACAATCAATCACATCAATGTATAACCCTTCTTCCCGAATCACTTCTCTCAACCGGTCCGTCACTCCACCGCCAACGCCGTCATCGTCAATTTTGATGGTGCAAGTGTTCCGACCGTACTGCTTCATCATGTCTTTGGCAATCTGCAGCACGTGTCCAGATGTGGTCATCGTGTCCTGCTTCTGATATGTCCTCAAAAACGGAACATACAGCCCAATCCGAGGCACGATGACGGTTTCATCGTCACCGTATCTGGCCACATCCACCCCGAGTTCAAGTTCGGCTGTGTCTGGGATGATGGGACGTTCAGATTCTTCATCCCAGCCATACACCTCATTCATGGCCGCCTTTTCGGCGAATTCCAATGGGATGAATGTATCCGGTTCTGCTCTTGGAAATTCCCCGTCCACCCGGACACGAACCACATCACTGTCTTTGCCATATTGACGCTCCAGACGCTCAATATTCCTCTTATTAGTTCTAGGACTGTACCGGCTGGATATTCGATGTGTTCTATAATCCTGTCTGTCCTGATGAAAGGCACGATAAAAAACCCCACTCGTCCGAGTCGGGTTTCCGCACATCAGCAGCTTGTTTTCAGGACCTGACAGAGTCCCCAGAATGGCCTCCATGATGTCATCTCGAACACCGGAAGCCTCATCCACGATGAATAACATGTAATCCTCGTGAAAACCCTGCATGTTTTCCGGTTTGGCTGCTGTCCTGGCCGTAGCAAACCAAGTTTTTTCATAGCCAACCATGCAAACCTGAGTTTTAGTCCAATGCAGTATTTTTTTCAGCACAGGCGATCGGTCCAACCATTTTCCAATCTCAGCCCACAGCACATCTTTCAACTGCTCTCGTGTTGGTGCAGTGCCCACCACACGGGGATTAGGCCGACAAGTGAGATACCACAAAACCGCCCAGGCTTCCAGGGCTGTTTTTCCCACCCCTTGGCCGGAACGAACCGCCACTAACGGATTGCGGGCCAGATCCGTGAGTACTTCCTTTTGCCAATCGTCCGGTTCGCCGCCCAGGATATCTTGGACAAATGCCACAGGGTCATCCCAATACAGATCAATGAGTTCAGCTAGTATGGCTACAACATTGTAGGGTTGACTCATGATGCATCGCCGCCATTCTTGCGCTTGGCAGCCACCTTTTTGAGAGCTTCCACCCAATCCTCTGCTGATTGTTCGCTCTTGGCAGCCTTGATAGCATCAATTTCGACTTTCAATTTCTCAATGCGCAGTCGCTGTTCTTCTGTGGCCAGACCGGCTTGCGCCATTTCCTCATATCGTTTGATCATACCTTGCAAGGTGGCCATAGCCCGGGACTGAGCCTGCAAGAAGTTTGCGTGCTTGTCCCAGGCAAATTGGAGCTCGTATTCAACTTCATACTCGCTCCCTTTGTTACTATCTCTGCTTTTTTCTCTACGCAACACCTTGGTAGTATCATCCTGATCTCGGACAAACATCAACTTCTGTGCCCGAACAATGGCCGTATACTGTATCACGATGTTTTCCCACAGGATATCCAAAGGATCTTTTTCGTTGATAGCCTCAACAATGGCCAATGTTTCCTCGTCATCCGGGAAAATGGTACGAAAAAAACCGTGTTTGACAGCGTTGGAGTTTCCCTTTGGCGCTGCCCCTCCACGGTTGCCTAAAGCGTTCTTGTTCCCGGGTTGCCCACCACGTTTTTTTGTGTGCACACCATTTTCAGAGGGTGCACCCTTTTGGCGGCTCCACCCATATCTCCGTTTCCAGGACTTCACGGTGTTGAGTGAGACGCCATATTTCTCTGCTATGTCTTTGTATTTCATGCCTTTCATGTAGTCTTTTTCGGCTTGCTTGTGTTTGTCTACCACTACATCTCACCCACCTCCGTGATGGTTTCGTGTTTGTTTTGTAGCAAAAGAAA
>CALJVA010000126.1 GCA_937975135.1 uncultured Thermoactinomycetaceae bacterium | reverse complement strand
GCATACAAATTGAAGCCTTCCATATCCTGCTCTGGGATAAGATGAGTAAGAAAAAAAGAAGGAAAAAGAAAAAGATAAAAACGATCATTTTCCACGAGTGGCCCCTGGAATGACAGAAGAAGCGATTGAAGAGAAAGCTACACCTGAAGAGGTTGCGCAAGGAGAATTTACCCGGGTAATAAAGTTGGAAGTGGATCGCAATGCCCCATTAGACTCGACAAATCATAAAGTGGATTGACCTACCTTTGTAAGCAGTTACAAAAAAGCTCGGCTTAAAAAAGCCGAGCGAGTCAGATAAAAATATACTATTGCAAATTAATCATGAACAAGATTGCGTATTCCTTCAAGTGCAGCTGGGTTCTCTAAAGAAGAAAGATCCCCCGCTACCTCTCCGAGATACGTAGAACGAATTACCCTTCTTAAAATCTTTCCGTTACGCGTTTTGGGAAGCTCTGAAATAATATGGACACGTTTTGGTCTGAGCGCTTTCCCCATTCGTTCGCCAACCAATGTTCTCAATTCCTCACATAGCTCTTCACTCTCTTCATAGCCTGGCTTCAATACGACGAAGCAAATCGCCTCTTCACCCTTTGTTTCATCAGGTATACCGATCGTCGCAGACTCTAGGACAGCCGGATGATCGACCAAAATCGATTCCATCTCTGCTGGACCTAAGCGCTTCCCAGCAATATTTAGAGTGTCATCTGAGCGGCCAGTTATATACCAATATCCTTCTTCATCTACTTCTACCCAGTCACCATGGACCCAGGTATTGGGCCATTTACTCCAGTAAGTGTTTTCATACCGCTCTGGATCTTTCCAAAAGCCCTGCGTCATTCCAACCCACGGCTGACGAATAACTAGCTCACCCACCTCCTGGCGAACAGGCTTTCCATTTTCATCGAAAACTTCCACATCCATTCCAGGAAATGGACCATTAAAGGAACAAGGAGCAATCGGTTTGAGGAGGTTACTGCCTAAAATCCCACCAGATATTTCCGTTCCACCGGAATAGTTAAAAATAGGAACTTTCCCTTTTCCTACTTGGTGGAACAACCAAAGCCAAGGCTCAGGGTTCCATGGTTCTCCGGTAGAACCAAATACACGCAGTTTACTTAGGTCATGACGTTCAACCCATTTATCGCCAAACTTCATCAGTGCCCGAATCATTGTTGGGGAAATTCCCAAATGGGTAACACCGTAATTGGCACAAATTTTCCATAGCCGATCAGGCTCCGGATAGTCAGGGGTTCCTTCATACATCAGCATGGTTGCTCCCGATAGAAGCGCACCAAAAACCATCCATGGCCCCATCATCCAGCCCATATCCGTCACCCAAAAGAGAACATCTCCTGGTTTTACATCCATTCCGTAGGTTGCATCACTGGCAGCTTTGATTGGAAAACCGGCATGCACATGTACAGTTCCTTTTGGACGACCCGTGGTCCCTGAAGTGTAAATCAACATAAAGGGATCATCTGCATTGGTTTCCACAGCTGGAACAGAAGAAGATCCTGTCATGAGGGAACTCCATTCCACATCCCGCTCATCATTCCAGGGGATCTCCCGGGATAATCGACGGACTACCACCACTTTTTCAATACTGGGGGATTGATCTGCCGCTTTATCTGCTTCTTCCTTCATTGCAATCGTTTTCCCTCGCCGCAAAAATCCATCAGCAGTAATAAGCACCTTGGAAGTGCTATCATTTAAACGAGAGGCAACTGCAGCTGCACCGTATCCTGAAAAACAAGGAGTAAAAATCGCTCCCAATCGTGCAACTGCCAACATCGCAATCACATTTTCAACAATCATTGGTAAATAGATGGCCACCCGGTCACCCGGATTTACCCCCAAATTACGTAAACCATCAGCAAATCGATTCACCGCAAGATATAACTCACGATAAGTATATTTTTTGACCTCCCCATCATCACCTTCCCAGATCACTGCTAGCTTGTCAGCTTTATCCGGATCTTTTACATGCCGATCCAAACAGTTATAAGCAACATTTATCTTCCCTTCGATAAACCAGCGCGCCCAAGGAATCCCATTGTCTAAATTAACGGTCTCTTTATAAGGCTGAAACCATTCCAATTCTAAGTCTTTTACAACTTCATCCCAATACCAAGCAATATCCTCTATTGATTTGCGGTAAAATTCATCATAATCGGAAAAACCATTTTTTTGCATTAGCTGATACAGTCGTGTTTGCTCAATTTGCTGCTGCGTAGGGATCCATGCTGCTTTATTCATTCTTATCACCTCACTGACTTTTACTTTTTCTCTTTCTATTGTAAACCCACTATAGTAAAACGGTCAAAAAACAGGTTAATAAAAGAAGGGCAACATTTTGTTGCATAATTATATTTTATATGTTGCAAAAGGGAATTTTCGGTGTTATAATTTTTCTAGATAATTTTTTTATCTTTAAATAGTTTAGGCAAGACAGTCAGCATGATAAGGAGTGATACATACACATATATTCCAAATAAAAAGCACAACTTCTTTATCAATTCCTGAAGAAATAAACACTTGTAAAAAGGATGTGTAATCATGTCTTTTTACCAACGTGTCGCTAAGCGCTACCATTCTGCCGTTTGGGTCCGATTCTGGGGTACAACCATCCAATGCATTACAGGGTTCGCTCTCTATCCTTATATCATGCTCTACATGACCGAACATCTGAATGCGAGTCCCGTTGAAGCAGCAGGAGCCCTTAGTCTTCCTTCTTTCATCGCAATTTTTTTGCGCCTATGGATCGGCAAAGTATCAGATCGCTTTGGACGACGTTTTGCAATGCTCGCCGGATTGGGACTCGAGTTTTTCGTTATCTCAGGCATGATCTTCGCTACACAGATTTGGCATTTTTATGCATTACTTGCGATGAACGCTTTAGCGACCAATCTTTCCATCCCTGCAGGAAGCGCTTTGATTGCTGATATTGTTCCTGAAGAACGGCGCGCTGAATCCTATGCGTTAATAAAAGCAGGAATCCACATTGGAGTGGCATTAGGACCCATGCTCGGGATTTTAATTTATTCTACCAATCCTAAGCTAGCCTTTATGCTAGAAGCACTAGCGATCTTAATTTATCTACTCCTCGTCTATTTCAAAATACCGGAGACAGTCCCGAAAAAAGAGAAGACAATAACCACAGAAGCGACGAACATTTCCACACCAAGACTATCATTCCGTTTCTTGCTAATGCAGTACATACCACTTCTTTTTTTAATTTTAACTACCATCCCACTCTATATGCTAGAAACCCAACAAATTACCAATATACCCCTTTATCTGAAAACTAAGTTTGCAAATTTTTTGGTAATATATGCTACCTTACGTACCATTAACGGAATCATCACCGCTATCTTTCAAGTGCCCGTTGCAAGGTGGACAGAATCATGGTCACCCGCTCAAGCGATTTTTATCGGTTATATTTTGTTTGCCCTATTTGGT
Organism: uncultured Thermoactinomycetaceae bacterium; assembly: GCA_937975135.1. Taxonomy (GTDB): domain Bacteria; phylum Bacillota; class Bacilli; order Thermoactinomycetales; family CALJVA01; genus CALJVA01. The sequence continues at coordinate 56,445 of CALJVA010000126.1, read as the reverse complement.
TTTGGCTATGGTCTAGCACCGATTTTCATTGTCTTAATCGTAGCGGAACTCCTCTATCTTGTAGGAGGAATGCTAGTTTTTCCCCATCAAGACAAAGTTATTTCCATGATTGCACCAAAAGAGAAACGAGGACAGTTTTTTTCTCTGTTTGAAATTAGCTTCAGTGCAGGAAAAATGACTGGTCCAGTCATTGGAAGCATCTTCCTTGAAAAGTACGGTGGTGAATATCTATTTATCGGACTCGCTCTCACACTTTTGATAGCCGGAATTGCTCAATTCCTTTTAATAAGACAGATACTTTCGAAACATCAACAAAAAGAAACCATCATCTCCCAACAAGCAAATTCTTAAAAGGGATCAATTCATCAACAATGGGATCTGTCCTTTAGGTTTAGCTAAAAACAGTTAGACAGATCCCATCGCAATTATTTATAAACGATTCCCGACTAGTACAAAAAGTAAAGCATCACTTTTTTCTATAATAGAAAAGGCCAGGCTGATATCTTTTTTATCACAATAGAGGATGTAAGAAGCCGACGAGTTGGATACAATACAATTGGAATACGAAGAAAATAAATAGCGATCGGGGGTACAATAAATGAATCAACGCTACCTGAAGCGCACCATTGTTAAAACCACAATAAAAAGCACCTTTTTAAAAGAAGACCGCGAGATCCTGATCTATTTGCCACCCGATTACGATGAGCAAAGTACCTACCCTGCTCTTTATCTTCAAGATGGCGATGATTATCTAAACATGGGGCGGGCTGCTACGCAAGCCAATCGCCTTATTTTAGAAAATGAAATCGAGCCCATGCTGATGGTTGCAATTCCTGTGGATAAAAGAAAACGAACAATGGAATATAGCCCTGATGGAAAACTTCATGAGGCTTACCTTCAGTTTTTTATCTCAGAACTTTTACCCGAGATAGAAAGTAACTTTCCAATTGATCCTTCGCCTCAGTCCCGAGTTGTTGGTGGTTCATCCCTAGGCGGAACCGTTTCTCTTCATCTCGCTCTAAATTATCCTGAATATTTTTCTCGTGTTTTATCCCAATCAGGCGCCTTTCTAAAAACCACCTCTGAACAAATTGCGCAATGTGATTCCTTAGATCGATTGACTATTTATCAATCCATTGGTCTTGCAGAAACGAAAGTTCCCACAAGCTTTGGGGACATAGATTTGGTCTTACGTAACCGGGAAATCTCCAATCAACTACAAAATAAAAGAGCCCGCGTTTATTATAGAGAAAAAGAGGGCAATCATACATGGGGCTTTTGGCAAAAAGACTTACCAGAAGCGTTTATGACATTCTTTTCGAAATAAAAAATATAAAAAACCTTCTAGTGCCTCATCAGATACCACGGATTCATAAACGATATCACTATGAATATTTACTGGAAATAAGGGAGTATAGCCCGTACAATAGGGAGAAGGAGGGCTCAAAGATATGTATTCGATATACTACATTCCCGTGATTATTATTTGTATTATTGCTTTTATTGGAACCATGTGGATTGGATTTACTTTGCAGAACGACTATCGGAGAAAAAAAAGTTTCCTTATACTTTCTTCCTTTTACACGATTTTAATCATCATTGTAACTGGCATTTGTATTTATCTTGTCTTATGATTGCCTAAATTAAGCAGGAACTACTCCCTGCTTTTTCTGTTTGTAAAAGAAAAAAACCCAAAAATAAAGCCCCGCTTTTGCCCTTTACATTGGGGCAAAAAGCGGGAGCGATCAGCAGTATTTGTCAAAGGCTTGTTTAAGATTTTGGGAAATTTCCTCTAGGGAACGATTCTCGATATCGTGCCGGTGTACTGCATGAACCACTTTACCATCCTTTAGTAAGAAAAAGGAAGGGGAGGATGGTGGGAGGTCTTTAAGATAGGTACGTGCTTTTGCTGTAGCTTCCTTATCTTGTCCTGCAAATACAGTATATAAGTGATCTGGCTTTTTCTCATTATTCAGAGCATCGGCAACAGCGGGACGGGCTAATCCTGCGGCACAACCACAAACGGAGTTAACTGCTAGCAGAGTTGTGCCTTTCGCTCCCTCACCTTCCATTTTTTCTTCCACTTCTTCCGGTGTACGTAACTCTTGAAAGCCTATTCGTGTTAACTCATCACGCATCGGCTGGACCATCGCTTGCATCTGATGAAGATAAAAATTTTGTGCCATCATAAACCCTCCTTCAGGCTTATTGTATCCAAATCTTCTTTCACCGTCTACAAAGCCTTTTTACGGCCTTGGAAGCGATTCATCACCTTGCACTGTGATGTTTCAAGTAAATATCAAAAAAATATCCTTACTTCAATATCATTTTTCCCATCCGTTCCGCAGCTTCCATCACCTGTGGTAAAAAGCGTATCATTTGATCCTCGGTTAAACGGCCTACGGGCCCTGATACTGCAAGTGCAGCTATAATTTCCCCTGACCGATTAAAGACTGGAACTGCCACCGCAGAGGTACCCGGTTCCCGCTCCTCAACACTTGTAGCATATCCTTTTTGCCGGATTTCTTTCAATTGAGCGATATAACTGGCACGATCCACTGAATCAGGCCACTCTATATTCTGAAGCAGCTCCTTCTGTACCTGCTCCTCAGCATAGGCTACCAATACCTTACTTGATGCCCCTACCGCCAAGGACATCCGCATACCTACCGGGGCGACTCGCCGAATGGTTTGCTTGCTTTCCGCTGTTTGAACACGAATTCGTTCAATTCCATCTCGAACATATAAGCTAACTGTCTCTCCAACTGCATCACGCAAGCGCTCCATCTCTGGTAAAAATAGTACTGCGGGATCTCCGGATTGTGTTAGATTGGCAGATAGTTCCCAAATACGAAAACCCAACCGGTATTTATCTGTTTCTTGGTTCCGAATTAAAAAACCTTTTCCTTCCAAAGTACCTAGCAATCGATATACAGTACTCTTATTCAGTGATGTTAGGCGGGCGATTTCCGTTAAACTGAGTTCCGATTTTTTAATAAAGCATAGTAAAATATCCAGTGCCCGCTCAGCCGCACGCACCGTTGTTTTCTTTTCTTCCACTTTGCCGCCCCCCGCATTTCAAACAGAATGAAATGCATATTTTTCATCCATTATACGCCTCTTCTTCTCCTTGTAAAAGGTATTCCCTTCATTTCATTGTAACTTGAAGGAAAGTGTGGTTAAAGAAGAGGAAGAATCCGCAAGATAAGAACAACGTATTTTCTCATCAGAATCATAAACGCGAGTATCAACTGAGTCGGGCATGATATCGCCCTTTTATTTCTTGTAAGGGGATTTGGACTCCAATGTTCTTCATATAAAGTATGGGTCACAATGCCTTTAAACGAACTTACCTTTTTCTTTCTCTTTGTTAAGTAATCTGATTGTAACTATATAGGGCTATACAATTGCACTTGACTCATTGTATAATGGAGATGAAAAAAGAAACCGAATTTCACTACACGAAACATGGTACTTATTAGCCAAAAAGAAAAGGAGGTACCTCCGTGAGAAAACAAGACGTTTTTGGTGTCCGCTCGACACTAAATGTAAACGGAAAAAATTATGTTTACTACAGCCTAAAGAAGTTGGAAGAAAAAGGAGTCGGGTCGATTTCTCGTCTTCCTTACTCCATCAAAGTGTTGCTTGAAGCAGCACTACGGAATCTTGACGGTGTAGCGGTTACCGAAGAACATGTTAAGTTGATCGCCCGCTGGGCAGATCAATACGAAAGGAAAGAAATCGCTTTTAAACCTGCCCGTATTGTCCTCCAAGATTTTACCGGGGTTCCTGCGGTAGTTGACCTTGCTGCCCTCCGCTCCGCAATGAAGCGTTTCGGCGGTGATCCCAGTCGAATCAATCCACTCATCCCTGTTGACCTTGTCATTGACCATTCGGTCATGGTTGATAAGTATGGTACGGACGATGCCCTCGAATATAATATGAACATCGAGTTTGAACGGAACCAAGAACGATATCGCCTGCTCCGCTGGGCCAAAGAAGCATTTGATAACTTCCGTGCAGTTCCACCTGCCACCGGAATTGTTCACCAAGTAAACCTTGAGTACTTGGCAAAAGTTGCCTTTACTCGGGATATAGATGGTGAAACTGAAGTTTTCCCTGACTCTTTGGTTGGAACGGACTCTCATACTACCATGATTAATGGCTTGGGAGTTGTTGGCTGGGGTGTAGGAGGTATTGAAGCAGAAGCAGGAATGCTTGGCCAGTCCCTATACTTCCTTCTTCCTGAAGTCATCGGTGTAAAATTAACTGGTAAACTACCCGAGGGATCATCAGCAACTGACTTGGCACTTACCATCACTGAATTGCTCCGCAAAAAGGGAGTAGTGGGTAAATATGTCGAGTATTTTGGTCCGGGTGTCTCCACTCTCAGTCTTGCTGACCGGGCTACAGTGGCTAATATGGCTCCAGAGTACGGTGCGACCATTGGTTTCTTCCCTGTCGATGAAGAGGCCTTACGCTACCTGCAAATGACTGGTCGTGATGAAGAACTTATCAATTTGGTACGGGAATATTATCAAGCCCAAGGAATGTTCCGGACAAGTGAAAGCCCAGATCCTGTATTTAGTGATACAGTTGAATTGGATCTCTCAACAGTCAGCCCCAGCTTGGCAGGACCCAGACGTCCCCAAGATCGTATTGAACTAAAAGTAATGAAAAAAGCATGGAATGAGACCTTGCGTAAGCCCATCGAAGACGGTGGCTTTGGTTTGTCCGAAGAGGAGACAACCAAGACAGTGGAAGTAGAGATGGGAGCCGATGAACCTGTTAAACTTACCCATGGTTCCGTCGTTATTGCTGCGATTACCAGCTGTACCAACACATCCAACCCCACAGTAATGCTAGGCGCTGGCTTGTTGGCCAAAAAAGCGGTTGAAAAAGGACTCTCCAAACCAGCCTTCGTAAAATCCAGTCTTGCACCAGGCTCCAAAGTGGTAACGGATTATCTCAAGGCTGCGGGTCTCGACAAGGCATTGGATCAACTTGGCTTTAACTTGGCTGGATATGGCTGTACAACATGTATTGGTAACAGTGGACCTCTACCAGAAGCAGTAAGTAAAGCAATCCAAGAAAATGATCTCACTGTTGCCTCTGTTCTAAGTGGAAACCGTAACTTTGAGGGACGGATCCATCCTGATGTTAAAGCAAACTACCTGGCCTCTCCACCACTCGTAGTTGCCTATGCTCTAGCAGGAACCGTAAATATCGACTTTGCTACTGAACCCATTGGCACAGGAAAAGATGGACAGCCAGTCTATCTAAAAGACATTTGGCCCTCTGGAGAAGAGATTCAAAAGGTAATGGCAGAAGCTATGAGTCCTGAACAGTTCCGAGAACAGTATAGTCATGTTTTTGATGCCAACGAACGATGGAACAACATGGACACCCCTAAAGGTGAGCTGTACGATTGGGATCCTAACTCAACCTATATCCAAGAGCCTCCCTTCTTTGTAGACATATCTACTGAAGTGGAAGAAATCAAGCCAATTCGAGGAGCTCGTGTACTCGCCCTGCTCAATGACTCTGTCACAACTGACCATATTTCTCCGGCAGGAAGCATTCCTCCCAACAGTCCCGCAGGGAAATATCTCAAAGAGCGTGGCGTAAAACCAAGAGATTTCAACTCCTACGGTTCTCGTCGAGGTAATGATCGAGTCATGACACGGGGTACATTTGCTAACATCCGCATTCGCAACCAAATGGTTCCAGGAGTAGAGGGCGGCTATACAAAGTATTTGCCAACTGGAGAAACCATGACAATTTATGATGCAGCAATGAAATACAAAGAGGACAATACACCACTCATTGTTCTTGCTGGTAAAGAATATGGTACAGGAAGCTCTCGCGACTGGGCTGCCAAGGGAACGAATCTACTAGGGGTGAAAGCAGTAATTGCCTCCAGTTTTGAGCGGATCCACCGCAGCAACTTGGTAGGAATGGGTGTACTTCCCTTGCAGTTTAAGGAAGGTGAGAGCTGGAGATCTCTTGGACTAACAGGGGAAGAAACTTTTAACATTCTTGGACTAAATGATGACCTTCAGCCACTACAAGATCTTACCGTAAAAGCAACCCGAGCCGACGGCTCAACGGTTGAATTTGAAGTAACAGTACGCCTTGATAGCCAAGTTGACATTGAATACTACCGCAATGGAGGTATTCTACAAACCGTACTTCGTCAGTTCCTAAAAAATCAATAAGTAGCTTCAGTCATGCTACTTCATCCCATTATATTAAGCCCGCCTCTTATTGAGGCGGGCTTAGTTTTGCCTATTAATTTACAAAAAGACCTCTATTATGAAAAATATGTTGAATTAAATTTGATAAGTAATTATAATAGGAACGTCTAACATTGCTAGTTTCATATAAAGGGGTAAGATCGTTGAAAAAGAAAGTCTGGATTTTAACAGGGATTCTTATTCTTATCATCGGGCTGGGAACCTCGTTTTTTTATGCCAATGCTTTCAAAGGAAATGAAGGATCAGAAAACAAAAAAATGGCAAACAAGGAAACTGAGACTTCATCGGAAGCCTCTGAAGATGAGGTAGCAACAGAATCAACACCTCCTGAAAAAATGGTAAAGGGAATCTCCTATTACCCTGTTAAGAAGGTCAGCAAAAAAGAGATTGAAAGTAAACATTCAGAAGCGATCCAAATCACCAAAAAAATTGCTTCTGAAAAGAATATTAATGTGAAAGCCGATCCTGACGACCCAAAGTATCGAGACTATGTCATTGGACTTGCAACTGATTTGGACTCACGTTCCCCAGATGAGACGCAAAAAATAGTTAACCTGGCCAAAAAGCTAGCAGACTATGATAGCAACGAAAAGAATAAAGAGATTAAAAAGTTTGAGGAAAAGATGAAAAATGGAGAAGAACTAACAAATGAAGAAAAAGAAAAGCTAGACGACTTACTACCAATCAAAAAAGGAACTCCTATTGCCAAACCTGAAGTTCCTGTAAAAAAAGGACCTCCACTAGAAGATAAACCCGACCAGGAACCAGGAGAAGACTCTGACACCACAGAACCCGATCCCGATGCTGGAGATGATACAGACGCTAAAGACGATCAAGAGCCCCAGCCTTCCGAACCAAGCGATCCTGCACCTGGGAATAAAGAGCCTCAACCTGATCCAAATGATGATAATAATGAAGATAAAGACAAAGGCAATGACCCAAGCCCAGGAGATAAAGACAACGGTAATACCAATAAGTATGATCGCCTGGCAGCACAAGCATATGCCTACCAGTGGTGGAATAAACGTAACAACGAACAATATGGTTATTACAGCCGCGTCAGTGGTGGCTGTTACTCCTGCTGGTATGATTGCACAAATTTTGTTTCTCAGACACTACAAGCCGGTGGCATGGTTGAATGGAAAAAAAGCTCTTATTGGTACTATAGCGATGAAAAACCCTCTTATTCTTGGGGGGTCTCTAACAGTTTCTATAAACACTTTGAATTGCGAGCCAAACCTGTTCAAAGAATCTCCGATCTTCAAGTAGGCGATGTTGTTCAAGCCGATATTAATGGAGATGGTCGGATCGATCATGCAGCACTCGTTACTAAGGTTACTCCAACAGGTGTATACGTAACTCAGCATACAACAGACCGTAAGGATTACCCAATCAGCACTTGGTTCCAAGCAGGGTACATTGTTTATGGATGGGATATGGAAAATGCTAATTTTCCCGATCCTGGAAAGTAATCATGAGGGGATTTATCATCAATAGAAATCAAAAAAACAGGCCTCATAAAGAGGCCTGTTTTATTAGGAGATCACTTCAATTCCGTAGCTTTCACAAAGTGCCTTTAAGCCGCCATAAAACCCACTGCCTATTGCATTCACTTTCCATTCGTTGTTGTATCGATATAATTCAGCGGCTACAATCGCCGTCTCCCTTGTAAAATCTTCCCCAAAAGAAAAGCGCATCAATTCATTTCCTCGGGCTGCATCGTACACCCCTATGTACAGATTTTGCAATTGACTAAAGTGATGTCCCCGTACCTCAGCATCATAAAGGGTAAGTGTAAAAGCAATCTTAGAAATACGAGCAGGTACTTTGGCAAGGTCAACTATTATCGTTTCCTGATTTGAACCTGACTTACCCTTGTGAATCACAGCACCATTTTCACCCTGAGGATTGCCATAAAAAACAATATCCTGATCTCCTCCAGCTTTTCCATTCGGGCCAAGCAAAAAAGCAGAACCATCCACTTCAAGCGGTTGATTACCACTGGGACCTTTTTGCTCCCATCCAAATTGAATTTGTACCTGATGTAAATTGGGGTGTTGTTTTGTAAGATCTGCTTTTTGCCCTTTTCTTAACTGGATACTGGAATGGCTGCTGATAATCCTTTGCCGACCTGGAGATAATCTTACCGAAGGTGATGAAGGAGAAGAAGAGGAAGGTTGATTCTGAGCTAGTAAGCCTTTCTCAGTAGCCAGTTTAATCCACTCAGGAAATTCAATTAGCAATCGTTGGTATAACTCTTCATCACTAATTAGTTCTAAATCATTCAACTGAAAAAAATGTGCATTATCGATAAAACGTCCATCCAGGTTATCTAAATTCTCTAAAAAAGAAAAAGTGGAATTTCCAATACCAACAAATTTCCAAAAGATACCGTAATATGAAGCATGTCGCATTGCCTTTTCGGCTCTTTTTCTATCAAAATTATTTCCGTCTGTTACAAAAATTACATATACAGGTTCCTCTATAGGCCGAATAACTTTCTTTATCGGAGCTGGTTTAGATCGAGAGAATAAACTACCAAACAGCGATTTTGACGGTTGGGGTTGCATCTCCTCTGTCGAATGGGGGACATATTTTTTGAGGATTCGTTCCATCACACCACCATAATTTGTTCCTTCTAATCTATATTTTGGATAAATTTCCCGCTCGACAAAGCCATAAAAGTTATCTTTATGAAGTGAACCTACTTCATAATCGTTAGTTCCAAATAGAAAAATATCAATGCTCCCATCATCATCAAAATTAACAGCCAACGCAAGTAGGCGCTCACAAGCCCGTTGTACAATTCCCTTTTGATAAAGCGGTTCCATTGATCCTGAAATATCAAGTGCAAGCGCTACTTTGGCCCGCTGTCCTCTCAGACCGCTCTTATCGATCGCAATTTTTGCTTTTTTACTTAAATTGATCAACCGTTGTTCTGCTTCTTTTTTTAAATTAATATCCATCGCCATATTTAATCCCTCATTTCCGACTTCATTTCCTATATAAATCTAGCATATCATATATATATCATTTTTTACATATTTCCCAATATAAAAGTTGCTATTAAAAAAACCCCGGGAAAATCCGGGGTAATTCATTCTCTTAACCTGTGGTAACTTTTATTTTTTTACCAGCTTCCTGATCCACAATCACTGTAACATCGGGGTGTGTTCGTAAATAGGATGCAGGGATTTCGGGGGTGATCTCTCCCTCTACCATCCTATAAATTGCCTCTGCCTTCTTTTCTCCGTTCGCTAACAACAGAATCGATTTTGAGTACTTAAGTATTGTTTGAATACCTAGCGTGACAGCATGGGTTGGCATCTCTTCAATAGAAGGAAAGAAACGGCTATTATCCCTTCGTGTACGCTCTGTTAAAGAAACAACCCGTGTGGAACTCGTGGGTTCTGAACCGGGCTCATTAAATCCGATATGCCCATTGGTACCAATCCCGAGAATTTGTAGATCGATCCCACCCACTTTCTTAATCGCCTCTTCATAGGCTTTACTTTCACGTTCAAAATCACTGACATTACCGTTGGGAATATGAATATTTTCCGGCGCAATATTAATATGTCGGAAAAAATTATGATGCATATAGTAATGATAGCTTTGTGGATGATCGGGAGAAAGTCCTACGTATTCATCGAGATTAAATGTGCGTACACGAGAAAAATCTAATCCTTCCTCTTTATGTAATCGAACTAATTCTCGATACATTCCAAGTGGTGTTTCTCCAGTGGATAGTCCCAGAACCGCATCAGGCTTTTCTTGTATCACTTGGACAACCCTTTCCGCCGCTAGTAGACTTAATGCCCGTTTATCATCCACCTTGTGAATTCGCATCGGCTTCACCCCTAAGATGGCTAAGTTTAATTTCCTAAATGACAACTAAAACTATCCTTCCGATATAGCTTATTATAACTCTCCATTACAATAGAACGCGATGATTTATTTTCCCTTTGCCTGCAACTCTTTTTTAATCAAATTCTGATTGTGCCGGTGATTTCTTTCTACACCCTTATGAAATGGATGATCCTTTATCATTGCATCAATCACATCTTGTTTATTTTCGATAACCGCTTTTCTTAAGGTAGAGCGGATAATCACGACCTAGATAGTATTTATGATCAAATTGAGTGATCATTTCGAGACACTGTTCTTTCTCTGGGTGCTCCTCCATCTCTTTGCTACCACTTGTAATTGCCTCCGGAAATGCTCCATATCCAATAATATGATCAAAGTCGGAATGGGTAAACATTAGATATATAGGCCGTTCTTGTGCAATCATATCAACGTAATGTCGAATCTCCATAACTTCCTGAGGTAACCACGTTGGATCCACCACCAACGGCAAATCAGAAGTCTCAACGATCGTTGACGTTGTTTGATATAAAGCACTTTGAAAAACAGTAACCTGTTCGGTTTTATATTGAATCAAGCATATACCTCCTTTTTTAAGACTATCACACCCCTAACCAAAAATGGACATACTTTTTAATTCAATCCGTCCAATATTTTTGTTAAAGCTGAGTTATGTATGAACCATGAGTAGGCATTTGAATATGCTGGAATGTATCCTCCAAGAGATTTGAGCTTATTCTTGGGAGCATTGCGAAGGAATTTTTCCTAGAATCCCATTCTTCACAATGATTCTGGAGAATCAATACTCCGAATGAACACTACTAAAAAGAAGGTGAAAGAAGAAATGAGAAATAAAACCAAATCCGACCCAAAGCTTCAACACCTGCAAGCAAAATTGCGTGAAGCACACCCAACAGAAATTTTACAATGGGGAATCGAAAAATTTGGAGCAGAAAGAATTGTACTTGCATGTAGCTTTGGCTTAGAAGATGTAGCTTTAGTGGATATGCTAACAAAAATCAATCCGAATGTGGATATTTTTTACATCGATACCGGACTTTTATTTAAAGAGACTTATGAAACTCGGGATCGATTAGCAAAACGCTATAGAAAAGATTTTAAACGTATCTCAGGCTTAACACTAGCAGAACAAAAAGAAAAATGGGGATCCAGTTTATGGAAACGCGACCCTAATCACTGTTGCCAACTTCGAAAAGTTGCGCCTTTAAAAGAAGCACTCAAACATTATGATGCTTGGATTACCGGCATTCGTCGCGAACAAGCACCCACCCGCGCCCAAGCAGAAGTCATTGAACAGGATCATGTCTTTAATCTGATAAAATTGAATCCCCTCGCCTTTTGGAAAGAACATGAAGTATGGGATTATGTTGTTAAACAAAATGTTCCTTATAACCCACTGCATGATCAAAACTATCCCAGTATTGGTTGCGCACCCTGCACACGTCCTGCTCTTCCTGGAAAGGATCCCCGCTCCGGTCGTTGGGCAGGTTTAAACAAAATCGAATGCGGATTGCACTCCGCAGAACAGCCATGACCATCATTGAAATTGTCGCAGTAGGATTGATCGTCGGGATTTTAGTCGGTTTAACAGGAATGGGCGGAGCCTTGCTAATGACCCCTCTGCTAGTTCTTTTTTTTGGATTCCCTCCCACAATGGCTATAGGAACTGATCTCATTTATGCCGCGATCACCAAATCTGCAGGTGCATGGCAACATGCTCGTCAAAAAACTGTAAACTGGGAAATCGTCACTCGTCTTATCATGGGAAGTTTGCCAGGTGGGATCCTCGGCGTCCTGATGATTCCTGTTTTGAAAAATTTCCTCTCGTTTTCAGTCGAAGAGCTTCTGGGACATCTCCTTGGTTTCGTTTTTATTGGCATGTCTCTGATTATGATTATCCGATTCTTTGTCTCCCAAAAAAAGGAGAGCCATCCTCCCCTATTGCGTTTTCCCCTTCCGATCTTAGGAGCGCTAGGCGGCTTTCTCGTCGGATTAACTTCAGTTGGCAGCGGAACCCTGTTTATGGTTTTTTTATTATCTAGTACAGCACTTTCTGCACGTTTCTTGGTTGGTACCGATATTGTACACGCTTTTTTTCTTACCCTAGCCGCTGGCCTCATTCATGCGAGCTTGGGTCACGTTGATTGGTCCTTCGTGAGCATGCTCCTTCTTGGTTCCATTCCCGGAATACTTATTGGGGGACGATTAACTCTCCGAATTCCTGAAACGGCCTTACGGATGACGATTATTTGTATGTTGTTATTAACAGGTATAAAAATGGTATAACCCAATTCATCTATAAATTGAAAGGGTATGGGGTATCCATGTGCCTATAAAAAAAATAACAAATACCCTATGCCCCAAAAAATAGATACTTTATCACGAATTCTGAAGGATTAATTACGAGTTACCATTAAAATCATTTCAAGAACAACATAAAAGGAGTGAATATGATGGATGGGATGATTCCTCCTCATGGTGGGGTCTTAATCAATCAAATCTGTACCATAGATGAGCGAAAGGAATGGCTACACAAATCAAGGGATTTACCTTCTATCGTCATTTCTGATCTTACACTTTCAGATCTCGAATGTATTGCCAGCGGCCTTTTCTCTCCCCTCAAAGGGTTTATGAATCAAGAAGATTATATTTCTGTTCGGGATCACATGCGTTTAACCGATGGTACCTTATGGAGTCTCCCCATTGTTCTCCCCCTTCCACTGGAAGCAAAACATCAAATCCGTGAAGGTAAGCAAGTGGTGCTCAAAGGGAAAGATGGGGTTTCTTATGCCATTCTTGACGTTGAAAGTATTTATGAAGTAAACTTGCACCGAGAAGCCTTAGCAGTATTTGGAACCGACGACCAGAACCATCCTGGGGTTGCACGTCTCTTTTCTTCTTCCTCCTTTTATGTTGGAGGACCGATACGTTTACTTAACCGCCCCAACCATCCCTTTTCCTCCTACTTGTTCGACCCAGTGGAAACTAGAGCTGCCTTTGCTGCACGCGGGTGGCGCAAAATTGTTGGTTTTCAGACGAGAAATCCTGTTCATCGAGCCCACGAATATATTCAAAAAGCTGCTCTGGAAACCGTTGATGGATTATTTTTAAATCCGTTAGTTGGCGAAACAAAAGAAGATGATCTTCCTGCTTCAATCAGAATAAAAAGTTACGAAGCGATCTTACGTCACTACTATCCACAAGAGCGGGTTTTCTTTGGCACTTTTCCCGCTGCCATGCGTTATGCAGGACCCCGCGAAGCCGTTTTCCATGCTATTGTCCGCAAAAATTATGGGTGTACACATTTTATCGTTGGTCGAGACCATGCGGGTGTTGGAAACTATTACGGAACATATGATGCTCAACATATCTTCAAACAATTTTCTCCCACTGACTTGGGTATTACTCCTCTATTTTTTGAACATAGTTTCTATTGCAAACGATGTAATGGAATGGCCTCAATCAAAACATGTCCACACTCAGAGGAAAACCATGTCATCCTTTCAGGAACACGTGTACGTGCCATGTTACAGGAAGGCCAATTACCACCCCCAGAATTTTCCCGTCCTGAAGTCGTTCAAGTACTCATAGAGGGCTTACAAAAGGAGAAAGTAGCAGAAATGGCAGATTGAATGATTCCTCAATCCCGCTGATTTAATTTAGCGGGATTTTTCCCTTTTCGTTGACCTTCACAAAGAAAAACCAGATAATAGTAATGATAAAGAATTGTGAATATCACGTAGATTAATTCCACTGATTGTAGATCAAGTTTTATCACTCTCAACATACACTTTTGGCATACAAAAGTATCATCCATTTCTAAAACTATTACAAACGAAAAGGTGAGCAACCCATGAACTCAAAAAAAATGAATCCTTTCAAAATGATCGTCCTTATTGTATTGGCGAGTATTATCGGATTTGGTTATGGATATTTCTCCCTGATGCTGTTGCCAAACAACGTGGAGAATGCCATCCTAAATGTTATAGTATTAAATGTCTTCCACTTTTTCATCGGTTACCTTTTACAACTTGTTGTCCACGAAGTGGGCCATTTTCTCTTCGGTCGCTTGACAGGCTATTCTTTTGTTTCGTTACGGGTAGGCTACTTCATGCTTTTTAAATATGAAGGGAGACTGCAATTTACACTTGTGAATAAACCCGGATTAAGTGGACAATGTTTGATGTCACCACCTGAATACAATAATGGGAAATTTCCCTATATTCTCTATAATTCTGGAGGCGTGCTGCTAAACTTGATTGCGAGTGCTGCGGCATTACTGATGGTCAGTGAACAGTTCCCTCTATTCGTGAATATGTTCCTAGTCGGTTTCGGCCTCTCCGGTATTTATACCGCCATAATCAACGGAATGCCAGTAAAATTAAACAAAATGGCTACAGATGGACATAACATCCTTTCTATATTGAAAGATCCAGATGCAAAATGGGCGTTTTGGATTCAGCTAAAATCCAGTGAATTACTATTTCAAGGCGTACGTCCAAAAGATCTGCCTCTAGATATGTACAAAACAGAAAATATGAACGACTTAACACAGCCGTTAAACACTTCCCTGCTCCTGATATGGTATGACCATTATTTGGATCAATTGGATTTTGAAAAAGCGAGAGCATGTTTAGAAAAATCGGTTCCATATTTAGATAAGCTGGCTTCATTCTATCGAAATGAAATTAATTTAGAGCGACTATTTTTGGAACTCATCGGAGAAAAACGTCCAGATGTTGTAGAAGAAATTTATAATGAAGAACTAAAGCAATACATTCAGGTGACGAGCAATTGGCCAAATCGAAAAAGAATCTTGATGGCCTACGAAGGATTACAGCAAAAAGACCCCGATAAAGCAATGAAATACTACCAAGAAATAATACAAACAGCTTCTCGCTTTCTAAACATGGGAGAAGCGAAAAAAGAGATCACTTTGGCAAACTGGCTGAAAGAACAATTTCTTGCTGTATCATAAAAAGATTCTTAAGAAGGAAGCGCTACGGAAGAGATGCTTAGATTCTTTTTCGTAGCCTTTTACATTTTTACTTTCATACAAAATCTGAGTATCAAGTGAGAAGAGATTGCATACCACTTGATACTCAAAAGTGGTTTTTGCTGCTAGTTAACTACTTGCTGTGACAGGCTGTAGTCGCTGGGGTTGTTGTCGATTTTGCCTCAGAGATGTGAGTACAGCCTCAATATCTTCATCCCGAATTCCACTCTCCTCACTGCTTTCCGCTCTACGTGCTGCCTGAATTTTTGCTTGATTGACGAGTATTTCAATGATTCCAGGACTGGCTCCCTCAAAATATTCTGCCCAGTAGTCCACATCCACTGAACTTCCTTCCTCGTCTTTTAGATAATACTGAAATAGTTGCTTTCGAACTTCCTTTTCAGGTAGTGGTACTTCAATTTCTATGTCAAAACCGCCGTAAGAAAATAAGTGATTCTCCAATAATTCCCTTTGATCGGTTGCAGCAAGGAAAACGACACCTTCCTCTTCGTGTAAACCATGTAACTCTTGCAACAAATCGGGCCATAAATCACGATGTTCCTTCATGCTTACAATCCGATCAATATCGTCGTAAATAATCATAGCCGGTGCTTTCTCTTTAGCCATTACAAATAAATTACGAACAAAGTCTTTTGGATGATCGACCTGTAACAAAAGATCGTCAACCCAAAAAACTTTGCAGCCAAAATAGGTTCCCATGGCTCGAGCTAAAGAAGTTTTTCCAGTTCCCGGTGGACCACAGAGTAAGATCCGACAAGCAGCGTTCTCTTTTTGGTACGGAGTACTTTCTTCTGGGAAAAAAATAGGCTCCATCGCGTTTTTTAATTGGTTTACTATTTCCTCTGTTCCTACTAGATGCTGAAAAGCGCCCCGTTCCTTTCGCCATTCCCGTATCAATCGTCGAATCTGTTTTACCAAATACCGAGTAAGAGGGGTTAAGAGTCCGGCAAATAATGGGAATAACAGGCGAATCAGCAAATAGCAAGGAAAAATTGCCAGTTCCACGACCAAAAGGGTTAAAATCCCCATTAAATACATTTGCCAAATCTCGATATCTTGGAAGGAGTAATAACCCATTACAACTACAGGAGCAACAAAAACACTCCACACCGCTATTCGCTTTAGGTTCTTATTAAAAGTGGGATTTCGGGCTAACCATTCCGAACGACACTTGCTAAGAAAACGAAACAGGCGAAACAGGAGATAGACGGCCAGAGAAACGACCACAATGATAATAATTAACTCCAACGGCGTCATAAACTACCCTCCCTTTACAAGAAATTTTATAATCAGCATACCTATACCAAAAGAATCCTTCTTTTTCATTATATCGTACAATGTTGTTCATCTATATATGAAGGAATAAAAATATGCTGGAAAACACTTTTTTCTAATGTTAATACACTTCTGTAATGTCCAACCACCGATTCTCCTGTAAATAATAATAGTCCAATGCACCATCACATAGAAAACAGGGAAGTGGATAATTTTTTGCTCCAGCTTCGATAAAACATTCGGTAAACAATTGTATAAAAACTCTCTGTCCCCACTGGATCAGTTCTTCTCTCACACTTTCATGGGGAAGATTAGCCTGTTGTAGTAAATCGATCCTGGTAACAAGAAGCGGATCTGGATAAGGGTAACTAATACTTTCAGCTGAATAAGCATACACCAGAAGAGAGGTACCCCGCAGTTCCTGATCAAAGATGAGTATCTTTGTATTTTTCGGGTGCTCTTTCATAAGCGCTTTTTGTATGCCTCTGAGGATCTCTTCCCTTTTACTGCTAACACTTTGGATCACTCGTTCCTTCAACTGATTAACATCCAACCCTTTCCACCTCTATTCACTTTTTAATCTCAAATACAGATAATGAACGGTCTTCTATCTTTTTTTATTTTACCATTATCTCCACATTTGAAATAAGCCCTTCTCTTCCTCACAAGGAAAACAGCCCATCACTTAGTGATGGGCTGGACTTTTTTCTATCCTTGGGCTAGTTTCCCTTTCTCATGGCGCCGGGTTTCTTTATCGAATAAACTATATACAACCGGAATGACAAATAGTGTTAAAAAGGTACTACTAATCATACCTCCAATTACACTCAAACCGAGAGGTTGTTGAATCTCTGTTCCCTCACCAAAACCGATGGCCATCGGGATCAAACCTAAGATGGTAGTAATTGAGGTCATCAAGATCGGACGTGTTCGAACAACCACCGCCTCTACAATCGCCTCAAACCCAACAATGCCCTTCTCTTTTTGCTGATTGATAAAATCAACCAGGACAATGGCGTTGTTAGCAACGATTCCCGCCAATACAACTAGACCAATCATTGCTGTGGCGCCGATAGGAGTATTGGTTACGTTAAGTGCAATGGATACGCCAATGACTACCAAGGGCAAGGAAAACATGATCACAAATGGATGACGTAAGGACTCAAATTGAGCCGCCATCACAAGGTACACAAACACGACAGCTAGCACAAAAGCTTTCGATAACTCCCCGAGGGAATCTTCCAGTAACTCATGGTCGCCTGTAAAGGTAATCTCAGTTTCATCGGATAAATTCAAAGCATCAATTTTCTTCATTACTTGATTGGACAGATCTCCGAGATTGGTCTCTGCATCAAAGTGAAGAGTAAATTGTACCGCTTTGGACTGATCAATACGATTGATAGCAATTGGGCCTTCTCCCTTGCTTACTTTGGCAACATCCTTCAGTTTTATATAGGAACCATCTGGCTTCTTAATGAGCAAGTTTTTAAGGGAGTCGATACTATTAGATACCTTTGGATCGTAAGCCACATGAACCATGAGAACCTCAGCATCATCTGTTGTAATCTGCAGTGCATCTACACCACGGGTAACATCACGAACAGTGGTTGCTATTTGGGCTGGCATGAATCCATGTTCCAAAGCCTTCTTACGATCTACGGTGATCTGAAGCTCTTCAATGGTTTCATTCTGATCATCAACGATGCTCCGAATCTCCTTCATTTCACTCAGGGCATTACGAATTTCTGCAACTGATTTTTCCAGGCGTTTTTCATTGTTATCTCTTACATTGAAGGTAAGGGTATTGCTACTTCCGCCCATCGCAGATTGTAAATCAAGTTCAATCTCAGCTTCCTGATCTACACCCTGAATCTCGTCCTTCACTTTATCTACAAACTGAGCAGTACTAAGATCCCGCTTATCAAAATCAAT
Organism: uncultured Thermoactinomycetaceae bacterium; assembly: GCA_937975135.1. Classification (GTDB taxonomy): domain Bacteria; phylum Bacillota; class Bacilli; order Thermoactinomycetales; family CALJVA01; genus CALJVA01. Next base: position 38,076 of record CALJVA010000126.1, on the reverse strand, counting down.
CATCTTAACAAATATTTGGGCCTCGTTAGAACTGCTTACTTCGACAGGCCCTCCTCCTCTTGACCTGCCGATTAAGCTAAGATGGGTTTCTACAACAGACTCTCTTTCCAGGATCTCTTCGATTTTCTTAACTACATTTTCTGTCTCTTCCAGTTTCTTTCCATTTTCCAGCTTAACCGATATCATAAAGAAGCCCATATCTGATGTGGGTAAAAACTCAGTTCCAACTCGAGCTAGACCCAAGCCTCCAGCGATCAAAAGTAGGAAGGCAAGGGAAAGGACGATAAATCGATGAGATAAAGACCATCGAACCGCTTGAGAGATCGACTGTAAAAACCATCCCTTACGCCGCTTTTCTTCCAGATTGCTCTTAGGAGCTTTCAAAAAACGGCTAGCAAGCATTGGTACTACAGTTATCGCAACAACCAAGGAAGCAAACAAACTAAAGGCGATTGTAATCGCAAATTCCTTAAATAGATTACCAATAATTCCAGATACAAAAACGACAGGTAAGAATACGACGACTGTGGTTAAAGTGGATGCAGTAATCGCACCGGCAATCTCCTTGGCTCCAACTGAAGCGGCTTCCTTCGGATCTTTCCCCATTGAGAGGTGACGGTAAATATTTTCGATTACCACAATAGAGTTATCGACGAGCATCCCAATTCCCAGTGCTAAACCCCCGAGGGTCATTATGTTTAGTGAGAAATCAGCAAAATACATCAATACAAAAGTAACAATCACTGAAAAGGGAATTGAAATGCCAATGATGAGAGGACTTTTTACATTGCGTAAGAAAAAAAACAGTACAGCCATGGCTAATAAGCCACCGACGATTAGCGCTTCAGTCATACTACCAACAGATTGGTTAACATACTCACCCTGATCAAATAAGACATCTGCTTTTACATCTTTATAGGTGGGATCTTTTAATAGCTCATCCAGTCTCTCATGAAAAGCTTTGGAAACTTGAGCCGTATTTGCATCGGATTGTTGTAATATACTGACCAAAACCGCAGCTTCCTGATTGGCTCGGGTAATGATTTTTTCTTCCTTAGGTCCCTTTTCTACTTTCGCTACATCAGATAACTTAATCTCTTTACCTGTCAAGGGATTTTGAGCAATGACCAGTTTTTTTATTTCATCTATTGAGTGGATCAAACTTACAACCCGGGTAGTCAACTCCTGATCCCCTGAGGTGACCACACTGCCTGGCACAGATAGGTGATTGCTCTGTAGCACACCAACAATATCCGATTGGCTTAAACTGTATTTTTCTAACTTCTTTTGATCCAGTTGAATTTTGATCTCATCTACGGTATTACCAGACATATCGACGCTGGCAACCCCAGGAATTTTCAAAAATTCCTCTTCCAACTTTTCATAGGCATCACGAAACGCTTTTTCTTCTCCTTTAGAATGGAGTGCTAGTTGGATGATCGGGAATTGCGAGGGATCAAATTTAAGAAATTTTGGTTTGACACCATCGGGCAAAGGCGTTTGCTCAATCCGGCTTAAAACATCATGCTGGATATTATCCAAGTCAGTATCCATTGTAAATTGGAGAAGTGTAAGACTACTACCTTCCTGTGATGTAGAGCTTACAGATTTCAGACCAGGAAGGGTAGATAAGCTATTCTCCAATGGCTTCGTTACATTCTCTACAACTTCTGTTGGATTTGCCTCAGGATAAGAAGCAACGACAGCTGCAAAAGGAGGCCGAATATCTGGGATTAATTGCAAGGGGATATTTAAAAGTGATACGCCACCTAAAATTAAAAACAAAATCATCGTAACTAAAGTGAAGATTGGCCTGCGAATAGAAAAGTCGCTTAGCTTCAAGATTCCTTACCCCTTTTTTTCGTTTTAGTTTCCCAACATCCAATTAAAGTGAGTGAAAGTAAAGTATTCTTATAAATATAATGACTGTCCGGTCACATAAAATAATATAACCTGTATGCTACTCACTCGGCAAGCGCTTGGCTTTAGGAAAATAAAAATGAAATGACTTTATGGCCAGTTTATTCCCTATTCATCAAAGTCCTCTTTAATAGTGACTATTTGTTGAATTTTTGATTACTAGATGTTTAAACTAGAAAAAACCTATTAAAGTAGTTTGATATCCAGTTTTTCTGCCAATCGTTGGCGATATTCTTCCAACTCTTCAATTTCCCTCAGATTGGCCAATAATCCTTGAAAAACAACCTTTTGTGGTTCCTCTTTCTCAATTTCTTTGAGTAAATATTGAATGGTCACCGTAGCTTCCTCTCTTTTTTCTACTGGCAATTGAAGAGTCTCAACCAAATCATACATAACGCTCAAAAGGGACTTTACTTCTCCTCTTATTTGTTTTTGAAATAAGCAAGGAGAGAGAAACATATCTTCCTTTATCAAATGGCTTGCCATGGGTTCCTCCTCTCCTTTTTCCAATCCTTTCATCAAATCATCCAAGCGCCGCACGATAAACGAGGCCAACTGAGTATAGTCAAACTGTTCAGCAGTACTTACCAACAAAACCTTTATATAGGCATTGATCATTCCATCTAAAAGAATCGCTCCATCTGCCCGATATTTTTGAATCCTTTCACCGTAAATCTCTTCAATTGTATCTTCATACCACTGTTGAATCTCACCTCGGATACGAATCATAAACTCCTTTACCTCTTCATTTATTGGGAGTACTTGTTCCCGAAGCTGCATCAAGATTAAATCTTTTCGCTGTAAAATTTCCTTAAAATAGATTGAAATCTGGTAAATGAGTTTTTCCCGAGGGGATATTTCCCTTTGGTCAACATAAAGCATTTTTTTTCGTATCAAATCATAGTAGCTTTCTAAAATGGATAATACCAATTCCTCCTTGGAGGAGAAGTGTAGGTAAAATGCTCCTTTAGAAATCCCACTTTGTTCGGCAATTTCTTGAATCGAAGTTGCGTAATATCCCTTTTGTGAAAACAAGCGTACTGCTACCGAAAGAATTCGTTCTTTTTTTTCGTTCATGGGGTGTATCCTCCTGGATGACTAGTCAGTCATTATTATATAATAAGCGTTTACTTTAATCACGACAAATTCCTTGGTACTGTAGTGATAAGAAAAAATAATAACTAGAAAGGTTGTAGAGTCTATGGATCGTTCTTCTGATCACCGCCTTTTCATCGCCCTCCCTCTCCCTATCTACCAACAGAACTTACTCGCCAATCTAGGTACAAAATTACGACAAAATCTCTCTTTTGCCAACTGGATAGATCCACGTGACTATCATCTAACCATTCAATTTTTAGGTTCTTGTTCTACTGAGAAAATTTCTTCCATCAAAAAACAACTTTCATTGGTGAAAAATGAAATCCCCTCTTTTCATTTAAGAATTGATGGTCTAGATATATTTGGTTCACCACAAAAACCCCGGGTCCTTTGGGCCAAAGTAGCTGGCCAGCTGGAAGTACTTCATCAATTGCAAAGTGAAGTTTCAAAAGCCATGGAGCAAATCGGTTTTACTAAGGAGCATCGACCCTATCGACCCCATATTACCCTGGCTAAGAAGTATATAAGGAAAGGTTTCTCAATGCCAGAGGTTCATTTAACAGAGAAAACTTCACCTAAGTGGCAGGTAGATGAAATCATTCTCTATCGAACCCAACTAAAACATAAACCCCGGTATGAAATTATCGCCCGGTTTCCCTTACTTGATCATTATGATGGTATTTACCCACTAGAATAGCAAACCCCCTCTTAAGAGGGGGCTACCATTCCAAGCTTCTTATAAAGCATTTTTGGCCGCTTCAATCGCTGCCTCGTAGTTGGGATGATCGGTTACTTCGGGTACAATCTCTGCATAAACCACTTTATCATTCTTATCAACAACAAATACTGCACGCGTAAGTAGACGCAACTCCTTAATTACCACACCGTACGCCTTTCCAAAAGAGAGGTCTCGATGGTCCGAGAGTGTTTCTACACGGTCAATCCCTGCGGCTCCACACCAACGCTTTTGAGCAAAAGGCAAATCAACACTAATGGTTAAAACCTTTACATTTTGCAGTGCGGCTGCTTCCTCGTTAAAGCGACGGGTTTGCTGATCACATACTCCTGTATCCAAGGAAGGTACGACACTGATAATCCGGACAGATCCCTTTGAATCGGCTAAAGTAACTTCCGAAAGATCATTTCCTAGAACAGTAAAGTCAGGAGCTTGACTACCTACCTTAACTTCTTCTCCTACCAAAGTCATCGGTTTCCCCTTAAAAGTAATTACACCTGTACGTTCTTTTACCATATGTATTCCCTCCATCTTTCTTCTAACATAAGGTTATTTGGGGATTACGCATCATTTTCTATCTTCACCCTGAAGTTTGCGTAAGGCTCCCTTAAACTGAACTTTACAGCCAAAAGTTCCTGCTGTTTTTTGACCAGCTCATTCTTTATCATACTAAAAATTTTCTTTTATCGCATATTCACAAACTGTACATCAATGGGGAGATCCATTTCCTTTACCAAAGCAATTACTTTTTGGAGATCATCTTTGCTTTTACCTGAGACACGTAGTTGATCTCCTTGGATTTGACATTTTACCTTTAGCTTACTATCACGAATTGCTTTGCTTATTTTCTTGGCTTGCTCCTGATCAATGCCTTGAACCAGCGTTGCCCGTTGACGAACTTTTCCTCCACTTGCATTTTCTATCTTCTGGTATGAAAGGCTTTTGACAGAGACACCACGCCGAATCAACCGGCTATGCAAAATATCCTTCACTTGTCCTAAGGTAAAGTCATCTTGAGAAACGATGATCACTTCATTATCCTGCAACTCAATACTGCTATCCGTATTTTTCAGATCATAGCGATTCTTAATCTCTTTATTCGCCATGTTAATACCATTAGAAACCTCGCTTATATCCACTTTCGATACAATATCAAAGGAGTGTTCTTTGGCCATTTTTTACCCTACCCCTTTCACTATGATCACTCCATACTGCCTCGGAAAATCATTCTCCCTCTTTACGGGCGGGAAAAACACCTGAAATTTTCCTCTTTACTTTTTCCTTCGGATCCCAACAGTTAAATTGATACTTGGCTTTCGTTTCATATCCCAAACGGGAGCAACGACTAAATATTTTCCCCTCTTCTCTTCCCGAAGAAAAATGACGACAAGATGCGCAGCAGTGAAAGCGAGTACCAAACCCAGGTTGTAAAACGTTCACGGTACTGCCTCCTTGATCTATTTATATCACACTTTCTATCTTTTGAGCCCTTCCCCCATTTCTCTTAGGTAAATATCAGCAAAAAGGCCCTATTTTTCGGGCCTTTTTCAAGGAGCAGAGATAAAAGAAAACATGATCATTCATGCGCGATTAGTAATATACATACTTTAGGGGTAGTTCTTTAAAGTAACGGCTTGCTATAATTCATAAACAAAAACAGGCCAGTCTTACTACATTTTCTGCAGCAGTTTACCTTACCTGATCTTAGTGTAACTGTGGATAAGTACTCATTTTGATCATTAGGATTAAGGAGTGGATTAGCTTCCAATAGTAAGGAACGGAAATTCTATAAATCGATAACCACAGAAATAACAGAGAGGTCGAGCAAACTTTCACCTACTCATCGGGGAGCTTCTTTTCCAAGGAGGAACCTGAAACGGAGAGGAAAACTATTTCGTTCCCGTTGCGTAAACATTTGGTTTACGAAAGGTGTTGGACCTCTACCGGAATCATCCACTTTTCATCGTTCTTTCACGGAACAGTTCCCTAATCATCCGTATTAAATCGGGTCAATGCCAAGAGTACTCGTCGCGTTTGCAGAGGTTTTTTATTAATTTCTGTAGCACAAACAATAATCGCACTGTAGCAAGCTTTAGCTTTTCACTACGTATCCAAGGAGATCTCCCGGTATTATTTTTATAAGCAGAAGCCCTAGGAGGGGGATTTCCTTGATATCCGGTTTTTCACGATCATTTCCACGGTAAGGCTATCTTTGAAGATAATGAATTCAACTCTCTTTTTAGAAAAACTTGGCTACGTCTCCTCGTCCTTTGCCATATGATCTGATAACCACTGGTGTAAGTAAGTCAACCACTCTTTATTACTGGTAAATCCAGTTAATGAAGACCAGTTAAACATTAAATAGAGGATGGTCCCTTCTTTTAAGACCATCCGTAGCGGCGCGCCTCCTCCTAATACAGCCATCTTATGCTGAGAAATCAGGGTAAATCGTGTAAAAACATCATCATAAGTGCGATAAACTGAGACAACCTGCTCCGGTCGGATCGTACACCATTCGCTCAGCTCCAACACGCTGCCGAGGCGCGCCGTTCCTTTGTGTGGGAGTCTGAACGAAGGGTGCACATTGCCTAGAAATTTCTCTGAAAAGCGATTTTTTAATAGTTCAGATCGGGTTGCTCCCCAATAAGGATCTATATATATTTTATTTTCGCGCAACAGGTCATCTCCTTCCTTTGCAAAATATTGTTAGAATAACATTAATCAAAATAAGGATATATAATATCGCACAAAAATGCTCTCCAAGTTATGAAACGACCTTGAGTGGAACTTGGTTTCATTTTAACAATGTTTTTACGAAAAGAATTGGATACTCTTTCGCTTTGGATTGAAATCAGTTATGCCTCGCGACTTCGCATCCAATGTCTTTCTAAAAAGAGTTCTTTTTCCAACATCGTGGAACACGTGTTTTTGAAGCCCAACCGATGATAAAAGGAGCGTAGTTTCTCCGTTCCTTCATCTACTGTAATCCAAATCCGCTTAACCCCTTTTTGATAAAAACGTTTCTCCAAAGCTGTAATCAACTGACTCCCAATCCCGCGACCCTGATAATCTGGGTGAACAGCCAAACAATAAAAGAATCCACTCCCACCATCCATCGTTCCTACAATCGCTCCTACGACACGTTTATTAACCTCTGCAACCAATACGAGATCCCGATCACAGGCTAGTTGGCGGGATAGCACCTTTAGCGTTTCTCTTTCTCTCTCATCCGAAGCAGTCAGTTTCCAAATGTGAGATACATCATGTACATCAGATAATTGAAATGAACGAAGACGCAAGGGTCATCCCTCCTCAAAATTAACCGCTTTTAGATAGTGTACTACAAACAGACACAAAATTGTCAAGTAAGCTCATGGTAAATTGGCATGTCCATTGCATACAGTGCATATTTATTGACTTAAAGGAGTGAAATGGAAACAAAAAATCCGCCTTCGCTCAAAAGGAAGGCGGATTTCTTGAAAAGTATCTTCAGCTATCCACTTCTTCTGTTGATTCATCCTCTGAACTGTCAGTTCCGTCATTCCCTGTTTCACTCGGTTCACCTTGGGTAGCAGGTGGGGTTGTATTTACGGGAGGTGTTGACGAGCCTGGGGTCACTGGTTGCTGCGGATCTACCTGGATTGACTTTTGTTCCGATTGTTTTGGAGCCGCTGGAATCGATTTACCGGCATCAATATCGACATCTGGAGTTGAATAAACCTCAATGGTTAACTTGCCATTATTCATATTGGTTTTTATTACAATCGGCTTCTCCAATGAGTTTTCAAACTTAAAATCAATTACTCCCCAAGCAACAGCAGCATCCCGGCCAGGAGGTACATAGTCAACGCGTTTACTATGCGGTTGACGAGCAACTATTTTCAAACCTGCTTTGTCAACACTATTGTACAATGTAGAAGAGATTTGGCAGATTCCACCACCAACTCCCTCACTAAATTCACCACTCACAATGACTGTAGCAGGCTTATATCCTCTCGCTATAGTCCGCTCTCCAACGGTTTCGTTAAAGGAGAACAGCTCACCTGGATTAACAACTTTGTTATGAATGGCCTGACTTGCAAGTCGTAGGTTTGTTGTACGATTCACATTGCCAGGGTTGTAATAAGTAATATAACTGCCAATGAGCTTTTCTTCAACCCGTTTAAGATCCTCTTCCGTCACCAGTGGTTCCTCTATACTTACTGGCAACTTCTGTGGCTTGTTAATAAGAGCTTCAAGATTGGGGATCCATTCCTGCTTAATCTTTTCTAGGTCCATCTCTTGACCTTGTTGAGCAGGCTGAATGGGATCACCCACTTTCTCCATCTTTGCATCTACTTTTGGTTGATCTATCTCTTTTTTAATCTTTTCCAGTTTCTGAATTAGTTGCTTCTGATTAATAGTGGAAATCTCTTTCCCATCATAGCCTAACTCTAATAAATCAATTTCCCACTTTTCGTCTTCAAAAGTAAGGATAAGTTTAGGATCCTCTTTCTCTCCAGCAAATGTATCCCCTACACCGGAAAGCATTAACGCTACTGTGCTGCCAAAAACTAATAGCAAAAGTAGAGCACCAAGAACTGTTCGACGTGGTCCTAAGCGATGCAAAGGAAGCCGATTGATCCCAGGTATGCGTTGCATAAAGGATAGCAGCGAATTACCTATTCTGGCGATAAAGCCATGGTTGCGATCCTCATTTACTGCATCTGTTATTTTTATCGCATCTGGCTTCTGCTCCAGGTTCTCCTCTTCGCTCAATAATTTCGATCCCTGCTCCATCTTATTTTTCTGTTCCCCCACTATACCTCTCCCTTTCAATCAGGAAGTTTTCTCTCTATTTAACTTATTTTAAACTAGATTGTGAAAGATAGAATTTGAAAATGGTAAATAAAATAGAAGGATAATTTTAACTTTCGCATTATCTTCCAATCAATTCCCATACCTTTTGATATACACGGGGCAAAGCAAGCTCTGCAAGCTCTTCTTCGGTCACCCATTGCCATCTGGAAGAAAGATTTGAAGATACTTGTTTCACTTCAACATCAACTACGGTGACTTCCCAACGACGATGACTAAAAATATGAGTAAAACGACCAATAACAGGTCCTGGTGCAATCACCAATCCCTGCTCCCTCGAATATTGATAGATAATTTCTGCTGGTGAACGATTCCTTTTAAAATAGGAAACTGTCGGGAAGCTCCACATATTTGCAAGTAATCCTTCTTTCGGACGTCGCAGTACTAAAACCTTTTTTCCTTGACGGAACCATCCAATAATTACTGGGGTTGCAACAGGTGGCTTTGCTTTGCTTTTGATTGGAAATTCCTCTACTCTTCCTTGCTGTAAAGCAGAACAGTTTTCATTTAAAGGGCATTTCTGGCAGGCAGGTGATGTTGGGGTACAGATGAGTGCACCCAGCTCCATGAGCGCCTGATTAAAATCCCCTGGATTATTTTTGGGAATTAACCGTAAAACTAACTGTTCTACTTTCCGGCGGGTTGTTATCTTGGTAATGTCAAGATCAATCGCATAAAGGCGAGTCATTACCCTAAAAACATTGCCATCTACAGCAGGTACTGGCTGATTATACGCTATGCTTAAAATCGCCCCTGCAGTATATGGGCCAACCCCTTTCAACTTGGATATTGATTCATAATCATCAGGAACTACCCCTCCGTATGTGGCTGCCACCTCCTTTACTGCGCTGTGTAAATTCCGCGCTCTGGAGTAATAACCCAATCCTTCCCAAGCCTTCAATACCTCTTCCTCAGAAGCAGCGGCAAGATCTATCAGGGTAGGGAATTTTTCCATGAATCGTTCGTAGTAAGGGATTACGGTATCTACCCGCGTTTGCTGTAACATAATTTCCGATACCCAGATTCGATAGGGATCCTGATCTCTTCGCCAAGGCAAATCTCGTTTTACATCAAGGTACCAATCCAATAATTTTTGTTGAACAGCGATATCTTTTTGCTGTGGATATTCCAGCTTATGCTTCTCTTCGTGCATGTGTTCTATCTCCCCGCTTTGATCCCCTTTGCCTCCTTTTGACGCTGCTGCGTCGGTTCCTTTGTATCTATCAATCGCAATTTCCTTCCCTCTGGAACTTCTTCAATGACAAGTAACTTATCGCTTTTGGAAGATAGATAGAAACCAAGTAAAGGATGTGGTGTACGATATACCTCTTTCTCCTCCATATCTCCTGCAACAAATAGTATCGTATGGTTTTGTGCTAGCCAAACACCATTTTCATCATAATGAATATAGCCAGCTTCGCTTCTTTTCCCTTGGTTGTATACATCATAGACACGTGATTCCTGAGACTGTAGGTTAATCAATTTTAGAATACCATTCATTTCATAGGAAAGATATTGTCCACCTGTGCTTAAACGGAGATTCGTAAGTTGACTGGGAATCAGATTCTGCTCTGATTCTATAAAATGAAACAGTTTCCGATCCATCACATGAACTTCTTCATAGAAAATATCATCTTGCTCCTGCCTTCCGGTCACAAAAACACAGACCTCTCCCGTGGGATCCCATACAACTTCTTTTACCAACCATTTTTCGTCATTCGTTTCATAAATTATCTGTTGCTTTTTGGTCTCCACATCAAAGAGAAAGATCTGCTTTCCTAAAAGCTGACCTTCGGCTACATCTTCATTCATGGTGGTCTTATCCATAGCAATATAGCTTACTTCTGGCCGTCCAGGGATCCAAACTCCAAAAGATCCAGGTAAGGTATAAAGATGGTTACCATCTGATACTTGAAATACCTCACGCTGGTTAACAAGAACGTACTTTCCATCATCGGACCATTGGATTGCCTTTTCATGGTCAAATAGCTGTATCGAAATACCCTTTTCTAGTAAAAATGACTTTTTCTCTCCCAAAACATATAAATAGAGAGCAACACTTGATCCATCCTCTGTGGCATAAATAAATGCCTTTCCCTCAGGAGAAATTGATAGAGGTTGCTTTACACCCGAAAATAATCGACTAGTAATCTGTTTACTCCAATTTTTTCCTTCCAAAATGAGAGAACGATTTTCTACAGACAAGCGCACTCCCTGAACTAACTGGTATGAACGCTGGTAGTCACCAAACTGTTTGGTCCAATTTTCCTCAACCATTCGACCAGATTGAAGATCAAACACATAAAAAGAACGGTTCTCTTTATTTTTAGCAGAAAAATACAAGTGGTCATCCTGAAAAAATATTGGCGTAATATCGGAGAAAATTACTTCCGAAACTACTCCTGGCAACTTTACATCCTGTTCTTTCGCCCACCATACCCAGTACAATACAACTACAAGGAGAATCAAGATAAAAAGAGCGATCCAGCGCCTCTTACCACGCCAAGTTCGGCTTATAAGCCCCTGGCGTACGGCCGGAATCTCTTCTTTACGGACAAGAAGGGTTTTCTCTTCAGATTGGCGATTAAACAACATATTTTTAATCCTTTTCTAAAAGCATTATTATGCTTTTGGATGTAATCAGGCCCTACGGATTTTATTAAAAACGGAGTTAATTTTTACTCATACCCTCTACAGGTTGAAACGCCCAAACATTCACCCTGGAACTGCCACCATGAATTGTTTTCGCCACATCTCCCATAATTCCGTTTCCACTTTGCCGCATCGCCTTTAGTTGCTCGTATGTATTCATGTCCCCTACTTGTATCACTTCTACGATTAGCCCAGGTTGATCGATCCCTTCCATGATCTCATGATCGATCACATTACCTGCAGATTTCGTTGCTTCTCGCAAAGCAGGTAAATTTTTAAAAAAAGCAGACTGCTTTTGTGGATCAATACGATATTCTATAAAAACGGTAATTGACGATCTTAGCATAAGAATACTACTCCTTTCCTTTTATATTATCAGAAATTGTTCCCGGAGTTAAGTATCAAATAAACCAAAGTGAACCTAATTGTAAATGATGTGGAAATCGTAGGAGACATTAGATAAATCGATTATAATGGGGAAGAATAGATTAGAAAATTCTTAAGGAGGTTCATATGGACACGGCAACACATTTTGCAATGGGAATCGGACTTTTGGGTCTATCCCTTTTAGGTGCGATCATTTCATCCCAACCTGAAACTGCCCAAGCAATATTGGTAGGAACCGTTTTAGGTTCGCAGGCACCTGATTTTGATGGATTGTCACGAATTCGGGGCAATTCCTCCTATATTCGAAATCACCGCGGGATTACGCATTCTCTTCCCATGTTATTGATTTGGCCCATTCTGCTCACTGGAGGAATAAGTCTTTTTTTTAAGGATATATCCATCCTACATCTCTTTTTTTGGACCGCTATTGCTGTTGGTATTCATATATTTATTGATTTGTTTAATTCCTATGGTACTCAGGTGTTACGCCCTTTTTCAGAGCGATGGATTCATTGGGATATTCTTAATATATTTGATCCTGTAATTTTTGGACTTCATTTAATCGGCTTTATATTATGGTGGCTCACTCCATTCTCTCCCGGCCCACTTTTTGCATTGATCTATCTCATCCTTTGTTTCTATCTTCTTTGGCGCCTCTGGACACATCACTACCTACGCCAATGGGCGCAAAAAAAGGTTGGAGCCGTCGGTACTTATCATTTATTCCCTACTTTTCATCTCAATACATGGAACTTAATCGTCAAAGAGAAAGAGCGGACACGGATTGGGATCATTGAAAAGGGTACTATTCAATGGAAAGATGAACTCCCCCATCGCTATCACAACCATCCTGCTGTTCAATCTACCATCAATCACCCGACAATCCGCTCATTTCTCTACTTTACAGACCATGAGTATGTTCGAGTTTTCCCACGCCATTTTGGTTATGAAGTGCGATGGATTGATGTACGCTTTTATTATAGGGATCACTTTGCTTTGATGGCCGTAGCTTGGATCGATGCTCACCATCGTATTCTAGACACCCACATTGGTTGGACCTCACCTCACAAATTAGAAAAAATATCCCAATCTTTCTCCTCCCCAATAAATCATTAAAGATTTCTCGTTATGTTATAATAAATGGATTGAAAATAGGAATATAAGTCCAATGAAAGTTTCTGTAGGGGAAGCTTTGCTTCCCCCTAAATTTGAGGTGATACTGTGCTTTACAATCAGGTTCCAACTTTTTTGTCATCCCAACTATCTTATGAAGCCATCTCGAGAAAACTGGAATATATGATCGAAAATCCCATTGATGCCTTATTATTGCCACTCGGAAAAATTGTCCTTATTATTTTTTTAACCTATTTTTCCCTTCGGCTCGTTGGAAAAGTTGTGGATAAGATTTTCAGTATAAGTGCAATTGATACCAATAAAGGTCTTACACTAAATCGATTAATCAAATCTGTTGCCCGTTATGCCATTTACTTCATTTCATTCCTAACCATTCTGATCAATATTGGATTGGATCCCACACCCGTTTTAGCCGGTGCAGGAATTTTGGGGTTGGCGATTGGTTTTGGAGCCCAAAACCTTGTCCGCGATATTATCTCGGGTTTCTTTCTTATTTTTGAAAATCAGATGGAAGTAGGTAACTATGTTGAGGTAAATGGAAAGATTCGAGGGACTGTGGAGGAGATCGGACTTCGGATCACAAAAATCCGTGAATGGAACCAACGTCTCCACTATTTATCCAATGGTGAAATCACTCAAGTAACAAATTATAGCCGCAATCAGATGCGACCTTTAGTCTCAATCACGGTTCCATATGAAGCAGATCTTAGACGTACAGAGAAGATTTTAGAGAAAGTTTGTCAAGAAATAGGCCAACAATATGCATCGGAGTTATTAGAAAAACCCTCTGTTTATGGGATCACCTCGATTGAAAATGGTGGTGTACAGTTTACGGTAATGGCCCTCAGTATTCCTGAATCTTATTGGCTTATTGAACGCGTATTACGTAGGGCCATTATATCTGCCTTTGATAAAAATGGCATAGAAATTGCCTATCCCCGTCGCGTTCTTCAACCTTCTGAATCACTTGCTTCTCTTCTTATTGAAAACTATAAAAACTAGTAAAAAAGACGACTCATAGCCTGCTATGAGTCGTCTATCTCATTAGAGCAGCGTATCTACCAAAAATGCAAGTAAAAACATGACAGCAAAAGAAATTCCCGTCCATAATCCTACGCGTTTTAAATCACGTATCAATGTTTCTATAAAGCTGATTTCCGGTTGTTTTTTCTCCTTCTTTTTTTTACGTGACATTTTCTTCACCCTTTTCCAGTTGATTTTCTCTTTGCAACAGGCTCTGCTAAAGGTGAGGGGTCCAGGGTAATCCCATCCACCGATTGATCTTATTATATCGGCCTACTGTTATTTAGGATAGGTGGATAGGTTAGCGCGTCCCACAAATAAAATGTGGCATCGCTTCTCCATGGTGCCCATTTTTGACCCATAGCACGCACTTCTTGTTCCGTTGGTTGGTGATCAAGTTGGTAGATGAAACGAATGGCATTCCGTAATCCAATATCAGCAGCAGGTAGTAAATCTCTCCGTCCCAATCCGAATAAAAGCAAACACTCAGCAGTCCAACGACCAACTCCTCTTATCTTCACCAACTCTTCAATGGCTGCTTCATCTTCTAATTCGTAAAGCTGTTCTAAATCAATTTTTCCATTAACAATTTGACGTGAAATATCAATGATATACTCTGCTTTTCGGCGATTAAATTGCATCTGTTGTAAAGTCGAATAATCCAGCTTGGCTACCTGTTCCGGATCAGGAAAAACCAAGTACTCTTTACCATCCCAAGTTACTTTATCCCCAGCCAAGGTGGTAAGCCGCTGGATCAAAGTGGCAGCAAATGATACATTAATTTGCTGCCCAATAATTGTTTTGATTAGGCATTCGTAAAGAGATGGATCTAGCACAGGTCGTAATCCTTTTCGCTGTTCGATCACCTTAGCCAATTTCGAATCGAGCGCTACAATCCGATAAAAGGGAGTAAGGTCTCGATCAAGGGAAAATATATGTCTCAAGCGCCTTTTAATCTTCTCCTGGTCGGCTTCCTTCGCACCTTTCACCTGCACCGATAGAGTAAGAGGATCATCTTCCTTCCAGGAAACTGCAATTAGAAGTGGCCGTCCCCAAAGTCGCATGGCACGGTATAAAACATCCTCTCGATATTCAAACTCTGAATGGTGATTGAGTAAGCGGCGAATACTATGTTGAAAAGAGTATGGAGGACGGGTTTTAAGCTCCAATTGCAGCAAAAAAGTCATCCCCTTTTTCTATTCCGCTGGTGCCAGCAAGAATTTATCTTTAGACTATTTTATCAATCCCGTCTATAAAAAGCAGCACCCTCTTTTTTTCAATGGTTGTAGGGGCATAAATTATGCCCCTCATTTCTTACTTTAATCTATCAATTCTACCCGTACATTTCGTTTTACTCCAAACTGACGGGCTTCTTCAAGGTCGCTCATATAGATATCAATCCGGTTCCCTTTAATCGCTGAGCCAGTATCCTGTGCAACACGATATCCGATTCCTTCAATATAAATTCGGGATCCTGTCGGAATCACTTTTGGATCAACAGCCACAGTTACTCCTTCACGTACCTTCGCACCACTAGAGGTAATCCCATATGCTGGATGATCCGGCGATTTGCCTGTTGACTCTGGACCTGCAGTATAAGCAGTTAAAGTAAATTCACCTAACACTCGACCTCGAGTCATTGTAGGAAAAGAAAACTCTGCCGAGCTCTCCTTTGTCACTTCCTTCTCTCGCGAAGCTACCTTCATTGTCTCACTTTCATTTTTTTCTTTGGGAATACGTAACACTTCGCCGATCTGGATCAGCGACGGATCACTCAGCTGATTTAGTTTCGCAATGGTTTGAACATCGGTTCCATACTTTTTTGCAAGTTGGTAGACAGTATCTCCTTTTTTAACCTTAACTGTACTATACGTATCTTCTGCAGCAAACCCCTGGGAAACACCGAGAAATACTAGTAAACCGATACATGGAAATATCCATTTTGGTAAAACCATTCATTTCACCTCGCCCTTTTTCTAACTATTAACTCTACCTATTTGCCTCTATCATGCCCAAAAAAGAGAGTTATTTATACATTTTTATCCTATAAGAGTTACAGGCAATGGAATGCAAATAAAAAAGAGCCCATCGGCTCAAAACCTCACCTTATTTTTTAAAAGATGTTTTCTCGGAAAAAGAACAAGCCATCTAGATTTCAGTTCTAGATAGCTCGTCTAATGTTCTTGCAAAACTGGGAGCGAAATGCTCCATAAAATAGTCTACTTCCTCCATTTCCAAAGCTTCAATTCGCTGTGCAATTTCTTGTTGCGCCACAATATATTCCCGATTTCCAGAAACAATTTCGACAGTACACTTAAGATAAGCATCTAACAAATCGGCAGCCTTTACCCAGCATGCCAATTCCGGATCCGTATTTAAAATCAGGGGACGATATTGATCCGCCAATACAGGAGGAACCATTTCACATAACCGCTCAGCTGCAAGTGACTCTATTTCCCGAAACCCTTGGAGTATCGCCTCATTATGATGTTTGATTGGACTAGGAATATCGCCTGTGATTACCTCTGTTGCATCATGAAATAAAGCGAGAGTAACTGCTTTTTCTACAGGCACCTGCTTTCCAAAGACCTGTACACCAATTGTACATAAGGCATGAGTTAGCAGAGCAACATGAAAACTATGTTCGGCCACATTGTCTGAGATACCATTTCGCATGAGGTTCCAACGATTTATCCAGCGCAATCGGTATAAATAGGCGAAAAAGGGACTCATCGCTTACCCCCCCTGGGATCAATTTAAAAGCTTGCGGCTACCTTATCCTCTTGATTCACTTTGTCTTAAGGATAAACACTTTTGTTCATACTGAGCATGAATAAAAATGATACTCAGCATAAAAAGTATCCCAACCTGCGGAGATATAATTGGATAGTCATACATTCCATGTCCCATCATGGCCACCAAGAGTGAAGATAGCATCCCAGCTAAACGCTTTTCCTTTTTCTCCACAGCCATTTTGCGCCATCGTCTAGCCCGTACCAAGGTAATGAAAATTAAGGCTGTAAATATAATCAAGCCAAAGATCCCGTATTCTGCAGCTACTCCAAGCAAGATATTATGTGCATGGTAGAGGTATTCGCCAGTATACTGTTCAAACACCTCACCAAAATGAAGTGGTAAGACCCCAACTAACCAGTTGTCCTGAAAGATTTCAAAGGCCTTTTCCCATACAAAGAGGCGAACTTTTGCAGTAGATACCAATGTTTCTGACCGAGGAATTAAATTTCGATTGATATAGGCGGCGATACCCAATAAAAGTAATCCAAAAAGAATTCCTACAGTTCGACGTCGATTTCCGGTCATCCAAACCTGAACCAGTAAGCCGACGATCAGGCCAACCCAAGCCCCGCGAGAACCGGTACACCAAATTGCAACGCCAAACAAAAAAAAGAGTCCCAATGCCCCAGCGCGCTTCCATTTTCCATCCAATACACTCATCGCATAGATGCTAATGAGTGCCAAACAAACAAGAATGGCAGCGGTTAAGTTAGAATTTGTGGTAAACCCCACACTTCGAATGGACTGTGATTGCAGCAAGGGATAGTAACCCAAAAAAATTGTCCAATCAGCTTTATAAGAAGGGATCCAACCGATTCGTTGTAAGATTGTAACGACTGCAGAGTAGATACCTAAAAATAAGAACTGGATATAAAGTCCTTCAATTTTTTTCCATGTCCATTTCAGATGCTTGATCCAGACTGCAAGTAGATAGTAAAGACCAAACAATACAACGGGAAATACAACTACTGGAATTGATAGAAACCATGAGACATTGAAAAACCAACTGATGATTGACAAAAAAATAAAACCCAAAAAAACAGTTTCCGGCCATCCCTTAATTGGAAACTTTCCCCGTAATGAAAAGAGAGCCATTATGCCAGTTCCCAGTAACGCAATTGGTGGCAACCAGGGGGAGATCAGTATTGAGAAGTATAAGAATTGCATCATTCGCGTAGATATAGTTTCAGTCTTAATCGTCAACGCCAGTTCACCCTTAAGAAAATCTGGCAAATAAGGTCCCTTTTCCATGGGATCTTTCGCTCCTTACCTATTTAGTAGGTAGAGATCTTCCCATGACCCTATAAGCGCTGTGATATGTGGCCTTTTCTGGTCAGCAAATGGATCGATCTTATTCACTAAACAAAGACGTTGAAGGTAAACTCCTGTCCTCTTACACTTGATTCACTTAAGTTCTATAATATAATTGAATATATTTACCCGTTTTTTCAGCTTAACCCGATTTAAGTAATACCTTAAACATTATAGCGAAGGGAATACAAAAGAACAAGAAGTGACCACAACGTTAAAAACCTTCCCCTCCTTAATTATGAAGCTACATCTATCAAATGTGAGATATCGACGATTTCGTGAATCCTTATCTATTTTTTACATTTATAGTATATAAAGTAATTGATCCCCATTTTTCTTTAATTCGTCAAATTTCACGGATCATTGAATCCAAACCTATGGTATAAAGAAACCAGATATACGATTAAATTAATCGTTATAGAAATTAACTGCACTACTTACTTTCTTATTTGCCAAAATGGAGGTGAAATTACTATGAAAGAAATTATTGTAAATCCTGCGGATATTATCGATCTTGAGGAAGAAGAGGAAAAAGAAGTAAGTCTATATGAAAAACTCGATGGCAGAAAGGTAATCGGTGCTGTCGTCGAAGAATTTTATAACCGTATGTTGGCTGATGAACAAATAAATTACTTGTTTAAAGACGTCGATATGGACTCTCTTCGTAAACACCAAGAAAGACTGATTTTATATGCATTTGGTGGACCAGTCAGTCACGAGCATAAATTACGAGTTGCTCATAAGGGATTAAATATAACCCATGAGCAATTTGAACGAGCGATTAAACACCTTAATGCCGCGATGTGGAAATATAAAGTACATATTGATGAGAGCGCAAAAGTGGAAGCTTTTTTCCGCTCATTAAAGCCTCATATTGTCGGCCAGTAGGCTTTTTATCTGCCATGTGATACAACACATGGCAGATTTTTATTCCCATGTGTTATTCACAGGTGTTACTACATAAGTATACGAAAACCAACAACATAAGGAGGGATCGATTTGGAAGATGCAACTTCTCATGTCCGTCTATTTTACATAAAAGCTGCGCAAAAAGAGTTACAAAGAAGTATTTCAATCGAGGAGATTGTCAGTTCAATATATGGGCAACTCTTACTCTCACCTGAATTGGGAGGCCTTTATCAGCTGAAAGAAATGAAGGAGTACAATCAGGCTGCCAGTTATTATCGGATTTCAGCTGCTGGATGTCTGCAACGAATGGCTTGTGGTGATTGGCATGAAACACTCCTCTCCCTGCTCGTTACCTCCCTTTATCAAGCCAAAAACCAAGATCACCTGCGCTGGAAAAAAATCCAATCTATTTGGCTGGAGGCACCCAAAGGCTTTCAATCCTGTATAGACAATTTCCTTTGTTGGCTTACAGTTACACAAGAGCATGTAAAACAAACTATGATTCTTTCACAACAGTTAATCGGTACGAAGACTTGGTTGCAATTTATGCCTCACTCATAATATCTTCAGGATTATTTTCTATAAATTCTCTTCTAGGGATGTTATTGACGAAGACGTTGGCGTGCTTGTAAGGCAAAATAGGCAAAAAACAGACTTACAAAGCCATAAATCAGATGACTATCACTCGTTTTCACCCCAAAAAATTGAAGTAACGCACTTTTTATCAACAAAAGGGAGACTAACAAATAAATATTTCGGGAGAAGGGTTTGCCACGAAACTCAAATAAAACTACGAAAAAATAGAGCGCAATCACAAAGTAATATACAGACATAAGTGGATAATCGACTAAGTAAATCGTTCCCATTGCAATAAAAATAAAAACGATTAGCCCGTAAAGAATAATAATTGGCATGATAACACCTCTCTATTCAATTCCTTTATGGTTGGAACCTGTTTTTGCCAAGAGGATTTTAAATAAAATGCCCACTTCATAAAAGGGGGCATTTCTTATGTCTACGATAGCTAGAAGAAATATAATTTGGCTAAACATATTACATCCAGTATCCCCTTGATAATAGAGATTAAGGGAGTGTTAGGAAGTTACAAACCTCTTAATGCGAAGTCACTGCAAATTGAAAACACCTAACACTCCCCGTTCCGACATGAAAACACAGTAGAGTCATTTTCACCTAATTAGCTAGCTTCCAATCTCTTCAAGGATCAATTGATTAACTAGCTGTGGATTGGCTTTACCTCGTGTCTTTTTCATCACTTGTCCAACCATAAACCCAAGGGCCCGATCTTTTCCATTTTTGAAATCCACAACCGATTGAGGATGGGCTTCAATGACGGATCGCACAATTTCTCTTAATTCCCCTTCATCACTAATTTGGATCCAGCCTCGTTCGCGCACGATGGTTTCAGGGTCTCCACCGTGTTTCAGCAGCTCTTGAAATACTTGTTTTGCAATCTTACTGCTGATCGTTCCTTTCTGGATCAATTTTGTCATATCCGACAGATTCTTTGGAGTTACTTTAATATCTTCCAGTGCATAGTCACCAGTTTTTAAATAGGCGATCAAATCTCGAGCGATCCAGTTAGCAGCAGCTTTTGG
Organism: uncultured Thermoactinomycetaceae bacterium; assembly: GCA_937975135.1. Lineage (GTDB taxonomy): Bacteria > Bacillota > Bacilli > Thermoactinomycetales > CALJVA01 > CALJVA01. The sequence continues at coordinate 17,637 of CALJVA010000126.1, read as the reverse complement.
TTCCGCCCCCTCCTTCACAGTATCATCAAAAAACTGCGCAATCTCAGGGGTCACCGTTAACAGTCCTGCATCATAATCAGACAAACCATAACTCTCTTTATAACGATCTCGCCGTGCATCTGGAAGCTCTGGAATGGTATCGGCGATTTGCTTTTTCCAATCGGCATCAATCTTTAATTCCACTAAATCTGGTTCTGGAAAGTAACGATAATCATCAGCTTCTTCTTTGGTCCTCATAACCACTGCTTTACCCTCATGCATCAACCAACGCAACGTTTGCTGTACAATCTTTCCGCCGGACTCAAGGACTTCCCGCTGTCGCTTCTGTTCATATTCAAGTGCTTGTTTCACACCTCGGAAAGAATTAAGGTTTTTCAACTCCGTTTTTGTGCCAAAATGTGTGGAACCAACCGGTCGCAAGCTTATATTGGCATCACAACGCAGGGAACCCTGCTCCATTTTTACATCGGATACCTCTGTGTATAGCATAATCGCTTTAATCTTTTCAAGATAAGCATATGCCTCATCAGGCGAACGTAAATCAGGTTCTGATACAATTTCGATTAGCGGTACTCCAACCCGATTATAATCTACTAATGATTCTGATCCATCTTCGGAGTGAATTAGTTTACCCGCATCTTCTTCAAGATGAACCCGTGTAATCCCAATTCGTTTCTTTTTACCATTTACGTTGATCTCAACCCAACCATTGGAACCGATCGGGTGATCATCTTGGGAGGTTTGATACGCTTTCGGCAAATCAGGATAGAAATAGTTCTTTCGAGCAAAGTACGTCCAATCGGCAATTTCACAATTTAAGGCTAACGCCGCCTTAATCGCATATTCAACAGCACGACGGTTTAAAACAGGGAGCGTTCCAGGATGGCCAAGACAAATGGGACAGGTGTTCGTATTGGGTGGTGCGCCAAACTCAGTGGAGCAACCACAGAAAATCTTGGATTCCGTTGATAGCTCTACATGAACCTCTAGTCCGATCACTGTCTCAAACTTCATCTTCGCGCACCTCCAAACTGGGCTGTGGTAACGATTTGGCCTGAAGTTCATAGGCATGGGCCACTTGTAACACGGTAGCTTCATCAAATGCTCGACCAATAATTTGGAGCCCCACTGGCAATCCATCGGCTAAACCACAAGGAACACTGATTGCTGGCAAGCCAGCCAAATTGACCGGTACGGTACAAATATCGTTCAAATACATGGTAAGGGGGTCCTCAATCCGTTCTCCGATTCGAAATGCCGTTACTGGAGACGTAGGCCCAACAATCACATCATACTGCTGAAATAGCTTCTCATAATCTTGGCGGATCAATGTTCGTACTTGCTGTGCTTTCCGATAAAACTTGTCATAAAAATCGGAGCTTAGAGCCAAAGTCCCAAACAATGTTCTTCGTTTTACTTCTTTCCCAATCCCCTCTCCTCGCGTTCGCTTATACATGTCGATTAGATCTTTTCCGTCCACACGCATACCATATCGGATGCCATCCAAACGAGCCAAATTGGAAGAAGCCTCCGCCGAGGAAATTACATAATACGTTGCAACAGCATACTCCAGGTGTGGTAAAGTTACTTCTTCACAGATTGCACCAAGCCCTTCTAATACGTTAATTGCTTCTTCAACCCGTTTGCGAACCCCAGATTGAATACCTTCTCCCATCATCTCTTTGGGGATAGCGATTCGAATCCCTTTAATATCCTTGGAAAGTGCTGCAAGATAATCCGGCACCTTCTTCTCCGAACTTGTAGAATCCATTGGATCATATCCTGCTATCGCCTGTAATACATAAGCGGCATCTTCTACATTTTTCGTAAGGGGGCCAATCTGGTCCAGAGATGAAGCAAAGGCGATTAAACCATAGCGAGAAACTCGTCCATAGGTCGGCTTTAATCCAACAACACCACAAAAAGCTGCTGGCTGGCGAATCGAACCACCTGTATCTGTACCCAAACTAAAATATACTTCTCCAGCTGCAACGGCAGCAGCAGATCCACCACTCGATCCTCCTGGAACACGTGAAAGGTCCCAAGGATTATAAGTAGGATGGAAAAATGAAGTTTCGCTGGACGAACCCATGGCCAACTCATCCATATTCAGCTTTCCCACTGAAATCGTTTGAGCATCGCGGAGTCGTTTAACAACAGTAGCATCATAAATGGGGGTATAGTTTGACAGGTGTTTGCTACCTGCCGTAGTCCTTACACTTTCCGTTGATATATTATCCTTAATTCCTACTGGCAGCCCCGCTAATGGACCATAACTTTCAGTCTTGCCTGCCAATTGATCATCTAAGGCCTTAGCTTCTTTTAAAGCTCTCTCTCCATCTACAGTAATAAATGCCCGAACCTTTGAATCCACTTCTTCAATCCGAGCAAGAGAGGCTTTGGTAAGATCAAGTGCAGATAAACTGCCATCAGTCATGCGTTTATGTATTTCACGAAGTGGCAATTGGAGCAGTGACATTGTGTTCCTCCTTGTCAAGTTAGTTCAGTGTAAAAAAGTGACTTACTCTTCAAAGATCGCCGGTACACGAAACATGCCGTCTTTGTGGTCTGATGCACAAGCCAACACTTTCTCCCTTGCAACAGATGGTCGCCGCTTATCTTCACGCATGCGATTGGCAATCGGCATTCCCATGATTGTTGGCTGAACTCCCTCAGTATTTACTTCTTGTAGTTTTTCTGCCAATTGAATCATCTGATTGATTTGTTCGAGAAACAATTCTTTCTCTTCCTCAGCTAAGGAGAAACGAGAAATATCCGCCAATTTCTCTAGTTGTTCCTTTGTCAGCTTCATTACAGATCACCTCCAAATCGAATCCGCTTTCATACTTGTGATCAAAATACACTTTAAATCCCAATACTTCTAAAAAAGTATTTGAAATGGGGGACTAGAAATCAACTAAAGATGACCTTTTTTCATATGTAAAGGTACCTACCTACCTTTTATCCAAAAACCTCAAGGCCATTCCTTCTAAAATAGTATAGCACAAACCAACATCGCATCCTTCCGATTACAGAAAATTAAAGAGCACCCCTAAATTTCATTATCTCCTTAAATGATTCCAATAAAAAGCCCCCACCTGATAAATCGGTTGGGGGCATTGACCGGAAACTTGATAAAGCCTGACTTAGAGAACCTCCGATACCAATTTTGCCTGAGTAAAGAGGAGTAAATAATCCTCTCCACCTGCTTTAGAATCAGTTCCTGACATATTAAATCCGCCAAAGGGATGAACACCCACTAAAGCTCCAGTACACTTCCGATTAAAATACAAGTTTCCTACATGGAAATCACGCCGTGCTTTTTCCAAGTTGACACGATTACGGCTAATTACTGATCCTGTTAAGCCATACTCAGTGTTATTAGCAATCTCCAATGCCTCATCAAAATCTTTGGCTTTAATAAAAGCTAACACAGGTCCGAAGATCTCTTCCTGGGCAATTCTAGCATCAGGGGCCACATCAGCAAAAATTGTTGGTTGAATAAAGTACCCGTTTCCTTCTGCTTTGCCACCACCTGTAACCAATCGGCCCTCTTTCTTGCCGATCTCAATATAATTCATTATTTTATCAAAGGCATTCTGATCAATTACTGGGCCAAGATCAATACCAAATGTTTTTGCCTCAGCTACTTTCAGCTTTTTGGTTTTTTCCACTACCAGATCCAAGACCTCATCATATACTTCCTCGAGAACAATTGCTCGAGAGCAAGCGGAGCACTTTTGTCCAGAAAAACCAAACGCAGACTGTACAATTGCATTCGCTGCCAAATCCAAATCCGCTTCTTTATCCACAATAATTGAATCTTTCCCACCCATCTCTGCTACAACACGCTTGATCCACTTTTGACCAGGAGCAGTTTTGGCAGCAAGTTCATTAATCCGTAAGCCTACTTCCCGGGAGCCTGTAAAGGAAATAAATCGTGTTAGAGGATGTTTTACCAAATATTCACCTACTTCGCCCCCAGAACCAGGAACAAAGTTTACGACACCATCTGGCAACCCGGCTTCACGAAGTATCTCTAGGAATTGAGCTGCAATCACTGCTGTATTACTTGCTGGTTTAAGAACAACGGTGTTTCCCGCAACAAGAGCGGAAGTTGTCATCCCGCACATAATCGCCAGGGGAAAGTTCCAGGGAGGAATTACAACTCCTACACCCAGAGGAATATAAGTTAATTCATTGTCTTCTCCTGGTAACCGTGTCAGTGGCTGATCCTGGCTGAGACGAATCATTTGCCGGCCATAAAACTCCATAAAGTCGATGGCTTCTGCTGTATCTGCATCTGCTTCCGGCCAACTCTTCCCTGCTTCATAGACCATCCATGCAGAAAACTCATGTTTTTTACGTCGCAAAATTGATGCTGCCCGGAATAAAATCCTTGCTCGAGCTTTTGGATCAAAATGTTTCCATGTCTCAAAGGTCTTTACAGCAGCTTGCATCGCCTTTTCAGCCAACTCTTGATCTGCTTTTGATACATACCCAATTACCTCATCCAAATTGGACGGGTTGATGGATTTAATTTTCTCCTCTGTCCGTATCCGCTCACCGTTAATGATGATGTCATACTCTTGACCAAGTTGTCCGCGCACTTTTTCCAAGGCTTGCTCAAAGGCTTTGCGATTCTTTTCATCGGAAAAGTCGGTAAAAGGTTCGTTGCGAAACTCAACAACCATGTCATATACCTCCTTTTTAAAAATGAACAATTGATCGGGGGGAACTACTAGAAGCCTCCAATATTAGGGAATGGTGCTTATGTATTGCTGAAATAACCCACGATTCAACCACACCCCATGAAACTTCTCCCCGTCGGACCTAACTGGAAATCCTCATCGCAATCATTAGGATACTATAAATCGGTATCCTTTTCCAACTCACCGAGAAAACTAACAACTCAGGAAGGGATCTACCTCCTTCCCTTACATGTAGTATTCTAACTTAGCTGGAATCAATTCTTCAATTTATTACAGCAAAGTGTGTCCCACCATAGAGATATCAGCGTACCCATTTTAATAGCGATGAGGTTTTCACTGGTGTATAATAATAGCGGTACTTAAACTGATAAAGGGGGGAGTCAACTTGTCCTTATCACGTAAACTGGTTCTTACTGTGGCCGGGAATCGCTTGGTTACTCGCCTGGTCACCAAATACGGTATGCGCCTTGGAGCCTCCCGATTTGTTGCTGGAGAATCCCTCGAAAAAACAATAGATGTGGTAAAAAGGTTAAATCAGGAAGGTCTTGTCGTCACTTTAGATTTTTTAGGCGAAAGTGTTTCAACCCGTGAAGAAGCATTACAAGCCACAAAAACCGCCATCGATATTTTTGACGCTATTGCTGAGCATCAAATAACTTCCAATGTTTCAGTCAAACTCACGCAACTTGGACTTAACATCGATTATGACTTTTGTCTAGAAAACATGGATCGCATTACAGCTAAAGCAAAGGAACTTGGTAACTTCGTGCGGATTGACATGGAAGATTCCCCACGAATTCCTGCGACATTGGATCTGTTTAAAACACTTTTTAATAAATACGGGAAGGAACATATTGGCCTTGTCATTCAATCTTACTTATACCGCTCAGAGGCTGATGTAAAAGAACTGGGTGAGATGGGAGCCAACCTACGAATTGTAAAAGGTGCTTATAAGGAGCCAGCAAAAATCGCATATCCTGACAAAAAAGATGTGGACAAGAATTATTTGCATCTGGTAGAGACGCACTTGAAAAATGGCTGCTATACAGCAATCGCCACCCACGATGAGAAGATCATCAACTGGACCAAACAATTTGTCAAGGAAAATCAAATTCCCGATAACTTATTCGAGTTTCAGATGCTATATGGTATTCGCTCATCCCTTCAGCGAAAATTGGTAGAAGAAGGTTACAAGGTCCGAGTGTACACTCCTTTTGGGGAAGAATGGTATCCTTACTATACAAGAAGAATTGCTGAGCGACCTGCCAATGCATTTTTTGTCTTAAAAAGCATGTTCAAAAGGTAAATTTATGAGAAGAACCGAAAGATACAACCATGGGTATGATTTGGCCGCCACTTCTTTCTTTGGCGTTTTGCCTAACCATACCCAGGTCTACACTATTTGTAATCTAGCCTTTCATAGAGGTCTAGCATCAATCTCTTCTTTACATGTCCTTAATTCTCAATGATTCGACTCCAGAGATCGGATTCACCTCTTGCTGAAAGGGAATTTTCTCTTTTTGCCAAACGGATTGGATATGCATCGCCAGCTCATCAAACCAGGCTTTATCGATGTAACGCCTATCTGTTATTAAATATTCAGACTCCTCTTCAACTGTAAAGCGAATCACCCCTTCCCAGATTAAACTGGTTACAGAAGAAAAGGGAATCCTCAAAACTTCTTCTTTGCTTTTTATCACTAATTTTTCATCTACAATACTAATTTCCTCATACTGAATTTGCCGTATCCATCGATCTGGAAATAGAGAAATCAGTCCGGCCTTATCTACCACCTCCAATATCACTTCTTTGATTCCTGGACCATAGGGTAAGGTCATCGCCGTCTCCTCGGTTTCCACCGTTACCTCCTTTTGTTTCAAATCTACTTGAACAAAAATAATTTCCTTTAATGGAATCTGAATCTTCTGCCACCACCGACGAACAACAAGATGGTTGGCGGTACATCTCACTTTACGTGTCCAAGCCCCCAATATATTGATAAATAATATCAAAAAAGTAGCTGAAGAAACCAATCCTACTAAGAGATTCAGAAGACGATCACTAAAGGAATAATGAATAAAGGAAGGATTTGCGAAGGCGATAATTTCTTCTTTTTCTGCCAGGCGGTAAACTGCAATTGGCTCTTCTTTACGAATCGCATCGATCATCTTATTTTGATTGTAGGGAATATAAGCCAACCGGTATGTGTCTTCTTCGGTAATCAATGATTCATTCTGAATCCCTTTCACAAGGAGTTGATCCTCAACAATAGGAGCAAAATCATCCATTAACTGCCATGTTCCCAAAAGAATTACTGCCGTTAAAAGTAATAACGTAAGACAAAAATACTGAACTGGCTTTCTCTTCCCCCAATAAACCAAACGAGCCACTACCAAAGAAACTGGAAACCACAAAATCAGATAAATTTCCGCTAACCAAAAAGGATAAAAAGAGGTAGATCCCAATAACAGCTGATAGGCTACCGTCAATGCCAGTGTTCCGAGTACCGGTAGACCTAATATTAGGGTCAACCAAAGCGTCATATAGCGGCTCATTGAACCCCCTCCACACTGAGCTAACATTGGGCATACACTTTATAAGCTGGCATAAGAAATCTCTAAGGAAGAGTCTTATATTTAAATTAGATCGGAAATTTTAGTAAATTAAATTCCCAAATTTAACTTCTCATACAGATCCTTGATCATTATTCTTGTATCATTGATCCCATAGTTCTTCTGATGAGAGATTTTTGATTACACTTAACAAATAAGAGTATGACTTAAATTTCAACTAAACAGAACATTTGCTATTCAATAGCATAACGCCTTTTACCTACCGTTTTAGGCTGGTAAATTCCTTAAACAAAAAATAAAGTATAAATAATTTTCCTATACTTTTAATGATAGTACCATATTAACCATGATATGACAAACCAATTCTGTAAGTAATAGTACCCGATTCAACAACAAATGCCTTCGGAAAAACCGAAGGCATTTGTTTGATCAGTATTTTTTAAACAACATATTTTTCTTCCTTGATGATTCGCTGGGCAATTGCACGGTTTAGAGCAATTTCATTAATGGGATCGTGACGGGTCAACTTTCTGAGAATGGAAAGTTGGGTACGCAACATATCCCCTTCTTCCATAGCAGCAAGGATTCGACGACCTTTAGCTTCAATCCGTGGCAGCGCTTCATAAATATAAGCACGTGTTAATTCAATTTTAGGTAAGGCTTTTTCTTCTCCTTCTTTATCAAGGGCCTTTTTAGCTCGCAACCAAGCACTTTCCATTGCAAAAATCTCAATTGCAAGGTCTGCCACTTCGCTTAAGATTTCTTGTTCCTTCTCAAGCTCCATTTGATATTTTTCTACAGCTAATCCTGCGGCCATCAAGAAAAGCTTTTTGATCATTTCGATGCGCTCTGCCTCAACTTCTAGAAGAGCAGGTTCCTCTTCAGGCAAGGAAGGCATCATCATCATAAGCTCTTCTTGCAATCCCTGTACTACCTGCAGCAAAGGAAGTTCTCCTTTCATGGTCTTCCGCATAAGGGTAGCTGGGATTAAAAGGCGGTTAATCTCGTTGGTTCCTTCAAAGATCCGGTTAATTCGTGAATCGCGGTACATATTTTCAATTTCATATTCCTGCATAAAACCATAGCCGCCATGAATTTGGACGCCTTCATCCACAACATAATCAAGTACTTCTGAACCAAAAACTTTAGTAATGGAGCATTCAATCGCATATTCAGCAATTGCTTTCGCAACGTCGGCTCCTTCGGCAGATACTACTTTGCTCAAGCTCTCTTCAAAGTATCCACCTGTGCGATAGACCATGCTTTCCAATGCGTAGGTTTTGGCGGCCATTTTAGCCAGCTTTTCTTGGATTAATGGGAATTGGGAAATTGGTCTATTAAATTGCTTGCGCTCGTTAGCATATTTTGCCGAAATTTCAATGGCCCGTTTCGCAGAGCCGACACAGCCTGCAGCTAGCTTGTAGCGACCAATATTCAAGATATTAAACGCAATCACATGGCCTCTTCCTGGCTCACCAAGTAGATTTTCTACTGGTACTTGCGCATCCTCAAGAATCAAAGTACGCGTAGAAGAGCCTTTAATTCCCATTTTCTTCTCTTCCGGTCCAGTAGAAACGCCTGGGAAGTCCTTTTCTACAATAAAGGCGGAGAACTTCTCGCCATCAATCTTGGCATAAACGATAAAAATGTCGGCAAAAGCGGAGTTGGTAATCCACTGTTTTTCTCCATTAAGCAGATAATACTTGCCATCTTCACTCAGCTTTGCCGTCGTTTTGGCCCCTAATGCATCAGAACCAGAACCCGGCTCAGTTAAAGCATAAGCAGCAAACTTTTTTCCAGTTGCCAGATCAGGCAAGTACTTTTTCTTTTGCTCTTCGTTCCCAAAGAAGACAATGGGCAGACTACCGATCCCCACATGAGCACCATAACTTAATGCAAAAGAACGAGCGAGTGAAAATTTCTCGGTAATAATGGTAGAGCTGATTTTATCCAGCCCAAGACCACCATAAGCTTCAGGCACGTCGGCACCAAGCAGGCCCAGCTCTCCTGCCTCTTTCAACAGCCGAACGGTGTGATCAAAGTTATGCTCTTCAATCTCATCCAAAACAGGCCAAACTTGGTCTTTGACGAAGTCCTCGGTCATTTTGGCCATCATTTTATGCTCTTCAGTAAGATCTTCTGGAGTAAATACTTCATTGGGATCTTTCTGTTCGATCAGAAAGCTCCCACCCTTGGTAACTTTATCTGACATAAATCGATTCCTCCTTTTAATAAGGCTAATTATTGAACCATTTCAATTACGCCAGCTGCCCCCATGCCTCCACCAATACACATGGTGACAACACCTACTTTTTGCTGTCTACGTGCCAGTTCATGGAGCAAAGTAACAGTTAACTTCGCACCGGAACAACCAAGTGGATGGCCAAGGGCAATTGCACCACCATTTACATTCACAATCTCAGGGTTTAATTCCAAACGGCGAATCACTTCAATGGATTGGGAGGCAAAAGCTTCATTTAATTCCACCAAATCTACTTGATCAATGGTTAATCCCGCCAACTTTAGTGCTTTCGGTACAGCAACTACTGGACCAATCCCCATAATATCAGGATCAACCCCACCAACAGCAAAAGAGCGAAATACGGCTAAAGGTTTAATACCAAGCTCTTCAGCACGTTCGGCAGACATAACCAGAACAGCTGCTGCACCATCACTTGTTTGTGAAGAGTTTCCTGCTGTAACCGTTCCCCCCACCCGGAATACAGGTTTCAGTGTAGACAACACTTCGAGGGAGGTATCAGGACGGACTCCTTCATCTGTATCAAAAATAATCTCTTCCTCATGAACTTTCCCATTCTTGCCTGGTGTCCGTTTTTTAACAGTGATTGGGACAATTTCATCTTTAAATTTGCCATTTTGAATGGCATTATGGGCCTTGCGATGACTTTCTAGGGCAAAGCGATCCTGGTCTTCCCGAGTAATTCCAAACCGTTTGGCCACTTCTTCTGCCGTATGTCCCATGGACATATAAGCCTCTGGAAGGTGATCCATCAGGTATGGATTTGGGGATGGCTTATAACCACCCATAGGTACCATACTCATGCTTTCCACACCTCCAGCAATCACCGCATCGGCAAACCCGCACATCACTTTTTCTGCGGCGATCGCGATGGTCTGCAATCCAGATGCACAAAAACGGTTAACGGTCATTCCTGGGACATCGGTGGGTAAACCTGCCCGTAACGCAATGATCCGGGCCACATTCATTCCCTGTTCACCTTCAGGAAAGGCGCAGCCCATTATCACATCCTCGATTTCCTTTGGATCCAGCTGAGGAACCCGCCGCATCAACTCCTTCACGACAGCAGCGCCTAGCTCATCTGGACGGTGGTCTTTTAATGTCCCGCGATTTGCTTTGCCAACGGCAGTACGCACACCGGCTACAATGACTGCTTCGCGCATCCCTTCTCTCTCCCTTCAAAAATTAATTTTCACTATTTAGTTTCGTAATGGTTTGTTCTTGGTAAGCATATGAATCATGCGCTGTTGCGTCTTAGGTTCTCCTGCTAAGCTTAGGAAAGCTTCCCGCTCCAAATCCAGCAGATACTGTTCGTCAACCAGTGTTCCCTCAGGAACATTTCCACCTGAAAGGACATAGGCCAACTTGCTGGCAATCTTATAATCGTGTTCCGAAATATAGCCTGATTGCAGCATATTGTAAGCTCCTAAACGCAGTACATTGTAACCTGTTTCACCTACTACAGGAATTTTTCGTGGTTGTGGCGGACGATATCCTGCCTTTGCCAATGCCAATGCCTTTTGCTTCGCATCATACAGCAAGTGATCACGATTCACGGTAATTCCATCGCTGGGCCGTAGATACTTCATCTCCCGTGCTTCCATGGCACTGGTGGATACCTTCGCCAAGCCAATCACTTCAAACAGGCGATTAACCAGTGGTTGTAACACCAGACGGTCTTGGGGATCGATCCCTTCTGTCCAGCGGAGAAGCATCTCCTTATTGCCTCCACCACCTGGAATCAATCCGACTCCCACTTCGACCAATCCCATGTAGCTCTCGGCAGCAGCCTGTATGTGGTCTGCAGGTAAGATCGCCTCAACCCCTCCACCGAGAGTCATGCCAAAGGGAGCAGCAACAACTGGTTTATCCAAGGTACGCAATGAACCCATCGTATTTTGGAACATCCGACACATCAGATCAAGTTCAGGCCAGTTTTGATCTTGTGCTTCCATCAAAATCAACATCACGTTGGCACCAACACAGAAATTGGTTCCTTGACCACTGATCACTAGACCACGATAATTCTCAGAAACTTCTTTCGTAGCAATCCGGATCATGGATAAAATGTCAGAACCAATCGCTTTCTTTGGAGAATGGAATTCCAGACAAGCGATGTCATCGCCCAAGTCGATGAGGCTGGCTCCTGCGTTAGAGCGAATCACCTTATTTTGTTCCTTTAAGCGCTCCAGATTAATCTCCTTCGGTGCTTCTTCTACTTTGGCAAACTTTCCGCCCAGGTGGAAAGATTTAACTACCCCATCTTCCTTTTGATAGAAAGAAGTTGCACCAGAGGCTAACAATTCTTCAACAAGTGGAGGAATTGTTTCTCCTTCTTCTCTCATACGAGCAACTGATCTTTCAACACCGATGGCATCCCACAATTCAAAGGGTCCCAGATCCCAGTTGAAACCCCATTTCATTGCTTTATCGATGCTTTCAATATCATCAGCAATCTCTGGAATGCGGGAAGCTGAGTAAAGTAATACCTTTTTGGTTACATACCAAGCGAGACGCCCAGCAGCATCATCTGCATAAACCAGGGTAGAGAAACGCTCAGATTTTGTTTTCGCACGCTTAGCCATTTCCAAAGACATGGCCTTCAGCTTTTTCCGTGGCCGATATTCCATCGTCTCTGGATCCAAGGCGAGAATTTCTGAACCGTTCTCTCCCTTTACCTTCTTATAAAAGCCTTGACCTGATTTGCTCCCTAACCAACCGTTTTCTACCATCTTCTTGAGCAGATCAGGGACAACAAAAGCTTCTTTTTCTTGAGGATCCTCTACATTTTCCCGTACATTATTGGCAACATGTACAAATGTATCTAATCCTACCATATCTAAAGTTCGGAATGTTGCACTCTTGGGCCGTCCAAGGGGTCGACCTGTCACCACGTCCACTTCGTCTGGACCCATTTTCTCTTTAATCATTGCTTCCAAGGTAATGGCCAGCCCGTACACACCAATACGGTTAGCAATAAAGTTTGGTGTATCTTTTGCCATGACCACACCTTTACCCAGTACATTTTCACTAAAGTGGCGCATGGTAGAGATAATCTCAGGTTTCGTCTTTTCAGTAGGGATAATTTCCAATAATTTCATATAGCGTGGTGGGTTAAAAAAGTGGGTACCCAGAAAATGAGCTTGAAATTCTTCAGAGCACTCCGCCACCATTGCTTTCACAGATATGCCTGATGTATTGGAACTTACAATTGTTCCTGGCTTCCATACCTTTTCAATACGAGCAAAAAGATCTTTCTTAATCTGAAGGTTTTCGACGACGGCTTCCACAATCCAGTCGACTTCCCCAAGAAGCTCTAAATCATCTTCAAGGTTACCAACAGTGATCAAATCAGCTACTTCTTTGCTATATAAAGGGGCAGGCTTTTCCTTCAATAGTCGATCTTTTCCTGCTTGCGCAAGGCGGTTTCGAACCGCTCGATCCTCCAGAGTCAACCCTTTTGCCTTTTCTTTTTCATTTAACTCTCGTGGCACAATATCCAACAAGTATGTGGGAATACCTACGTTGGCGAGGTGACCAGCAATCGCTGCACCCATCACTCCAGCCCCGATCACCGCAGCCCGCTTAATCTTTGCCACTTTTGGTTCCTCCTCTCATTCTTTCCTTCCCGATTGAATGAACAGTCATTCATTCAATTGGCTGAAAAAAGCACCTTCTCTTTAGGCGCACACATAAATTTTGGCAAGAAACTTTTCTAAACAATAGCTACCCTATCAAATACTTTCCGAAAGTTCTACTTCAGTTTTGGTCAAGTATATTTTAAAGCCTGCTTTATTGAATTACACCATTTAACATAATTATTCCCCTGATTGACCAATTCGTCAAGAGGTTATAAAAAAAATCCGGGCGCTTTTACGCTCACCCGGACCTTTGATTAGTCTTGGAAGAAATTGGCGTTGATCTCGATATATTCCTGCTCCTCTTCCGGAACAAAATCTTCTTCATAGATCGCGTCAACCGGGCAGACTGGTTCACAAGCACCACAGTCAATGCAGGTATCTGGATCAATATAGTACATTTCATCATCTCCGTGAATTGCATCCACGGGACATACTTCTACACATTCAGCTGCTTTTTCACCTTTACAAGCGGAAGTAATTACGTAGGCCATACTTTTTTCTGCTATCTAAAAAGGTGTTACCTATTGATAGCAGTAAACCTCCTTCCTCTACACTAATATTTAACATTCCATTCAAATCTTTATTCATCTTGAATTATATCAAAAACCGATTAGAGTTGCGAGAGCTTAAATATCGTTGTTCTTACAACTTATAGAAGGTTACCCTTCTACTTCTCTTGGAGATCTAAGCCCTTTTTTCTTTTTCCGCTTACTTTCTGGTACTGTTAGTAGTACCAATGCAGAAAGAAGTAAAAGAGCTCCAATCCAAGCCACTGGACGCAGCCATTCCCCAAGCAATGTAGTAGCTAAGAAGGTGGCAGTTAGGGGTTCCAACAGAGCCACAATAGAAGCTTTCGTCGCTGTAGTTCGTGCCAAACCCCAGCTAAAAAGAATATAGGCTAATGCAGTAGGCACCACTCCTAAATAGATTAAAAGCAGCCAAGCTTTTCCTTCCCTTTGGGGAAACTCTAAAAAGGGGAGCATAAAGAGAGACCCCAAAAAGAAGGCGATTGCCATCATTCGAAACGGTGAGATGACCGTGAGAAGCTTTTTTCCTATTAATGTATATCCTCCATAACAACAAGCTGCTAAAAGAGCTAATACATTGCCCCAGATAAACCAAGGATTGGCAAGACCTAATAAACTACTGGGACCAATGAGCAATATTGTGCCAAAAATCCCACATCCCAGAGCAAATAAAATACGAAAGTTCATCTTCTCATTAAGAAAAAAATGGGCAATGATCGAAACAAAAAGTGGTGCCGAACAAATGGCCAGTAAGGTAGCTGTGGAAACCAGGGTTCGATCCACCGCCATAAAATAACTAATTTGATAACCTGCTACCATAACCCCAAAAAGGATGAATAATAGAAGATTATGCTTTGATAAATTGAATCCTGACTTCCGCGGCTTTTCCTCCCAGTAAGCAGCAATAAAAAGCACAGGAAGGCTAAGTAATAGACGCCATGCACCTACAGCAAATGGGTCCATCTGATAATGGCTTGTAAGCACTTTACCGGCAAACCCCGCTGTCCCCCATAAAATAGCAGCTAAAGCAACACCCAACCATCCAAATCGCATGATCATCCCTCCCTAGTTTCACTTAGAATTTGGACAAGATGTCCTTACCTCTTGTCATCCATCTATATAAAAAGACATTAGGAGGGGAAAAAGCACAAAATGCTAACCAATTTAACTCCCAAATAAACAATTATTATCAAATAGTTCCCCGAAAATTTATTTTAAGTTATCTATTTTGTAGTAAAAATATAAAAAATAGTTGACGCAGTTTCACCCCTCTTTGTAAAGTATGTGGAGGAAGGATCTATGCACAAAAACATAAAAACAGGGGGATAACGATGGGGAAGTTAACCACTTTCGTGGCGACTATTCCCTCTTTTTCAATTTTAATGACGGGATGTGGTTTCATATCCGAACAAAGCACCGAAAGTGAACAAAAAAATCCAAGCCCAAGGATCATGAAGACTTAGCAGAAGCACAAGCTGCACAACCAGTGGGAAAGCAACCTTAGTTTGAAATTTGAAAAAAAGAGTTCTTTTACAATTCTCCTCCCGCCTTGCGAAGGGTGGGATTTGGTATCATACCAAGGAAGAACACGCCGGTAATATTGATGAGGAATTTGATTGGGATGAAGTAGATGTCCTCCATATCCAACTAAGTGACAAGGAATATTACGGACATCGGATTGAACCGGTAAGCATTGAGTTTCTAGATAACAATACGGTTCGTGTTACCTTACAATTAGTAAAAACCGATGAGTTGGAAACAGATGAAGCTGCCCGAGTCTTTATAACGGTCAAACGTGGCACCTTTAATCAAGATACCAAGTATATCATTTAGACAGAAGATGGTAAACGGTTAAAAACCAACTAGGCGGTGAAACAAACACTACCAAACAATTTTTTCGATATAAGGAAAAAGGGAGAGTTTGCTTATATTTAGGAGCAAAATCTCCCCTATCCATCAGTAACGAGCAATAACGAGGCTCATAATCTAGTCTTCCAGTTCCTCTATTTTCTGATTGATTTCTTCTTCCTTTTCTCGGCGGATTTTCTCAATTTCCTCCATCTGCTTTTCTTGCTCCTGTTGAATTAAGGGCTTAATCTCATTGATCCGCTCTATGAAATAGGAGCGAATCTTCTTATCACGGTCTGCACTTTTCTCCTTCATTTTAAACGTTCCTGTTACCTTTTTCTTTTTCTTCAAGTAGTTAAAGGCATGATCAAAGTGCTCCATTTCTGTATCCAATAAACCAAGGGCTTCTTTACGAACCAAGTCAAAAAGAAGAAGTTGATTAGTGGTATCCCCTTGATCTACTAACTGTTGATTCTCTTTGCTCCACTCTCTCCACTTGTCCTTCAATTCTTCATAAGCAGCGATAAAATATCGTGAAAGATCCTCTTCTGTATCTACACTTTTGTAGGAACCGCCACCAGCATTCGCCACTTTTTTCAGCGCTTTTTGCCCTTCATCATCTACATCAAAGCCAATAATATTGATCACCGCTTCAATCTCTGATCGATGGAGCTCTTTCGCTGCTTTTACAGGATCTCCGCCACAGGTTTCCACCCCATCACTTACAACATAAATAATATTTTGTACATGATCCCCTGTTTGCTGTTGCAAGTCTTTTTGAGCTGTTTTCATCGCCGCTCCAAGAGGAGTCCATCCTTTAGGCTCAAAGCGATCTAACGCCTGTTGGAAACTTCCTTCATCATAGGTACCCAAGGGGTAAACCGTTTCAATACTTTCACAAGACAACTTCTTATCTTTTCCACTGTTTGATCCCTTATGCCCATAAACGAGAAGGGATACGTTTACACCTTCTGGAAGAGAGGAAGCAAATTTCTTAATTGACTTTTTGGCCAACTCCATCTTAACCCCACCTGGAACGCGTCCGGCCATACTTCCGCTCGCATCAAGGAGAATTGCGACGTTCATCTTTTTTATACTTTCAACAGGGGCCTCTATATCTCCCGGTTTCGCAGTTGTCTCTACTTCAATGGTTGGATCAAAAGCGTCGATCCGCTTAATTAATGGCTGATAATCTTCAGCCAACAAGTGTACAACCCGATCATAAGCTTCCTCTTCACTTAAATTCTCTGGAAACTGGTCTAAGGCTGCTTCTACTTTTTCTTGGTCATACTTTGTTCCAGCAAATTTTCCTGGTCCTTCCTTTAACATCTCTTCCACAGTGGTGGCTGCCCGAGGAGCTTCTGGCTCTTTTTGCGCCCCCAATGAACAACCGGATAACACCAACCCCATCACAAAGACCAAAATCAAAATACGCTGAAACATAGGATCCCCTTCCGCAAAGATTAGTTTGTTATTGGAATTTTACCCTGTTCAAATTGTTTTGTCACCATTAGAAAATAGAAGGTTCAATCACTTTCTAGGTCCGAAAATAGTGGTTTCATATGCCCTATTGCTTAAAGTAAGAGAAATCAAAAACACCTATATCTTCCTCAATACTTTCACGTAATCTGGAAATAAAGATCGAAAAGCAACCCTAATCTACCTGTTGACACACCTAAAGTATTGGGGGTAAAGTAAATGCGAGATAATATCAATTTTTGGGGGTTTGTTATGCGTAGACAGCTGCTACTCTTCATGGTAGTCACACTGTTTCTGTCCGCACTTTTGACAGGATGTGGATTAATGGTAACCAATGACGAAGCAAAGGGTGAAAACAAAGAAGAAAAATCCTCAAATGAAGAGGAACAAGGGAAAGAAGCGGAAGAAGCCATCGAAGCAAAATCCGCCCAATCTACCGGTGTCCAACCTTGGTACAAATGGGATGACTTCTATTTTAACACCGATATCCCCCGCCATCAAAGAGGAGGAATCTGGTTCCACACTAAGGAGGAACACGCCGGAACAATTGATGATAAATATAAGTGGGATGAGGTGGATGTGTTAGAAATCCAAATC
>CALJVA010000125.1 GCA_937975135.1 uncultured Thermoactinomycetaceae bacterium | reverse complement strand
GCAAACCGGATCCGAAACAGTCTCTTTGCTTCTGATCTCCATCGGCGTGATGGGAATGGGTGCGACGCTGACGGTTCGTTATGGGTGGAAGGGCGCTTGATCGCCGGAAGGGGGGATCTTAAATGCTTTCCTCCCGAAAGAAATTTGTCTTGTGGCTATTAGGGGTGGTCCTCCTTTTTGGAGGGGGAGCCTCTACGATCTACGCCTCTGCCCAGTTAATCAAAGAGAACCAACAGGCCGCCCAGTGGTACGAAGATACGGAGCCGGTTATTGTGTCGGAAGGTCCGGAACTGGAGCCGGAGGATCTCCTCATCCCCAAATCGGTCCCAAAAACCGATGTGTTGATTCAGCCCCTGGAGTTACCTCCGGAGGAACCTCCCGTTGTGCAGGAACAACCGGAGCTTAAGCCGCTTCCTGGAATTGTGTGGACCGATCGCCCCCGGGAAGGGGAACGGATCGGAACCCTCGTGATTCCTACGATCGGGCTCCGGGTTCCCATATGGGAGGGAACAGGGGATCAGGAACTGGACCGCGGGGTGGGACATCACACCAATTCGGTTCTGCCAGGCGAGCGGGACAATTGTGTTCTCGCTGGCCACCGGAATACCGCGTTTGTGAAGGCGGGGGATATCCGCGAAGGGGATGAGGTTCGGGTCGAGACCCGAGAAGGGACCTTCATCTACCGAGTGAAAAAGATGTGGGTGACGGACGGAAACGATCGAACCGTAATCGTTTCCCTCAAAAAGCCAGTCCTTCGGATGTATACCTGTTACCCATTCGATGCAATCGGACGCGCGAAAAAACGCTATGTCATCGAGTCTGAACTGGTTGAGATCAAATAAGCCGATGCCCATCCCCGGCTGATAACAGGCCGTAAGGATCTACCCTAGATGACTGGAAGGGAGGGGACGAGTTGAGCAAAAGGAGATGGGCCCGTGTGGGGTTTTACGGTCTCATTGGATATACAGCCATCAGCACAACCTTGGCC
The DNA here is from genome assembly GCA_937975135.1 of uncultured Thermoactinomycetaceae bacterium. GTDB lineage: Bacteria > Bacillota > Bacilli > Thermoactinomycetales > CALJVA01 > CALJVA01. The sequence continues at coordinate 2,799 of CALJVA010000125.1, read as the reverse complement.
TGGTCGGTTCAATTGGGGCTGATCGATCCCCCATCTCGTGAAGCGGGGGCCAAGCGTGTTGTGGAGCAGCAAGAAAAGAAAGTGCCGATCAGTGCGGAGGCTTTCGCGGAAAACTTTGCCCGGGAATATCTCCTTTGGACCAAAGGGAACGAGGAAAGCCGGCGGGAACGACTGGCCCCTTATCTACAGCCCGGGTTGGATCCGCAAGCCGGCTTGGATTTGAGCACGGCTGAGTGGGATTCTTGGGCGCAAGTCGTTCGAACCTGGTCGATCGATCAGGGGGATCAAAAAGACCAATTTGAATCGACCGTTTATGCCCAAACTGTTTTGACTAAAGGGAAGGAACAAAAACGGGTGGATCGATGGGTGAAGGTGCGTTTCCAAAAAGCGGGAGACAACTATGTAGTGGTGGATCTCCCGCGGTTTATATCTCCTCCGGAAACGGTTCCTCTGGATGAAGAGGAAGAAGAAGAGAAACAAGGAGAGACCGTTGACAAGTCCGTTCACGACGCGGTAGCAAACTTTCTGGATTCATTCTGGAAGATTTACACCACCGGATCGCCCGAAGAGATCCGCTATCTCATGAAAACGGACAAGGTTCAAGGAGTAGAGGGCCTCCAATATCAAGAGATGACAGAACTGGAGGTCTATAAGGACGGTGAGAAAAGCTTTCGGGCTGAAACAGAGGTTGCTTTCGTGGACTTGGCATCTCAAAGTGTCGTATCTCAGCACTATCATTTGTCATTAACCCGCGAGGGAACTCGCTGGTATGTAGTAAATATGGATGCCGATTAAGGAGGAAGAACGAATGAATGACATGATGCTTCTGCTGGCTTTGGCCCAAGGGCCCGGTGAAAAATTAAAAGATGCGACCCAAGACCAAGTTGGATCCCTATTCTTAGCGGCAGTTATCATTCTCGCAGTCTACTGCGTTGTAAAACGGGCCTTCTCGTTGTTTATAGGTTTAATGCTGTTTGCTATGTTTGCCAGCGTGTTTGTGTTTGCGCCAGAGAACATATCGGACCTGGGAGGCAAATTATTTAACTGGTTGTTTGAAGATTGGTTGAAAAATCGAGGTTGATGGTGATGAAGGAACTTCGAACCTATAATTCCGTATTCCGTATTGAAAAGACCATTTATGCAATTGAGGACTTTCAACTGCCGGTGCCGGTTACGTACCGGCAGTTGGCTTTTTTTGGAGGAACCTTGATTTTGATGATCATTTTGAGTCGCCTTCCGGTTACCGGATGGGTGCTCAATTATGCTCCGATCATTTCCACTGAAATCATCAAATATGGGCTCATTCCCGTCGCGTCAGCCTGGTTTTTTACTAAGAAGCTGATGGATGGCAAAAGACCGCATCGGTTCCTATGGTCTTACTTCCAGCACCGGTTGCTGTCCCCGCATCGATTCAGCCGCTATCGAGAGCTGGAAGTCCCTCGAAAAGGTTGGCGCTATGAAGGGGCAGTGGGATATCGGCTCTATGACGGAGGTGATCAAGAGTGAGTCGAATCGCCTTTCCAATCCGCTATTTTGAGCGGAATCTGATCTTTGGCAACCAAGATAGTCATAACGGAAGCATCTTAGACCAGCTCCTGGAGAAGAATAACCAAAACGTCTGGGCTCTGTATGAAATCCCGCAGGAGCATTATGAATACCGAACGACAGACGAAAAGATGAGCTTTCACGATCGGCTGGAGGCTTTTTTCTGGAACATCAATGCGGATGTTCATGCGCTGATGGTACCGCGTTTTCAAAGCATGATTGACCATTTGGAGTACCAAAAGGAAAGACTGGACCCCGACCTGCGTGAATCGGGGAAACGGTATCTTGATGCCGTTGAAAAGCATCTTGGTCACCGTCAATTAAGCCTGTATCACTTCTATCTGGCCGTTCGGCTGAAAGGGGTCGATCTCTCTGGCCCCCTTCTCCAACGGCTGAAATATGCACTCAAGGATTTCAAGCGGTATCTGGAGGATCGTTCCGGGGTGGGGGCCCCAGAGATTTTTGAAGAGGAAATCAAGGCGTATCAACTGCAAGAAGAACTCATCTACTCCCGGGTTCACGAATATCTGGGAGCTCGACGGGTTAAAGCGGAAGAAATCGAATGGCTGATTCGCCGCGGCTTCTATCGCGGGATTGGGGAAGCCCCCTTAAGGGAGGGATGGAAACCCGCAGCTGAAACCGTTAAGATAAGCGGCAAGAAGGCCAAGCGCCCCCGGCAACAAGATATCCTCACGTTGACGGAGGGGATCATTGACGATTCTTCGGGCAGACACCTGGTGATTGAACAGGTGGTCGATGGAAAACCCGTCAAAGGATATGCCGCGTTTATTACCCTCTCTTACTTCCCGGATCGGGCGGTATTCCCCGGGACTGAGTGGATTTTTGAACTGGAACGGTTATCGTTTCCGGTGGAAGCCTCCATCCGAACGCAGAGTCTCTATTACCAAGCGGCTTTGCAAAAGGTTCGGGGTAAAAAGAAAGAGCTGATGGCAGAGGAAGAACACGCCCATGAGAGCGGTTTTTCTTCTCCTGTCATGATTCAGGAAGGATATGAGGAAGCAACCGAACTCGAGCGGGATCTTTCGGATAAGAAATTCCCGCTCCTCCGAACATCGGTTGTCCTTTGCGTTTCTGCATCGAGTGAAGCGGAACTGTGGAACCGGGTTCAGGCGGTTCGAGATTATTATAACGACCTCGGTTTCCAAACGGAGGTACCTTACGGGGATCAGTGGCGGGCCTTCAATGAGATGATCCCCGGGGCGGGGCGGTACGTCCGGGACTATATCCACTACA
>CALJVA010000124.1 GCA_937975135.1 uncultured Thermoactinomycetaceae bacterium | reverse complement strand
ATCATCGTGACTTTGGACGTTTCCCCGATCCCCATCCATAAAATAAACAAGGGCACCCAAGCCAGTGAAGGAATGGAACGAAAGGCCTGAATTAGGGGATCAAATAAATGCTCAGCTTTTTTATAAAAGCCAACCAATGAACCTAAAATGACCGCAGCGATGGTGCCTAACACAAAGCCAACAAAGACGCGATATGTTGTAATCCCAATATGTCCCCAGAGCGTACCATCCTCTACCATTTCCCGAATCGTTCCCAGGATGGTCGTTGGAGTCGGCAGTTGATAGGCTGGAAACACGCCTAGGCGGCTGAAGACCTCCCACGACAAAATAAGAACGACGGGTAAAATACTTCCGAGGATGAATGGATGAAAGTTTCTCTTTGTTTGAGCACGGTCGTTTTTCTTCTCCATCGTTTTTTCAGTATCAAGAACGGATGTTAACTCGCCTTCATGTTTTGCCATAAACTTTCCCTCCTCTCGCGATGACTAATTCCCAATCGTTTCTTCGGCAAAGGACGGATCTATGAGGTTGGAAATGATCTCCTCAATATCAACTTCTGCATCAATCACGCCACCCTCTTGTAGTATTTTACCCGCTTCTGCCAGCGCTTCATGGTGGATATCTCCCGGTATAGGTTCAGAGAAGTCATTACGCTCCAGTTGTATACGGGCTACATCTTCCGAGATGCTTGCTTCCTCCGCCAAAAGCTGTACGGATTCTTCCGGATTTTCAAGGACCCATTCTCTCGCTAGCTCATAAACTTGAATGACACGCCGGACATATTCAGGATAATTTTCCGCGAAATCTTCCCTTACATTTAAGAAGCCGTACGTATTAAAGTCAGGGTTACGATAAAATAATTGAGCATCCGCTTCTAATTCAAGCCGGGCCATATGCGGATCAAGTCCGGCCCAAGCATCCACAGAGCCTGATGTTAATGAAGACGCTCCGTCCCCATGTTGCAAGTTAACAATCTCCACATCATTAGCAGCTACGCCTTCCGCATTTAACGAACGAAGTAAGAAGATATACGGATCTGTCCCTAGTGTTGCGGCCACTTTTTTCCCTTGTAAATCTTCGACCGTTTCAATTCCCGAGTCCGCATTCGTCACGAGTGCTGTCCATTCCGGCTTGGAATAAATATATACGTTTTTAATCGGTGCTCCGTTGGCCTTGGACATCAATGCGGCCGCGCCTGCGGATGAACCGAAATCAACGCTGTCACTGTTCAAAAACTCCAAGGCTTTATTACTTCCCTGACTTAAGGCCCATTCAATTTCAATCCCCTCTTCCTCAAATTCTTCTTCCACCCAGCCGAACTTTTTCAGCACTAAACTGGTCGGTGAATAGTACGCATAATCGAGTCTGATCTTTTCAGGTTTTCCTTCAGAACTGGCATCAGAAGAACATCCCGCAGCGATAAGTAATCCAAGTGCTAAAATGCTTATCGCTAATGTTTCCATCGTTTTTTTCATTGTTTGTTTCACTGTTTGTAACCTCCTTGTTTTCGATCATTTTCTTCGATCCATTGAATTTCACATCATATGTGGACTTCGAATCTTGTTATCACCTCATTTTTTATAAAATGTATTAAAAAAAAAGCCCTCTTCATAAGAAGAGAGCGCTCATCACCATGATCATTCTCTTCTTATCTCTCGGGTGTCCATTTCCCGCAGGAATTAGCACCTTATTAAGTTAGTCAAAACTAACTTAATGGTTGCCGGGCATCATTGGGCCAGTCCCTCCGCCACTCTTGATAAGAAGTGTCCTTATTTCATTTTCAATGGAAAAAAGGAAATGAAAAACCTCTCTAGAAAGATAGAGAGGTTTTCGTCAATTTATATGTCCCTCTTATCTTTCCAAGCATTGAGGCTCGGCTGGAATTAGCACCTTTTAAGTATAAACTTAAAGGTTGCCGGGTTTCATCGGGCCAGTCCCTCCACCTCTCTTGATAAGAAAATGATTGAATGATGATTTTCAATTTTAAGTAACTGGTTATCATTTTAGCATGGTAAAAAAATCATGTCAAGTTGCCGATGCAGTCAGATGCAGTCAAGCATTTGTGGGAACTCCGTTAATGACGAGATGGTGTCTGGTGGGGTCGTACTCATAGGTATCCATTAAAAATAGCTCAAAACCTTCCCAGAAAGGAACCTTTTCTTCATGGATATAGTGGTGTTTTCCAATCAACTTCGTTCGCTTGCCGTTCTTCTTCCACCCTTGGTGAACACTGGCAATTTTAACCTCTTGGCCTCCCCAAATCCTGAACAACAGGGCTCAGTCCCTTTGTTCCGTCAAAAGCCAAGTATTGATCCAAGAGATACACATACTCGCCAGTCTCCCGATCTTGATAATAATTTCTCCGCAACTCAACTTGTCCGAACAGGGACTCGAATCTTAACCTTCTTTTTCCCTTGAGATAAAAACGTCTTTTATCCCTTGATTGGGCAATGATTTCATCGAACTCCACCAGGATCTGGGCCATAACCTGGGAGAAACTTTCTTGCAGTACTCGGAAAGTCATTTGCTCTAACTCTTTCATTGTGATGTGGGATATGGTATGTTTCATTGTAAGGATCCTTTCTGTTCGTAGTTAGTTTTTAGGCAACTCTAACTATACAAAAGAGGATCCTTTTTTCATCTAAAATACCTTATCCCTACCGCGCTTCCGCTTGGTGGCCCCTCTATAGAAGAAGAGGAACAGAACATCCCCTTCTTCTATAGAGGGACATTTTACTCATACTCGCAAAAACCATCAGCACCCCGAAAAGGTTTATGCCACTTTGCATTGTTTTTGAATGTCCTTTAGTATAGCTGGATTGATATAGGAACGTCCAGTAGACCAATCT
>CALJVA010000123.1 GCA_937975135.1 uncultured Thermoactinomycetaceae bacterium | reverse complement strand
ATTGCGCTTCATCGGGAAGATGAGCGGAAACACATCTATCCTTTGAATTTTCATCATTTACCTCCGAATAAGATCAACAGTTTCTTTTTCATTAATATTACTGCAGATACGTTGACGATTAAATGGCGATAAATCCAAACCACGGCATATGCGGCTCGAATTTTGTTAAAATAAAATATATTTTTAAAGGCAGGAGAATGTTTGTGGACTAAAGTGAGAATCGGCATACTCGGTGCAGGGTCCATTGCCGAACACGCCCATGCCAAACATTATGCTGATCAAGATAATGTAGAGATCATTACTATTTCTTGCAGTAAAGGACATTTAAAAGACCTTAACATTCATACAAAATATTATTAAGTATTTATAGTTTGTTCGTCATAACAAACGTTTTTTAAAGTGAGATTTTTACTGAGTTTGGAGGGTGAAAATTGAGAAATGGCAAGATAGGATACGCCATAATTGGAACAGGTGTCGTCGCTCCGCTACATGCAACTAGCATAAAACGTGACCCGGATGCAGAGCTAATAGCTGTAGTTGACACGTCAAGAGAAAAGGCAATTGAATTTCAACGGAAGTACGAATCTGTACGATCGTATACGGGGCTTGAAGAATGTTTTCAAGACGATAAGGTTGACGTAGTTTGTATCTGTACTCCGAGTGGTACACATGGTGATTTAGCCATAAAGGCTGCAAAGGCGGGAAAACATGTGCTGTGCGAAAAACCGTTAGAGATTCGTACAGAAAAAATGAGTGAAATGATCAGGATCTGCCGACAGGAAAATATAAAATTAGGCGCGGTATTTCAACGGCGGATGTTGGATGTAACAGTGCAGGTGAAACAAATGGTGGAGAAAAACGTATTTGGAAAATTGGTATTAGGGGATGCGTATCTTAAATATTATCGCAACCAGGAGTATTATGACAGTGCCGGTTGGAGAGGTACTTGGGAAATGGACGGAGGTGGTGCGCTCATGAACCAGGGTGTGCACGGGGTCGACATCATACAATGGTTAAACGGCGGTGTCAAAAAAGTGTTTGCCCGTGCTGCAGCCCTTGCACGTAACATTGAGGTGGAGGATACGGCGTTAGCAGTTGTTGAGTACAATAACGGAGCTTTCGGCGTTATTGAAGGAAGTACAATCGTATATCCAGGACAGGTGACACGTTTTGAACTCCACGGCGAAAACGGGACTGTTATATTTAATGACCAGGAGATCCGTGTGTGTGAAACGATTTCAGGGAAGGTTGATCCCAATAAATGGAAACTCGATAGCGATCTACCTTTTGCCGATGTTCCTTCACTAGGGCATTATCGATTCATTCGGGATATGTCGAGAGCTGTTTTGGAAGATCGTGATCCAGTTGTCCCGGGGGAAGAAGCGCGTAAAGCCGTTGATGTTATCCTTGCGATCTACGAATCGGCGAAAACAGGGCGAGAGATAATAATGGAGTGAGGATAGTCCATCAGAGGGAAAGTGATTTTGTATGAAATTACTCAACTTTTACCAGGATCACGCCAACCAAGTCATCATACCATTCTGGACGAAGGCAATAGATAAACGAAATGGTGGCGTATATACTTGTTTTAGTAATACAGGCTCGGAATTATTAAGTAAAGATAAGTATACCTGGTCACAAGGAAGATTCATTTGGTTATGGTCAAGGCTGGCAGAGTTAAGTGAAAATGGTTTTGTAGATGGAAACAGTGAACTCTATTTGGAACACGCCAAAAAAACAGTAGATTTTATTAGAAAACATGCAATGTTGGAAAACGGAAATGTAGCCTTTCTGCTTTCGGAAGAAGGCTGTAAAAAAGAGAGTATACCGGGAAAAGGATACGATATAAGTTTCTATGCGGATTGTTTTGTCATCTTAGGATACGCAGAATATGCACGAATAGCAAAAGATAAAGATGTATTTCACGAGGCTCGGGAAATATACAAGAGCGTCTTAAATCGAATAAACAATAAGCAAATTCGGACTCATCCATACCCTGTTCCGAGTGGTTTAAAAGCACATTCTGTCCCAATGATTATGCTCAATGTAACTGAACAACTTGCTTATACAGCACATGAGATAAATTACGTGGAAGAAGAGTTCAATGATTTAAGTTTGTTGTTTTTAAAAGAGGTTATTGAACAATTTTATTGTGATGACGGACTGGTTATAGAACTGATGCCTGAACAAGGGTCGGATTCTAATACAATTTTATGTCGTCATCTTAACCCTGGTCATACAATTGAGAGCATGTGGTTCGTCATATCGTCGGCATGTAGAATCGGGAAGAAAGAGTGGATCCAAAAAGCGGCAAAAGCCATAAAAAAAGCATTCCATTTAGGGTGGGATAAAGAATATGGCGGATTATTTCGTTATGTAGATATTGAAGGAGGTAAACCTAGAGGGGAGGCTAGTGACCATCCGTTCGAGAAGATGATCTTGAACACTTGGGATACAAAGCTTTGGTGGCCCCATTCGGAAGCACTGTATTCAACAATGCTGGCTTACAAGTACACTGGTGACAAAGATTTTCTAACTTTATACGATCAAACTCATGATTATGTCTTCAACACTTTCCCTAATTCTGACAGGAACGTAGGAGAGTGGATACAAATTCGAGATCGACAAGGGAGGCCGATTGACACATTAGTTGCTTTGCCGGTTAAAGATCCTTTTCATATTTTAAGAAGTATATTATTAATGATTGAATTAATGAGAGAAAAATATTGTGTTCCAAAGGAGAGAATAAGGAGCCATGAGGCCAATCAAAAGCGAAAGGGTTGACAGTTTGAATGTACAGGTTTACAAAGATAGATTGTCGGCGGGTATCGCGGCGGGGCATGATGTTGCCAGTAAATTAAAGGAACTTTTGTTACGACAGGAACGTGTCCGTATGGTTTTTGCAGCTGCGCCTTCCCAAAAAGAATTTTTGCAGACTTTAGTCGCTGTTGACGGAATTGACTGGTCAAGAGTCATCGCCTTTCAAATGGATGAATACTTAGGCATTCCATCTAACCATCCGCAAACATTTAGTCGATTTCTCTCCCGCCATTTATTCGATTATGTAAAACCCGGTTCAGTTCACTTTATTAATAGCTCTAGTTCCCCCCATTCTGAGTGCGTACGCTACTCAAAGTTGTTGCAGGAAGAACCGATTGACATTGTTTGTTTGGGAATCGGGGAGAACGGTCATATCGCGTTTAATGACCCACCCGTTGCTGACTTTAATGATCCGGAAATAATGAAACCGGTTAAATTGGATGACTTCTGCCGGCAACAGCAAGTGAACGACGGATGTTTTCCAAATGTTGATGACGTTCCTACCCACGCTCTCACAATGACAATCCCGATATTAATGTCGGGAAAGTTTTTATACTGCATAGTACCAGGCAAAACAAAAAGGAACGCTATAGATCGAGCACTTAATGGGCCTATTACAGTGAAATGTCCGGCCTCCATATTGAGGAACCACACACACTGTACTCTCTACACGGAGAAAGATGCGTATGGACTGTAATGTCTACTTACTAGAAGGGGTTCATTTTCAGACGGGAAAACCTATTTCTTTAACTGTAAAAAACGAAACGATACTGGATATTCAACCGATAAAGGAAAATAAATCTTTGCCCATGATTGGCGCTGGATTAGTCGATCTGCAAATAAATGGTTATGGAGGAATGGATTTTAACACACTACCCTACCCAAACGATGATATTATACAGAAAGTTACACGGGCACTGTGGAAGGAGGGGGTTACGACCTATTTACCTACTGTTATTACGAATAGCACTGAGAAAATTTCAGACGCGATGCGTTCTATAGCGAGGGCATGTGCAAGAAGTTATGTTGTGGGAGAGGGAGTTGCAGGAGTTCACTTAGAAGGCCCTTTTATTTCCCCTGAAGATGGTCCAAGAGGCGCTCATGATAAAAAGCATATTCAACCCCCAAATTGGGAGTTGTTTCAACGTTGGCAAGATGCAGCCGAAGGGAAAATAAAAATGATTACTTTGTCACCGGAATGGCCGGAGGCAATATCTTTTATACAGAAATGCGTAGAAAACGGTGTAACAGTATCAATTGGGCATACGGCTGCGACACCGGAACAGATTCGGGAAGCTGTAACGGCCGGTGCCAGAATGTCCACGCATCTTGGAAATGGAACCCACCTTATGTTACCCCGCCATCCAAACTACTTATGGGAGCAGATAGCTCATGATGATATGTGGGCAAGTATTATCGCTGATGGTTTCCATCTTTCTGAGGCTTTTATGAAAACTGTTCTACGTGTCAAAGGTGACAAAACAATACTTGTGAGTGATGCCGTTTACTTAAGTGGCATGCCGCCAGGAGATTATGACACGCATATCGGCAAAAAAGTTGTTCTCACGCCACGGGGTAAGCTGCATTTAGCAGAAAATACGAAATTGTTGGCAGGTTCCGTTCAGTTATTGAAAGATGGCGTACATTATTTGGTCATAAGTGGTTTGGCCAGTCTCGCTCAAGCATGGGAAATGGCATCGATCCGACCGTCGCAGTTTTTGAACATTCCGCCAAAACAAGGGATAAAGCCTGGAGCCCCTGCTGACATTGTTATCTTCAATTGGAATGATGATGGATTCGATATTCTGCAAACATATAAAAATGGAGAGCTTGTATATAACAAAAAAGAGTACAGAAAATAAGAGATTATATAGCAGGCCCGATGTAACTAGTGACGTTACATTCCCTTTTTGTTTTAGAGGGGAAGTTTAAGCTAGAAATTTCCTTATTGTCCTGAAATTGTCCAAAAATAAAAAATTAATTGACACCTCTTACATAAAAAGATATATTGAACTAAAGAAATAGGATAGATATGAACCAACAAAATCATGATTGTTAGAGAGAAAAAGCTAGAACAAAGAAGTTTTTGTATCAGATGATTAACGGATTGTCAAACCATCACACCTTCAATAGGATGACTTGCAGGGTGTTTTAAAATCGTCATTGCGGATTCTAGACAGTAGATTAAATGTAACTAAAGGGTTTGGATTATAAAAGGGAGTGAATTTTGTGAAAAATCATCTCCGTTTCACCTGCTTACTATGTGTAAGTATACTCGTTTCTCTACTTTCAATCACACCTACATTGGCTGAGTACGAAAATTTACCTGAGTTCAAGTTCACTGATCTCGGGACGCAAGTAGAGTGGGTCAGAATTTCACAGATTGATGTTATTCAAAATGAATCTGGTGAACCATTGTTATATGCCGTAATGGAAGGAAAACCGGCCAAATTAGTCATAATTGATTTAAATTCTAACACGATCCTAAAAAGCGTACCAGTCAGAGATATCGTGAACGGTCAAGAAGAAACGACGGAAGGGCTAAGGGGTGTAGCTGTTGCTCCAGATGGTACTGCTTATATGGGGGGATATTTTTCAAATCATCTATTTAAGCATGAACCCGGTTCCGACCATGTGACTAGTTTAGGACCGCCTGTAGCTGGAGAAAAGCAAGTTTGGAAGATGGTTAGTGGAGAAAATGGAATGATTTACGGAGGGACTTATGGGTCTGGTCAAGGGTGGATTTACGATCCATCCATCGGTCGGTTTATAAATCTAGGGAATATTCTCCCACCTCAAGCGTATGTGTATTCCATAGATTACGATGATGATACGGACACGATATATTTTGGAATGGGAGCCGAAGCTCACTTAATAAAATACGATGTCAGTACAGGAGAAAAGAGTGAAATTTCTCTGGGAGACTATCAACACAAGAATTTTGTCTTTGATTTAACCGTAACCGAGGACAAAATTTTTGCCGTAATGTCACCTGGTAGCGATACGTTAGTCATTGATAAGGAAGATGAGGAAATTGAATACATTATCCCTAAAGTTTTATCACGTGGGGGTGTATCAGATAAGGCACCGGATAACAACAAAGTATACTTTTCACGGGATCAATCGTTATTTTACTACGATACTGAATCAGGGAAGCAGCAGTCACTGAGTTTTAATTTAGGAGGGGAAGCAAGTGGGTTCGGATTTGTTGAACTGGATGACCCTAAATTTCCTGGGTACTCAGTGGTAGGTATTACCCGGGAAGGGAGATTATTTAAGTACAATCCACAAACCGATTATCGAGAAATTGTTCCCGTGCCAATTGAAGGCGAGCCAGGTCAACTGCATTCAATTGCATCAGACGCCAATGGAAGAATTCATATGAGTGCCTATTTGGGTGCTGGGACAGCCGTCTATGATTCAAATACCGGGGAAACCACTACATTTACAGCAGCAGACGTCGGAGTAGATCAAGTGCTTTATCAAGCGGAAAAAATTCTTCCTTATCAAGACAAAATTTTGTATGGTAAATATTCCGGCGCCGTTATTTATTCGTTTGACCCGGATTTACCATGGGATATGGATAAAGACAACCCTAAGATTTTGTTCAAAGTAGGTAAAAGCCAGGATCGACCATTTGCCATGTTGGGTCTGGAAGACGAGGATAAACTGTTTGTCGGAACGGTACCAACATATGGGGAACTGGGTGGAGCATTAACTGTTTATGATTTCAAGAGTGATACTAAAGATGTTTACAGAAATATCATCCCTAATCAGAGTATCGTGTCCTTGACCAATAAAGACAAACTGCTTTATGGTGGAACCTCCATTTGGGGCGGCTTAGGTGTAGAACCAATAGAAAAAGAGGCGAAGCTATTTATATGGGATATAGATAAAAGTGAAAAAGTGTTTGAAACCGTTCCAGTTCCTGGAAAAAAAGCTATAACAGCGTTGATCTCTGGACCAGATGGAAATATATGGGGATTAGCAGAAGGAACGCTGTTTATCTTCGATCCAGACACACGGCAGGTTGTTTACAGTGAAGAAAAATTTGATCGCTCTTATTCAAGTGCTGTTTGGCGAGATGCTTTGCTGGAGATAGGACAGGACGGAAATATATATGGAACAATATCAAAACAATTTTTTATGATTGATGCGGAAACTAAAGAAGTTCACGTTATTCGGGTAGGAGAAAACAGAATATTTCTAACACAGGATCCATTCGGTAACTTCTACTACATCGAAAATGATAAACTGCACAAAGCTTCATCAAAAGACCTGGTTCTTAAATTAAAATCTGTTATTTTAGAGGCAGATAAAACAACACTCTCACCTGGGGGTACAGCATTATTAACATTAAGTGGGAAAATGAGCAATGGGACAGATGCTCCTCTCGACAATGCAAAAATCGAGTATTACAGTGATCAATCGAATCTAGTGGAAATTGAAAAAAATGGACAGTTGAAACTAGCAGCAAAAATAAAAGATGTTAGATCGTTTAAAGTTTGGGCAGACGTTACGCTAAATGGAACAAGAGTATCATCCACAGTCCTGGAATTTAACATAGCGATAAACATACCAATGATGCTGGAAGTGCTTGATTGTTATCAGAAGGAAATATCCAAGGAGGCTTATCGGTCTTTAAAGCTTCATCTAACGGCTGTCGGTCGTTATGAAGAGCAACAAGCAGACAGAAAAATTGTCAAGCACATGGAAGACTTCAAACTGTTGCTTGACTTTCAGAAAGAAAATGGATTGATATCTCAAAAGGTATATGAAGTACTTAAGACTGATGCTGATGCTCTAATCCTGAAGTGGCAATGAATAAATCAAAATTCCCCGTAGAATTGGCATGAACTTTTATAGGAGATTTAAACTCTATTTTGTATCGTATCATATTCCACTTAAAGCTTGTGGAGGGTCAAAATGGGAAAACGATTAATACTAAAGCGACCATCAGTAATCATTTTGGTACTTATTTGTATTATAAGTTGGATGATGCCACCTCCTTCTCTTAAAGCAGAGACCGGAACTGGTACGAGAACTAGTCAAGATCTCGTCACTTGGTATGAAGGATTTGAATCCTACAAAGTTGGCAAATTCATCGGAGGTTTGAATGGTTGGACGCTTGATTCGGGATCTGCTGATATTGTTGCTTCTTCGGCGTTTGCAGGAGAAAAGAAGTTGCAACTCAATGGAAATACAGGACTACTACAAAACAACTTGAATCTATCACGTGGTGCCGTGTCGTTTTGGTTTAAACCAGAAAATGCCGATACTCGTTTTAAAGTCAGCGGTAAAGGATTGGAAGGAGCAATGTTTGAGATCGAGGTAGATTCGCAAAACGTTACTTACACAGATGGTACTGCAAGGAAATCCACTAAAATACTGTTTGATTCTGATAAATGGTATCGTTTTCTCATCTATTTTCAGTCAACTTCTTACACATATAAATATCGACTAGTTATTTCAGATGAAGCTGGAGCGGAACTCGGGACGTTTGATCATTTGGATTATATAAAAGATCAGCAACTCAAGATACTCGAATTTACAACACTGTCTGGCCATGGTGCTGGTTTGTCGCTGGACGAGTTCAAATTAACTGGAGATTATACTTATGAAGTGCATGACTTTGAGACATTTAAACCCGGAAACGCAGATGGTCAGTCTTTATTCAGCAGTTCTGATCAGGCAGTCGTCACCTCCGATGATGCTGCAGCGGGTGACTACAGCATTAAGTTGTCTGCTTCGGGAAGTGATACTGTAAAATTTATTTCTGGTCCGCTCAGCCCACTTTCACACTATAGTGTGGAATGGTTTTGGCGGGCGGACCGAAAGGGTCACGGTGAAGTCAATTTTCGAGCTAAAAGCATTACGAAAGATGATGTTTGGCAAATTGGAATGGGCCCCGGAGGTGAATTTAAAGCGTCGGATGGTTCAGATAGTACTTCATTTAATACTGAATTTACTGGGGATAATTGGTATAAGACGCGGGTGGATGCTGACTTAACGACGGGTAAGTACGACGTTACGGTTTGGGACGCTAATGGTACACAAATCGGCCGTGCTACGGATCTAAATATTAAAACGGATGCACTAGCTACACCAACATTTCAATTCGATACCGATGAAAAAAGCCAAGGCATATTTTGGCTTGATCAAATAACAGTTTATCCGACAGGTGGTTACCATACGATCAGAGGTTTTAACTTGATAAATAGTCATTTCGATTACGGAATGGACCATAACGAAAACGGTAAACTAGCTTGGGGCAATAGTTTTAATAACGACGCTTATATGTATATGTATAGGGCGACAAAAGATACAAAGTATCTCGACATCGTTATAGATGAGCTAGATCAAATGCTTAAACAACGGGATAATGAGCGGAACGTAGCAGATTGGAAAGGTGAAATAAGTAAAGGATGGGCGACAGCAGGTAGGTACAACCTCGGGGAGACGACTTTAAAAAATGCTAATGGGGCAGATGTACTCTATATAAGATCTGTACGTTACGGTGATCAAGACGGTGGGACACGATTTTCCGCAGACAATGATTCCATACGCATTAAGATTACTAACTACTCTGAATATGGGCTGTTTAATATGGAGGTGTTAAGTGATACGTTAGGAATAAGCAACAAATATAAAAATCTTTCGATGGATCCAAATCATCCCCGTTATGTTGAAAATATGATTAACGGCATTGACCCATTAATCGCCGTGTGGGATGTCAGCAAGACAAACGATCCTCCGAATAACGGTACATATTCCTTAAACATCGGACGTTATCATACTTTGGTGGATCACGGACGCATCAGTCAAGCATATGCTGCTTTTGCCAGAATCGTACACGAGAATCCCGACCTTCTCGAAAACAAACGGTACCGTGAAAAAGCTAAAATCTATCAAGAAGCAGCTGAGGATGCCGTTGCCTTGTTTGACCCCTTCTGGCGCGAAAATAATCAAGGCGAAGGATGGTACGTATTCGAGCCAGGAGCACCATTCTGGGCGGACGGCGTCGACGAACCGCATAATCGGTATATAGCGCTCGGCCATACGATGTTGGATCTGTACGCTGTTACTGGTAAGGAGAAGTATTTGGATAAGGTGACGAAAATTGCACGGTCGTTTAAAAATGATCTGCAATACGATGCAGAGAAAGACCTCTACTTGTGGACTTACGCGAGGACGAAAGGTTATTTTTACAACGGGTGGACGGAAGCGGACAATATATCCACGAATACGAAATCGTTTGCGGGATCATCTCCCTTGGAGGATGTGTCTCATGCAAGAATTGAGATGACGTTCGTCTACTGGGCGATGAAAGACGGCATTGTTTTCGACGAAACGGATTTGAAACGGTTCGCGAACACATTTAAGAAGAACGTCGTGCAGCCGGATGGGACAACAGCTTACCGTCTTGATGGAAGTGGAAATAAGAGCTACAATCCGTGGGCAAGTGGTTGGCTAGTGCTGGCCGAAGTAGACCCAGATATTTATTTCTTAGTCAAAGACATTTTTGATCGGGAGCAAGCACAATTCTTTCCTTCGTATTTGTACGGTTCCGCTATGTTAAATTGGGTTCGGACGCAAATTCTGTTGGGAATAAGTGCTGAAAAAATACAAAGTAAAGTTGAGCGGTTTGTGAAGGATGGGGAATTCAAAAACGAAGATGATGCCCATCTCTTACAGGTCCATTTGATTGCCGTTAGCCACTTAGAAAATAGGGGGTCAGCGGAAAAAATCGTCAAACATATGAAAGGTTTCAAGCTACTGCTTGACCATCAGAAAGAAAATGGATTAATTTCCGATGATATATATCGCATCCTAAAGGCTGACGCTGATTTATTGATTACTAAATGGCAAAATGGCACATGACGATCTCGTGAGATAAATATGTTAAAAATTAAAGGGCAAGGAGTGAACACAGTTGAATTACCGTCGATTCCGATCAAAGGTGTTTATATTCTGGTGTATATGTTTAATTTTTTCACTATTAACACTAAACCTGGTGTCAGCAGAAAAGTCGCATGATCCGAAAAGTATTTTTGCAGATTCCACCCTTGTTAACAATTCAGACTTAACAAGTATACAGATGATGTTAGAGGAGCTTGACAATTACCGTGAAGAAATATTTTCCGAAGAATCTTATCGTTTATTAAAGGTTCATTTGACGGCTTTGGTTCCAATCGAAGAAGGAAAATCTAAAAAGAAGATTATTAAACACTTAGAAGGTTTTAAACGGTTACTTCACCACCAAAAAGAGAATAGGCATATTTCAGAAACTGTCTATCAAAAATTCATGGTCGATGCCAATAATTTGATTAAGTGGTGGCAAGAACACATCCTACTTGAGAATCCGGGTTTTGAAAGCCCTGTGGTTGACGGTACAATACCGGGATGGCAACAAGTGTACGGGGAAGGAAAAATGACCGTTGTCGACACGATTGCCCGTACGGGTACTTACAGTTTACATGTCGATGACGATGACGACAAAAGCTACGGATTGGAAAGTGATCCTGTAGAGATTGCTGAAGGTAACAGTTACACTGCAAGTGTGATGACTTATGTACAGTATGGTATACCATCGATATATATTCGATTTTATAACGAAGATTACGAAAGGATTGACCAGAAAGTAGTAAGCGGGGGTACTGAGGGAAAGTGGACGAACCTCTCAGTGACAGCAACTGCACCGGAAGAAGCCGTTTACGTTTCAGTGATTCTTTACTCTACTACGACTGGGAAGACGAGTGCATTTTTTGACGATGTCATGCTCAAGCAAGAGATAGAAGAAGAAAATAATATAATTAGAATTGGAACTCCCATAATGTCTGTGACGATCCCTGGAGCTAGTTATGGGAAGGGACCTGAAGGTGAAGATTGGATATATGCTGTAGCTAACGGTAGCCCAGCTATTTTAAATATTATTGACGCCCATACAGGTGATCGTGTTAACAGCTTTGAGTTAGAGGGGGTGCACAACTCGTGGGGTTCGACGGTAGCACCGGATGGAACCGTTTATATTGGGTCTCAACGAAATGGGTACTTGTATCGATGGGTGCCAGAAAGTGATCAAGTCGACAATTTAGGACCAGCGATTGAAGGAGAGACGCATATTTGGCGTGTAACCACGGATGATGATGGTCAAGTATATGGCGGCACCTACCCAGGAGGTAAAGTGTTTCAGTACGATCCTGAGACAAACATATTTCACGATTATGGTTCACTGATAGACGGGGTCAAATACGTAAGAAGTATTGCCTTCGGAAGAGGGAAAGTATACGCGGGTTTAGGAACACCGGCCAAATTAGTTGAGCTTGACCCGGAAAGCGGCAATAAACGTGTCATTTCGCTTCCAGAGGATTATGAGGACGAACAATATATATACGATATCAGTTATGCAGGAAATCTTTTGTTTGCGAGATTGACCCCTGCGAACGTCACACTTGTTTACGACTTAGTAGAAGATGGATGGGTGGATACAATTGAAAACACTCCTGGAATTGATGTGTCAATGCCTGGACCCAGAAACAAAGTTTACCTCCGGAAAAATGATGAAATATACGCTTACGATCTCAAAACACGTCAATTAGAGGCAACGGGAGTAAAGTTCTTTGATGGTGCCCCATCTTCAAGAAGTTTTGGCTGGATTGAACTAGAAGAACCTGATTATCCTGGGCTCAGCCTTGTTAGTATAAATTCCAGAGGTAATATCTTTTTCTACAACCCGTTGACGGGGAATAACGAAACTGTGGAGGGAGATGTAGAAGGGCAGCCTAACGATATTCAATCTCTGGAAGAAGGTCCCGATGGAAATATATACATCGGGGGATATTTGTCACCTCAAGGAATGGGTGTTTACAATCCAGATAATGGAGAATTAAAACAATTAGATGGAATCGGTCAGATTGAAGGAATGGGAGTTCATCAGGGCAAGTTGTATTTGGGGACATATCCGGGAGCTAATATTTACGAATACGAGCCTGGAGAAAAATGGGATTTTGGAACCAATCCGAAGATGCTCTTTTCACTAAAAGAAGGATACAAACAAGATCGCCCGTTTGCTTTTACTTCCACCGGTGACCGATTGGCAATAGGGACAGTGCCAGACTATGGTGAACTCGGGGGTGCTTTAACACTATTTGATCCATATACGGAGGATTATGACGTACATCGTCATGTTGTGGAAAACCAGAGTGTAATTGAACTAAGATATAGAGACGGATATATTTACGGTGGAACATCCATCTGGGGGGGATACGGGATCGATCCGAAGGAGACGGAAGCGAAGTTATTCTTGTGGGACGTTTCTAAAAATGAGAAAGTTTGGGAAGGTGTACCCGTCTCTGGGGAAGAAGCGGTTTCTGCGATAACTTTTGATGATAAAGGTTATTTATGGGGGCTGACGGCAGGATATGTATTTAAGTTTGATCCTGCGACGAGAGAAGTAGTTCAGTCCGAGGAACTGTTCTCATTTGACGGAGGTAGTATGTATTATACTGGACGTGACCTCGTTTACGGTGAGGACGGCTACTTATACGGCACGACATTAGGTAAAGTCTTCAAGCTAGATTCCGAAACTTGGGAAATGAAAGTGCTGGCGGATAATGCGGAGTTATTCGCTCAAGACGTGGATGGTGACATTTATTTTGCAAGAGGGGCAGAACTGTATAAGATTGATATACAATGATTTAGTCATAGACGAGCCGAGAGCGCATCTTTTATGCTTAAGGCTCTCTGTTGTTTTCTCATTACAAAACGCCGCGGTCAACACATAATACAGAACCCACACTCCACTGCCCGATGGAATATTGATGGCTCTCATAATCTCAAAACCTATTGGCACTCTGACTATAAGGAAGTGATTTAGGAAATGAAAGAAGCGTTAGAGGAGGGCAAGAGTAAATCACTTCAATTGTGATACAAGTTAGTGATCCACA
>CALJVA010000122.1 GCA_937975135.1 uncultured Thermoactinomycetaceae bacterium | reverse complement strand
AGGGATCTCCCCTCTGATGATGATCTTCTCCCAATCCTCTGTGGGCAAGCACTTCTGTCTGATTGGTGACTGAGACTGCAGCCACATGTAACTCTTGATAGAGCAGATTTGCAATCCCTTCTGCCATCTCCTCTTGAGATTCTTTTTTTAAAAAAGGCAATGCTTTTTCGGCAATTGTTAAGGCGCGTTGTGTTTCCATTGCTGCCTCTTGCTCCTGTTCATCAAGGGCGACACGAATCATTGCCGTAAAAACGGCAATCGCTACACTATTGGAAATGACCAAGGGCAATCCGATCCGATCAACCCATGGAATCATCGCTTCTGGTTGGGATGTAAATATCAACAATAAGCCCATTTGGAGAATAGGAGGAAAAATACCAATAAAAAGGGCCTTTGTTGGCACAATTACACGTTCCTGCGAGAAAAAACGGGCGGTAAGACCGGCCAGCAAACCGGTTAAAGGATTTACAATACTATTGGCAAGATAACCGATTCCACCCAGAAAAAAGAGATAAACACCTGCCACCAGGCCTGCCCCAAAGCCTACAAACGGTCCTCCCAATAGTCCAGCAATCACAACAGCTACCAGACTGGATCCCACCAACATCTGATCTTCCTCTAATGAGAGTACCCAAAAGAAGGTAGTAAACTGACCTCCTTCCATCACGACTCCCGCTTGACTCCCGGCAATCCCAAATAAGCCAAAAATAATGGCATACATAAAAGTTGTTTTCCTGTCTAACTCCCGATCCAATAAGGAACGAAAACTGGACATTCGTGTCAACATAAAGGCAAGCACCAACAAAAGACCTAGCCGTTCAAACAATGTTAATGTTAAGATGCTCACCTCTTACTCCTCCTTCGCCCTTTTCCTTCATCTGGATTCGTTACCTTCCATGAATCAGGTATGGTAGTCATCCTTCGCCTGTTGCTGTAAGAGGTGCCCCGAACACATCTACGTGACCGATTTCTCGATGGGAGATTTATTCCTCGGTTTTCACTCCAGTCTGTGCTTGAACCAGAAAAGAAATGTAACGGGCTTCATCCTCTGATTGGCGGGAAAATAAGGTACCTAGCCAGGCACCAATAAAGCCTAAGGGGATCGCTATAATCCCTGGGTTATACAGTGGAAAAAGAGGTTCCATGGAGATCCATCCATTCTCAAGATTCATAATATGGGGACCACACATTACCAGCCCAAGTGAAGCTACAAAGCCACTCATCATTCCAATAAAAGCCCCCTGTCTGTTAAATCGCTTCCAATAAATTGTAAAGAGAAGAATGGGAAAATAACTGGATGCTGCAACCACAAAGGTTAACGAGACCAAAAAAGCAACATTAATGTTTTCAAGCCCTAGGGAGAATAATGTAGCAATCAACCCAATCCCTCCGGCAATCCACTTGGCCATACGCAACTGTTCCTGCTCTTTTGCTTTCCCTTGACGTAAAATGTGATTGTATACATCATGGGCTAAAGAAGTGGTTGCCGAGATCACCAACCCTGTTACCACAGCCACAATGGTGGCAAAGGCAATTGCAGCAATAAAAGCCATTAAAAAATCTCCCCCCAAAACCTTCGCCAATAAAGGTGCAGCCAAATTACCTGTTGGATCTGTCTCTACCAGCTCCCACCAGCCAACCAAAGCGACTGTCCCTAGTCCAAGAATCAAGGTCATGACATAAAAGAGCCCAATAATCCAGCTAGCCGTAATCACAGAACGTCGAACGGCTACGGCATCCTTTACTGTAAAAAAGCGAATTAAGATATGTGGAAGACCAGCAGTTCCCAAAATTAATGTTAGATTAAGGGAAAACACCTCAAGGGGATTGGAAAAAAGATTCCCAGGCATAAAGAACTGTTCCCCAAGGGGAGTTCCCTCAACCACCTGCTCTAACAAAAGCGGAATTTGCCAATCAAAACGGGCTAAAAGCATGAGTGAAAGAAGAAATGTCCCAGACATTAAAAGAACCGTTTTCACAATCTGTACCCACGAGGCGGCCACCATCCCCCCAAATACAACATAGACTGTCATCAAGCTGCCAATCACTAACACCGAGATCGAATAATCGATTCCCAGGAGAAGACGAATTAATAACCCTGAGGCAACCAACTGAGGAATCATGTAGAAGATGGAGATGGCAAAAGCCCCCATCGCCATCAATAACCGAATTCGATTGCTGGAAAAGCGAGCACAAAGGACATCTCCCACAGAGTACTTTCCCAAGTAGTGAACAGGCTCTGCCATGAAGAGGAGAACAATCAAATAGGAAACTAGAAAACCAATGGAATATAAAAAACCATCATATCCTCCGATGGCAATCGCACCTGTAATCCCTAGAAAAGAAGCGGCACTAATATAATCTCCGGCGATGGCCATCCCGTTTTGAAAACCGGTCAAACTTCCCCCTGCTATAAAAAACTGATTTGTTGTCTGCCCTCTTTGAGCTGCCCAATGGGTAATGATCAGGGTACTCCCCACAATACACAGAAATAAAAGAAAATAGGTTAAGTTCATGAACGATCCCTCAGTTCATTTCGAAACTTTTCAACCAAAGAATCAAAGGTTTGGGCCTTCCTCCAATAAAACCAACCGACAAACCAAGTCATTCCCAACTGTGCAAAAGCATAAAGCCAGGCCCAGGAGAAATAAACTCCTGGAATGGTCCGACCCATCCATGTAGGATATAAACTGATCGCTAAGGGCAAACCAAAATAAAACAGCATGATAAAAAGAGTCATTGGAATAAGAAATCGTTTTTTACGCTGGATTAACTGCTGAAATGGATGGGAAGATAAAGCGGGGTGACTCCTGTTTTTTTCCTCCATTTTGTTCCTCCATTCAGCTTTTTTAACTGAAATATATCACTATTCCGATCGAGAGACAAAGGAAATGATAAAAATTTTTTATCTTTGATTAAGAAACTGTTCTTCCAAGCAACCAGTCACAATACAGGCTTGATTGACCTTTGGACAAAAAAGAGACTTACACCTTTAGGTGTAAGTCTCTTATATCTTTATCCGTTGCAGACGCAATGCATTTAAAACCACTGAAACCGAACTGAAGGCCATCGCCGCTCCAGCTACCCAAGGAGCGAGGAAGCCAGCTGCTGCGATAGGAATCCCTGTCACATTATAGCCCAATGCCCAGAAGAAGTTTTGATGAATATTGCGAACGACCTTGCGGCTCATCGTAATCGCATCGGCAATACTATTCAAATCGCCACGCATTAAGGTCACATCAGCCGCCTCCATGGCAATATCCGTTCCCGTACCAATTGCCATGCCCACATCAGCCACCGCCAGGGCTGGCGCATCATTGATCCCGTCCCCGACCATCGCCACTTTGCGACCGGCAGCTTGCAGACGTCGGACCTCTTCCGCTTTTTGCTCCGGGAGTACCTCCGCAATCACTTCATCCACGCCTACCTCTTCTGCAATCGCCCGGGCAGTTTGCCAATTATCCCCGGTTAACATGATAACGTTAATGCCCATTTCCTGTAAACGGATCACAGCCTCCCTCGAAGTTTCCTTCACTGTATCGGCAACAGCAATCATCCCAATGAAATCTCCGTCGACTGCTACCAACATCACCGTTTTTCCTTGTTTCTCTAACTGGAGTATCTGTTCTTCCATCGATGCTACATTTATCTGTTGCTGAGCCATTAACCTACGGGTTCCCACATATACCTTACGACCTTCAACAACAGCCTGAATCCCATGTCCTGGAATGGAAGTAAATGATTCTGTGCTAGGCAGGATAATCCCTTTTTCCTCCGCCCCCTTCACAATGGCCTGTGCCAATGGATGCTCGGAGTTTTTCTCTGCCGCTCCCACCAGTCTCAAAAGTGACTCTTCCTTCCAAGCATTCGAAACTGGAATTACATCAGTCAATTCAGGCTTTCCTTCTGTGATCGTACCTGTTTTATCTAAAACAACCGTTTGGATATGGTGAGCGGTTTCTAAATGCTCGCCTCCCTTAAAAAGGATACCTAACTCCGCAGCCCGACCAGAACCCGCCATAATTGAGGTGGGTGTAGCCAGTCCCAATGCACAGGGGCATGCAATCACCAATACGGCAATCGCTTTTTCTAAAGCACTGGCTAATTGTCCTGAGTCAATCACTACATACCAAAGTAAAAAGGTAATCATTGCAATACTTACCACAATGGGAACAAACACACCAGAGATTCGATCCGCAATTCGCTGGATTGGTGCTTTGGATCCTTGAGCCTCTTCAACTACTTTTACAATTTGTGCTAGGGCAGTCTCTTTTCCTACTTTGGTAGCCTGAATCTTTAGGACTCCATTTTTATTAATCGTTGCTCCAATCACAGTCTCCCCAGGTCCCTTTTCCACTGGGAGACTTTCACCTGTTAACATCGATTCATCGACGGCGGAGTTACCTTCCACCACAATCCCATCGATGGGAATTTTTTCTCCTGGGCGAACAATTACCATATCTCCCACCGCTACTTCATCGACAGGAATTTCCACCTCTTTACCATCACGGATTACCCAGGCCGTTTTAGCCTTTAAATTCATCAATTTTTTTATCGCTTCCGATGTTCTACTCTTCGCTTTCGTCTCAAACAATTTCCCCAGTAAAATCAGGGTAATTAGGATCGCACTTGTTTCATAGTAAAGCTCTCCAGCCTGCTCCCCTTGACTCCAGGCCTCTACGGTTAAGTAGAGGCTATAAAAATAGGCAGCCGATGTTCCTAGTACTACTAGCACATCCATGTTGGCACTTTTATTTTTTAATGCTTTAAAAGCACCTATATAAAAGGGAGCACCAATCAGAAATTGCACTGGGGTCGCCAATACAAGTTGGAACCAGGGATTAAGAAAGAGGTCGGGTACCCAGATAAACGAAGTAAAGGAGAAATGGCTAACCATTGTCCATAATAAGGGAAAGGAGAGGAGTGCTGCGATAAAAAAGCGCCGCTGTTGGCGGTGAATCTCCTGCTGCCGATGGTCCATTCCCTCATTTTCCTCATCCTTTGGCACCGCACGATAACCTAACTGCTCCACTTTGTTCAGCAACATCTCTAAGTCCACCTGTGTGGGGCTATATTCTACTTGTGCCGTTTCCGTAGCTAGGTTTACATTGGCACTAGAAACTCCTGGCAGCCGCTGCAATCCCTTTTCGACACGATTAACGCAGGCAGCACAAGTCATGCCTTCAATCCGCAGTTGTGCAGTCTCTTTCACTGTTCCATATCCGAGCTTTGCAATCTTTTCTTCAATCTGCGCTGCATCAACGATTTTCGGATCAAAGGAGATCGTTGCTTGTTCTAATGCGAGATTGACTGTGGCAGACTGAACCCCTTCCACTCTGGATAACCCTTTTTCAATTCGAGTGGCACAAGCGGCACAAGTCATCCCTGAAATCTTAAGTCTCATCTCTTTGCGATTCATTTTTCCACCTCCCTAATACCCCCTTGGGGTATACCTGATTCTAAAAAAAGTGTGGTACAGGGGCGCATTATGCCCCCACCACATCATATCCCTGCTCTTCGATGGCTTCTTTTATTTTTTCTACTGAGACTTCCGCCTCATTAAATGTTACTTCTACCTTTTTATTTTCCAAATCGACTTTCCCAGTCACACCCAATTGATTCAACGCTTTTTCCACTGCATTGACACAATGATTACAGGACATGCCTTCTACGCGAAGTTGGATGGTTTGCATCATTATCCTCTCCTTTTATTAGGCCATGGTTAGTAGGATCATTATTATCCTCTCAAAAAGAAATCATTTTATTTCATCAGCTTCTTCATGGTAACCAAAAGTTCATCAATTACCTCTTCATCGCCTTCCTCTAGCCGTTCGATGACGCAGCTTTTCATGTGAGCTTCCAGCAATAAACTACCGACACTATTCAGTGCTGCTTGGACCGCAGATATTTGGTTTAATACATCATCGCAGTAGGTATCTCTTTCGATCATTCCCCGAATTCCTCGCACTTGACCCTCGATCCGATTCATTCTTCTTACAAGATCTTGCTTCAGCTTCTCGGAATGGTGGGCTTTCCGCTGGTTATCAGTGGAAGTGCTCCCCTCAGATTGCTCATGAACCCCCATACATGTGCCCTCCTTGTCAAACCCAATATACTATACCCCTATATAGTATGTCAATTTCCTGTTGATCCCGCAGATTACAGAGAGATATCCAGATACCAATACCCATCACGAAGCGAGCGATCCTTGATCGCGAAAACGAGCGGACGGTTGAAAATGGGACCTGCAGTAACCAATGTATGATACTCCCCCGCTTCTCCCGCAGGATCAATCCCTTGCCTGATCATATTGTCGATCAGTTCCTCTGTCAAAGATTTTCCGAGATAGGATTTACTTAAAACCCCCTCCTGTACAGCGACAATCGTTGCTTGAAATCCCAGGCGAACGAACTCCCGTACCACTTCCACCCGCTCCCGGTTCCAAAGCGGGAAGTATGGATCGATCTGCTCTTTTTGACAAACGCCTTCAATCCATTCCCGATGTTCCTGTAAATCAATATCTCCAAAGACTCCGGTCTCAACTCCTTTATCCCGCAGCGTAGCCAGAGAACTCCGGAATACCCGTTCATAGCTTTCCCATGAAGTAGCAGCCGTTATCAATGGAATCCCCAAAGATTCAGCCTGCTTCTCAAGCACTTCTTGGGATAATCCATGGGCCCGTGATCGCTCCCCCGCCTCTGTCATCATTGTTAGTAAATAATTAGGAACTCCTCCCTCTTGAATCCCGTAATATAAAGCTAGACAAGAATCCTTCCCACCACTCCAGGAACAGAAAAAGGGTCGCTTCTTGATCATCGAACCACACCTTTCTAGAACTTTTCTTTAAGAACTCCCTTTTACTCTACCGTGAATGGGCTTGCAAACTCCAGAACCATCGACGCTCTATTTATAAGCGGCACTACCTTCTAAATAAACACTTTTCAATAAAAGAGAGAAATAAAAGGAGTCGAATGTGTATTAAAAAAAGAAGCTTCTCATAACCCATGAGAAGCTTCTTAAAATTCTCAGAGGATCTTCTTTGCGAGATCCTCTGAGAGATAAGATCTTGGTCTACTTTACATCATGCCGTCCATTCCGCCCATGCCACCTACGCCTGAGTTGGCGGAGGACTCTTCCTCTTCTTCCTCAGCAATGGTCGCTTCTGTAGTGAGAACCATTGCTGCAACTGAAGCTGCATTTTGTAGTGCAGAGCGGGTTACTTTCGCAGGATCCACAATACCGGCATCGATCATGTTTACCCATTCACCGGTCAAGGCGTTAAAGCCAATGCCTACTTCTTCTTTCTTCGCTTTCTCCACTACAACGGAGCCTTCCAAGCCTGCGTTGTGTGCAATCATGCGAAGTGGTTCTTCCAAGGCCCGCTTGATAATGGAGACACCTGTTGCTTCATCCCCAGTAGCCTCAACTTTTTCGACAGCGCCAATTACGTTAACGAGGGCAGTTCCTCCACCGGATACAATACCTTCTTCTACTGCAGCCCGTGTCGAGTTAAGAGCATCTTCGATTCGGAGCTTTTTCTCTTTTAGCTCAGTTTCGGTTGCTGCACCTACTTTAATAACAGCTACGCCACCGGCTAATTTTGCCAAGCGCTCTTGCAGTTTCTCTTTGTCAAACTCAGAAGTGGTCTCTTCTAGCTGCTGACGGATTTGGTTAATCCGGGCCTCAATCTCTTTCGGATTACCGGAGCCATCTACCAAGATCGTTTCTTCTTTGGTCACACGAACTTGACGTGCCCGACCAAGAACGTCCATACCTACGGTTTTCAGATCCAAACCGACTTCTTCAGTTACAACCTGGCCACCAGTGAGGATAGCAATATCTTGCAACATTGCCTTGCGACGATCACCAAAGCCAGGAGCTTTTACCGCAACAGCATTAAAGGTTCCACGGAGCTTGTTGACAACTAAGGTTGCCAATGCTTCCCCTTCAACATCTTCTGCAATGATCAAGAGGGGCTTTCCTTGCTGTACTACTTTTTCAAGTAGTGGCAACAACTCCTGCACATTGGTAATCTTTTTATCAGTAATTAAGATGTATGGCTCATCCAAGATTGCTTCCATTTTGTCAGAGTCCGTAATCATATAGGGGGAGATGTATCCGCGATCAAACTGCATTCCTTCTACCACTTCTAATTCAGTGGTAAAGCCTTTGGACTCTTCCACAGTAATAACGCCGTCGTTTCCTACTTTTTCCATAGCCTCTGCGATGAGCTTTCCAATCTCCTCATCGTTCGCAGAGATAGCTGCTACCTGAGCAATCGACTCCTTGCCTTCAATGGACTTGGAGATCTTCTTAATCTCTTCAACAGCTGCTGCAACAGCTTTTTCGATTCCTCTCCGGAGGATCATTGGATTGGCGCCAGCAGCAACGTTTTTAAGTCCTTCACGAATAATCGCTTGGGCCAACACTGTTGCTGTTGTGGTTCCATCTCCAGCTACATCGTTGGTTTTGGTTGCTACTTCTTTTACCAGCTGGGCACCCATGTTCTCAAATGGATCATCCAGCTCAATTTCTTTCGCAATGGTAACCCCGTCATTGGTAATCAATGGGGAACCAAATTTCTTTTCCAATACTACATTACGACCTTTTGGTCCCAAGGTTACTTTGACCGCATTGGCCAACGCATCTACTCCACGAAGCATTGCTCGACGTGCATCTTCGCCAAAACGAATTTCCTTCGCCACTTGTCTATTCCCCTCCTATGTAGGGTTTTTTTATAGAAATTACTCAACAATCGCTAAAATATCGCTTTCACGCAAGATGAGATATTCTTTATCGCCTACAGTTACTTCTGTACCTGCATATTTAGAGAAAATAACCCGATCTCCTACTTTTACTTCCAGAGCTACGCGCTTACCGTCTTCATAACGTCCTGAACCAACGGCAACAATCTTACCTTCTTGCGGCTTCTCTTTTGCTGTTTCTGGAAGCACAATTCCGCTTGCAGTTTTTTCTTCTTGTTCAACTGCCTCTAATACCACACGATCCCCTAACGGTTTGATCACTTAAAAACCCTCCTTTAGCTGAGGTGAATTAACAAATTGTTAGCACTCACCTCGACCGAGTGCTAACACCAATTATTATAATACTCATCCATAAATCATTTTGCAAGACCCTAAATGAAAAAAAGTTTGTAGGCAATCAACCTCACAAAAAAGTCCCCTTCGAAGGAAGAGGACTTACTTCATTATTCTGAGTCAATCTCGACTTTTTCCGTCTCTGTTTGTCTATTCATTCGGCGCATGGTCCACTCGGAAAGAAGTATGCTAATTTCGTACAATACAATGAGAGGTATTGCGACCAAAATATTGGAGACCAAGTCCGGTGGAGTCAAAACTGCCGCCAATATTACTAAACCCAAATAGGCATATCTGCGTCCTTTGCGGAGCAAGTCCGGTTTTATAATCCCTAAACGCGTCAAAAACAGAACGACAACAGGCAATTCAAAGAGAAACGTAATCGGAACAACAATCCGAAACATAAAGCTAAAATATTGAAACATCCCATAGGTCTCTATAGCCCCAAGGGATTGTGTCAAGACCGACATAAAATTGAGAATGAAGGGAAAAATAATATAGTAACCAAAAAGCAAACCGCAGATCAAAAGGACGATCGCCAGCGGAATATACATCAGTGTGGATCGTCGCTCTTTTGGCGTTAACCCTGGTCGAATAAATGCCCACGCTTGATAAAAAGCCACAGGAAGTGTAATCACTACGGCAATTAACATTGCGAACTGCATATAGATTCTTAGAGGCTCTCCAGGTGAGAAGTTATGCATCTCCACATTTTCCGCAAGTGGCTCCTGCTTCATCCACTGAATCACATCATGGGCAAAGATAAAACCAACAATCAATGCCAGAAAAAAAGTAACGGTAACCCATATCACTCGCAAACGCAATTCTTTAATATGTTGCGTCCAATGTTGCTTCTCATCGTCCATATCACACGGCTCCTCCCTCATCTATTGCTTAGTATATGCCGGGATCTTTTTTCCTGGACTCTTTTCTATTCCTCCCTCTGCTTAAAATCCCACTTATTCTCTTCAGTTGCAGGAAACTTTTTCAGAAAATAGATGAGTGTCTGCAACTCTACAGTCAAATCTATATGATGAATGCGCACTGTTGGAGGAACCGTAATTCGGGCTGGTGTAAAGTTTAAAATACCCCGAATACCAGCATCCACAATCGATTCCGCAGTCGCTTGGGCAGTACTAGCAGGTACTGTCAAAATTGCTACTTCCACTTGATGCAATCGTGAAACCTCAGTAAGTCTTTCCATAGGGAATATTGGAATTCCGTCAATCTCTTGTCCCACTTTTCGGGGATCACTATCAAAGCCAGCAACAATCTTTGTATTGTGGCTTCGGTAGAAGTTATACTTTAGAAGGGCTTTCCCCAAATTACCTACACCGATCAATACAACGTTGGTCACTTCATCCTGACGCAAAAAGTCACGCAAGAACTTGAGTAAGTAATTTACATTATACCCATATCCTTTTTTACCCAGTTCCCCTAGATAAGAGAAATCACGTCGGATCGTTGCGGGATCAATTTGTAAGGCTTCACTCAGCTGGGCGGATGAAACACGTTTTTTACCCATTGCATGAAGCTTTTCTAAATATCGGTAATAAAGGGGCAACCGTTTAGCTGTTACTTGAGGGATATGATCATCCATAAACTGAAGCCTCCATCAGACAGATGACTGCCCAACTCTAAATGCGTGATTGTGATGATATCTCACTCGTTTCGTTTTTGAGTATAACATAGGAACCTTCCTCTATAAAACCAGTAGTATGTAGCGATTCTGTCGGAAAGTGTAGGCATAACCTCTTCAATTTTCACTTTGAAACAAATCTATTCGACAATACTATTCTCCGAAACAAGGGGTGTTGGAAGATTCCCACGACTTGGTTTCATTTTACCACGCTATAAAACAAACACAAAAGACCGGGTAATTTTCCCGGTCTTAAAAAGAGTATCGAAGATCTTTTGTGTTTATCCTTCTTCTGATGCTCTGGCAGCTTGAGCCGCTCGCCAGTTTCGGAAGCTTCGTATCCAGGACCAGATTAGGATCCCGGTTGGTAAAGAGCCGATAAAGAATATTAACAGGCCATCGAAGAAAGCCAGTGAGAAGAGCTCTTGTTCGAATAGATTTTTCACTGCTCCTACAATGAAAGTAAGAGTTACTGGCAAAATAAAGATGACAAAAAGGCTAATCGCTAGAAGCGCACCAATGACGTAAAACCAGACATACCATCTCATAATTGCTTTTTCTCGAGGATCGACTTGTTCCAACTCCTCCAAATGCCATGGCTTCGCCAAGCGTAAAAACTTCATTACTTGCAGTCGGGTATTGTGCAATAAGTTATTACACTGGAAAGCCGTTGTGAATACATAGTAAATATCGGTTTCCATAAAAAACATGAACTGAAAAGCAAGTACAAACACACAGTTCAACTTCAGGTAAGCAAGTATACTTACCATAAGAGGAGCCAGATCCAGATAGCCAACACTGTTCATCCATAACAACAGTACAGATGTTCCAAACACGACACAATCAAAAGCCATGCCTGCCAATAAAGGTTTGTACCTCTTCTCTCGTGGCAGTAAGACGATATTTGACATGTTTGTCTCTGCTACGACAAAAACAAGCCGGTGACTTAATCCGATCCTACTGGAAACATCATAAGAACGAGCAGCAATCAGATGGCTAAGTTCATGAAAAAAGAGTTGTGTCCAACTTAATAGGAAAGCTATTAGCAAAGACAGGGTTAGTGAAGAAGAGGAGATAAAAAAGTCATCAGGAACTGGTAGAAGGTCTGGCTCAGAAATAATTAGTACCCATCCGAGCAAAAAGAGCAACAATGCAGCGGACATTGTGTAACGATTTGATAGCAACTGGCTAAGTCTAGGACTGATCCAAGAAAAATGTCCCCGCTGCTTTACCTTATCGTTCACAATGGTTCCATCTACTTTGTAGACAAACTGGTACTCTGTAACCAGATCTTTGGCGAAGTCCAGTACATCGACAGGCTCCCCTACCCGTTCTTCCATGATCTTTGCTACTTCGCCGATCGTCTTCCCACTATCTAATAGCTCAATAATGTCAACCCCGATCACTGGAAGAACGATAAAGTTGCTAATATCCGTTCGACCAATCAAAATCTCTTCTTCATTTTCCTGGCGTTGAGCCAGTTCGTGCATTTCTAGAACACTATCATGAGTTAGATTCATGATGGATGCCCACCTGTTACTTTTTCTTTAAATAAATCAAAGAAGGATGCATATTCATGTTTCCCCGCGCCACAAGTAGGACACTCTTCCTCATACCGTTCCCATTCATGCAAAATTTCTGATTCCAATGTATGCACATTGATCGAGTACATTTTCCCATTCGCTACTAAGGGACCTACACCTGTAAGGATTTTGGTCGCTTCTAGGCTAATCATTGCTGTAATAATAGCCACTCCTGGTGCAGTTCCCCAGTTTGGAGGTCTGAAGTCCAATAACTGACGCGTTGCAGCTTCATAATTTTCATTTGTTTTTAGAAAATAAAGGTGCATACAATCTACACACCCGGATTGCCCAGGAATGATTGAATAGAACTCTCCGCTATCGATCCCCATTCCACCTACAATATATGGGATATTAAGCTTTACACAAGCCTTATTTACCCACTGGGCCAATTTAATCATTGGTTCGTCCGCAGCTAGCAGGACCAAATCACTGCCCGCGGCCAACTCTTCTACTTGCTTTGAACTTTCTACTTTCATTAAGGTGGTTTCGATCTTCATATCTGAATGGAAGTCAGCCATAAACTCTTTAGCCACTTCAATCTTGGGGCGCCCAATATCCTTTTCATTAAATAGCAACTGTCGGTTAAGGTTACTCAATTCAACACGGTCAAAATCCGCAATCCGAACATTTTTGACACCTAGTCCTGCCATATTGTACAGGATATTCGTACCAAATCCTCCCATACCTATTATGGTTACTGTAGAATTGTTTAACTTTTCCTGAATTTCGAAGTTGCTTTGTCGACTATTCGCAAAGAAAGAAAAGAAGTTAAGATTCCCCTTAAACCGATCCCGTTCTTTCTCTGTCAACTGGGTGCGCTCCAATGCCGAAGCATCAGATATAAAGCCTAGACGATCAATTTCCGCAATCGCCTCATCCACCTCCTCAGAGGTTACATGGGGATACTTCTCAATAATCTTTTGCTTAATCTCATCTACTGTGCGGGTTCCGTCCATCAGCTTAAGCAAATCATATATGGAGCCATCCTCATCAGGGATTTCTACAAAATTGTGCCGAGATCCCATGTGTATCACATCATCAATTTTGTAAAGTGGGTAAACCTTCTTAAACTCAGGTCGATAGGACATATTATACCTCCTTTAAATATAGAAGCTTCTTAAACTATCGTTAATTAATAGTTAAATTAATCCTACCATTCTTGCCTATCTAAGAAAAGCCTTATTTTTTCTCTCTTTCTCCTCATGAAGGGAAATACCACTTACTTCATTGCATAAGGGTAAAAGGACAGATATATTTGAAAATTAAAACGGCCATTACCTAGATTATAGATAATGACCGGTAAAAGTTTAAATTACAAAGCCATGCATGGTTACTTTTACTTTTTCCACTTTTTAGCAGTTACTTTCATGACAATCTCTCCTTTCTCTAAGTTACACTCAAGTATACAATAATCCCATTATACTGTCAAATATAAATAAAAAATATAATGCCTTTATTGCGACATCCGCTCTACTTGGCGATTTTCAAAACCTAAGTCTTACATCCGACCATCAACTTTGAAAGGACGGTCAGCTCATACTTGGAAACAAGGAGAATCACTTTAGTAAATATCCCCTTTGTATTAAACAATATTAATTTTCATTATTCCTCATTTATGAAAACGATTTCAATTTGATATGCACTTTTCATTCTCTGTTGTCAGAATATGAACCGACCATCGCCACCTTTGGCAACGGTCGGTTCATGCATCTTGGAAAAAGCTTGATATTTCCTCGTAAATGTCAAGATTATAAATTAAACAACGAGAGCGGGGAGCTGAGTTACTTTTACTTTTTCTACTTTTTTAGCGGTCAGTTTCATGGCTATTCCTCCTTCCTCCTTATATTTATAGTATATATTATATTAAACATAATATCCTGTCAAATAGAAATATGCAATATAGTGCGTCTATTGTGATATATAGGTAAATATTCCCTTTATATTAAAAAACAACTTTTTATTCATGAAGACGATTTTAATTTTGTTAAGTACAACTATACAGTTAATTTCACTATGGGGTCAAGTCGGAATATACAGTTTATTATACTGTTAACTTTGGTTACTGCTTACTCTTTAACAAAGATAAGACCGACCATCGGCGCCTTGTAGGCAATGGCCGGTCATGCAAATAAAGTTAAATATTACTCACGCAAATACCATAATTACGAATCAAACAACGTTAAAATAAGCGGTGGTTTTTACTTTTTCTACTTTTTTAGCGGTGATTTTCATGGTTATTCCTCCTTCCTCCTTATATTTAAGTATATATTATAATAAACAAACTATATTGTCAAATATAAATTAGCATGATTATCCGTTTATTTCGACATATATTAATTGCACGTAGTTGGTGTTGTCGATTGATTTTTTTATTATTGTAAATTATTCCAATTACTATTATCCACAGATGTTTAATAACAATGCAAGTTGATAACTTGTTTATTTAATAATTAGAGTAAAACTGACCATTTCCTTCTATTCAGAAATGGTCGGTTCATATTTCTTAGCAAATAAAGCTAACTACAAAAACTGCAAATCAAACAACGGGAAGAGTATGAGCGGTGGTTACTTTTACTTTTTCTACTTTTTTAGCGATTACTTTCATGGGTATTCCTCCTTTTTCTTAGTTGTATTTAAGTATATATTAAACTTAATATACCGTCAAGTATAAATACGCCGTATATTTTGTTTGTTGTGATACGGATAAAACACGACCATCGCCTAAAAGGCGATGGTCAACTCATTTTCTTAGTAACTAGAAGCTAAGAACATTGCTCCTTTTATTAAACAGGCATAGCGAGGTTTGCCGTTACTTTAACCTTTTCTACTTTTTTGGCAGTCAATTTCATGATTATCCCTTCTTTATGAAAACGGTTTCAATTCCGTTATATATGGGTATACAGTTAGTTATATTATGATGTCAAGTAGGAATATACAGTCTATTATAGGCATCATTCACTTTTATCGGAGACTCTTTCCTTTACCTACAACGCGGGGTCCTGTTCAGTGGCGAATCCGGCTCAAAATGATATTAAACATAACCCGACCAGTACCTTCAGGCTTGGTCGGGTTCAACTTCTTAACTCTTGTCACTAAGAAATAGATCGTAATTCAATGTGTATTAATCCTTAATTAAACAACATGGCTTAATACAGTTGGTTTTACTTTTTCTACTTTTTTAGCAACGACTTTCATGATTGTCACCCCTTTCGTTTCGGTAATATGTAATGGATCCTAAATTAAACAACATGAGCGAAGTTTGTCGCTTTTACCTTTCCCACTTTTTTGACAGCAATTTTCATATTTATCACCTCCTTAAATCTAAACAATCCTGTTAAACACCTTGTTAATGTAAAAGCCATTATTTTTAAAGGCAATAGATTCATACAATTTATTTTGAGGATAATGTGAAAAATTCTTCTATGTAATTCTTTTTATAAAAGAAGACCTAACCTTTATCAGAGATAAACATCGGGGCCTCCTATACTTATTAAAGAGTGTATAGTAAAAATAGATTTAATTATACTAAAGCATTAAGTGGGAATATACTATTTATTAAGCACGCAGACGCATAACTTGTTACTGTAAGCCTTTCACTCTAGAGACTCTTTTCCTTCAAAGAACACCCGACCAAGCTAAGGCACTGGCCGGGTACAATTTCTTGGCAATGTAAAGCTAAGAAATAATCGGGAACTTCCTTTTTAATCCAAATGACCACAATACATTTTAAACAACGGGTGTAATTGTAAGCTGAGTTACATTTACTTTTTCTACTTTTTTGGCAACGACTTTCATGATTATCACCTCCTTTTCGAAAGCGGTTTCAACCTCGTTGTATATAAGTATATATAATCACATTTTATTGTCAAGTGCGAATTTACAGTCTATTTTGCAAAATTGTTGATCTACCACATTTTTTTCACTCTTACAGCGGAGACTCTTTCTAAAAAAACAAAACCCAACCAAGCCCAAGCTGGTTGGGTTCCTCTTTCTTAGAAAAACAAACTTCATACCTCAGTTGAATTAGATAACAATGAGATGAGGCTGAGTTACGTTTACTTTTTCTACTTTTTTAGCATTTACTTTCATGATTATCACCCTTTTGTGAAAAGTCTATATTCTATTAAACACCTGTTGCTGTGAGAGCAGTTACTTTTACCTTTTCTACTTTTTTAGCAGTAATTTTCATTTTCTATTCCCCTTTCTTAAAAATAGCTTCACTTGAATTATGTAAGATTATAAACTATCTAAACTAGGACGTCAAGTGGGAATTTACAGTTTATTTAATGTAGGTTTTGTAGCTTATTTTCTTACCTTTTATGAAATGACTTTTTTCCTTCTTTACAAAAACTTAACCATCGCCCGAAAGGCGATGGTTAACTCATTTTCTTAGCAAACAGGAGCTAAGAATCCGGTGGGTGCACTAACTTTCTCAACTTTTTTAGCAGTAATTTTCATGATTCTCCCCTCCTCCTAATCATTCGAATAAGCTGGATATTTATCTTATATGAATTTTAAGTTATATCTAGCATAAAGTAATAGATTTTAACATTAATTTATTTTAAATATATTGTAAAACCTTACTATGTAAGCACTTTAAAAGAAGGACCTGACATTTATCAAAGATAAACATCAGGTCCTCCAATACTATTAAACTGGATAGGTAAAGTTTGCAGTGGTAACTTTCACTTTGTTTACTTTTTTAGCAGTAATTTTCATGATTCTCCCCTCCTTTTTTTGTTTCAAAAAGAAGCCTATTCCATCTATATGTATATAGCGGAATATAGCTTCTATTTGAATATTAAATTAAACATAGTATAAAGTCAAGTCAATTAATATAAATTATCTGATTGGTAAATTAAATAACTTTATATGGAATTACTTATGCGATAAGTATACTTTGGGCTCCTCTCTTCTATAATTCTTTCATTGAAACCATTTCGTACGAGTATTGTCACCTAACATATATAGTGAATAATATATATAATGAAAAATTTAGTAAAAAAGAGTTGCCTCTTAGCAATCCTCATCTACTGGAACATCATCACCTGCTCAGATGTTATCAATCCATGTAAAGGCTGATCATGATCCTCTGGATAGACTGTAGAGACCACTTGAAAAGAGTAGCCAACCCCTAAGCGAACCAACGACTCCCATTTGGCAAAAAAGCGATCGTAATACCCTCCACCATATCCAATTCGATATCCGTCAACATCAAAGGCAACCCCCGGAACAATTACAAGATCCAGCTCAGAAGGGGTAACCCGAGCTTCTTCCCGTTTTTTTGGTTCCAAAATACCGTATACACCCTCTTCTAATTGAAGATAGGAATCGACAAACCATAAGGTCATATTTTTTTCTCCCCGCTCTACTCGAGGAAGGGCTACACGCTTTCCCTGCTTCCAAGCTGCTTCTATTGCAGGACGAACATCTACTTCCCCACGAACAGGCATATAAAAAAGGATTGTTTGAGATTGTTTAAAAAAGTGGTGATCCACAACTTTTCTACAAATTAGGATAGATTCTTCCCGTTGTTGTTCAGGAGTAAGCCGTTCACGTTGGGCGATCATTTCACGCCGCAGCTTTTTTTTCTCAGTAAGCAAAAAATCGCCTCTCATCACTAGAACTCCCTTTCAAAGTTTCATATTAACAGGCGAGCTATCTTCCTACATCATGTATCATATCAGAAAAGAGGTGGATTACACTTTAGCGATCCTCTCTTTTTTTATTCTCAATAGCCTTGGAATCACAGGAATCAAGAAAACGCAAGTTGATTTGCCCTCCTTTTCCCTGTGAGATACACTAAGAGTGGCTTTTGAGAAAGGTGGAAACTTCAGTGGCAATCATA
Organism: uncultured Thermoactinomycetaceae bacterium; assembly: GCA_937975135.1. Taxonomy (GTDB): domain Bacteria; phylum Bacillota; class Bacilli; order Thermoactinomycetales; family CALJVA01; genus CALJVA01. The sequence continues at coordinate 8,502 of CALJVA010000122.1, read as the reverse complement.
GTACAACTTAAGAATATAGATAAATTTTATGGCGGAACTCCGATTCTGCGCAATGTAAATATGTATATCAATGAAAAGGAACGAGTTGGACTTGTTGGTCCTAATGGTGCCGGAAAAACCACTCTACTAAAAGTGATCACCTCTGAAATCCAAAGGGATCAAGGGGAGATTTATCACGCGAAAAAAGCTCGTATCGGTTATCTTCCTCAGGATGGTGGGCTTGATTCAGAAAAAACCATTTGGGAAGAAATGTTATCCGTCTTTGAGCCGATCCGGAAAATTGAAAAACAGTTGCGACAACTAGAACAGCAAATGGGAAGCGAAAAGGTATTACAAGATCAGATTCAGTACCAACGCATCCTGCATCAATACTCCCAGCTACAAGAGACTTTTGAAAAGGAAGATGGATACTCCTACGAAGCACGTATTCGTGGTGCTCTACATGGATTGGGGCTTGGAGAACTTGACTGGGTTCATACACCTATTCCTCATCTTAGTGGTGGACAAAAAACCCGTCTCGCTCTAGCAAAACTTTTACTGGAAGCACCTGACCTCCTAATTCTCGATGAACCGACCAACCATCTCGATCTGGAAGCCCTAACTTGGTTAGAACAAACACTTAGCAATTATACAGGAGCTTTACTTGTTGTCTCCCACGATCGATACTTCCTGGATCGATTTGTAGAGACGATTTACGAAATTTCCAGAGCATGTGTCACCCGTTACCCAGGAAATTATTCCGCCTATGTCAAAGCGCGAGCGGAAAAAATCGCTCTTTGGGAAAAGGAATATGAGCAACAGCAAAATGAAATCCGTCGAATGGAGGAGTTTATCCAACGTAACCTCGCACGAGCTTCCACCACTAAGCGGGCCCAGAGCCGTCGAAAAGCGCTGGAGCGGATGGAAAAAATCTCAGCACCTCCTAAGCCGGAGAAAAAAGCCGATATTCGCTTTTCCACTAAAACGACAAGTGGACGCAAGGTTTTACAGGTAGAAAATCTGGCAATCGGTTATAAGGAAGAGAGCACTCCTCTTATTACCTCCCTTACCTTTGAGCTCCAACGAGGTGAGCGGGTCGCACTAATTGGTCCCAATGGGATTGGAAAAACAACATTATTAAAAACATTGGCTGGTCATCTTCCACCCTACAGTGGCAATGTTTATTATGGGACCGGAGTAGAAATCGATTATTACGATCAGGAACAGGAAGACTTAGATCCTACTTCCTCAGTTTTGGAAGAGTTGTGGAAGGATCATCCCACCTTAGACCAAAGGACAATCCGCTCTTATCTCGGTCAGTTTTTATTTTCAGGGGAAGAAGTGTTTAAGCAGGTAGGAGAGCTTAGCGGCGGCGAAAAGGCACGATTATCCCTTGCCAAACGAATGTTAAAGCAGGCAAATCTTCTTCTTATGGACGAACCCACAAACCATCTTGATATGAATAGTAAAGAACAACTGGAAGAGGCTTTACTAAATTACCCTGGAACCCTACTATTTGTCTCCCATGATCGGTACTTTATCAATCGGCTGGCTACTCGGGTGATTGAATTACACCCGGACGGATGTATCGATATTCCAGGAAATTATGACTACTATCTAGAAAAAAAACAACTCTCCTCTTCGACAAAAGAGCATAAAAATACCTCTCAAAAGGGGACAGAACGAAAAAAAGAAATTCGTCGCCGACAGCGGGAACTCGCTCAATTAGAAGAACAAATTGAAGTGCTAGAAGCTGAATTGGAAGCGATGAAACTTCGGCTTTTCCAGCCGGAAGTCTACAATGACTATGAAGAAAGTCGTCGTTTGCAACAGGAAATGGAAAAAATCGAACAAGAATTAGCCGAAAAGACAGAGCAATGGATCCATCTGGCAGAAGAAGCCGATCCGTAAATAAAATCTTCCTCTTCCCTCCTTATCCTCCCTTTTCCCTAAGAGAAATCAAGAAAATGAATGGGCTACAAAGTAGCCCATTCCACCCCTTTTACAGATTCATTTCTTTTCTTTCTTCTTTATGAATCCACTCACGAAAACCAATCATCAGCAGAGGAACGACAACATAAATAATCGCTGTTGCCGCAGATACAATGCCTGAATCATTAAACACCAAGGCTGCGAGTGCAGCAATGACGATTGCTGCAAACCCGTTAAATAATTGAGGATAACGTTTTAGCAACCAATTGAGGCCCTTTACAGGGCGAAAGGCCATTACTGCCATGGCGATCAACGAGGTGATAAACACCTTTCCCCAGGAAGATACACGGATCAATCGGAGATTCATATCCAGTTTACGGGCAATAATGTGTGCAATCTCTTCAAAATCCCCTGCTCTTAAATAACTAAGAGCCCGACCAATATGGGAAGGACGATCGGCAAAGAAAAAGCCGTTTAGGACAACCAATATCAACAAACCAAGAACAAAAAGGAGTAAACCTTGCCAAATCAAACTTTTTGATAACCGTGTTTGGAAAAAACGAAAATAGGCGACACCAAATCCAATGGTTCCAGCCAAGGCTCCTCCTGCATTTGTCCCTAGAAATGGAGCCGCAAAAAAGAAAACCAGGAACAAAAAAAAGAGAGCTACTTTCCAGCGAGCTTTTGCTGGATCTGGACGTTTCCATTCTAACCAGGCAGCACAGGCTAAAATCGAAGAGCCTACAACTACCCCCATATATTCATTGCCCATCCCATAATAACGGGCGCCCTTAATCGGGTCATAGCCAAGAAAAGATTGTTTGATGAGTGAACCTCCCAACAAGACATCGAGGATTGGCGGGATACAGCTAATCACAGCGATCCAAAACAAAAGAGGAATGGTAGACATTCGCCGCATTACCCAAGCCATCCCTACAGCAAGGCCCATCAACAAAGTTGAAAAAAGCCAATAAGACTTCGCCGTTATGCCAGACAGTAAAAGAAATAAAAAAGGGGTCAACATAATGGGCAGCAAAACAACATGCATCCACCCAGATACTCCTTCCCAACGTCGAAGCAGGAGTACCAAGCCAACGATAAGTACAAAAATCTGATATAACACATAGGTGTAAAGAACAGAAGGACGGAGTTTATAGACAGACTCAATCTTATCCACTGTATTCCAAAAACGACTTAACTCCCCCTCCTGAACCTGCATCGACCGTCCCAACATTTTATCCGGAAGTGGAATGTTTAATTGATCCAAAATGGTAGGAGCAACATCAATGTTACTAACAATTCCGGGACGACGTGTTGTAGGTGATACAAGTAATCCGGGTTGGCTCTCCGGACGGTAAAAGATAATTGGTGCTAATAAATCTTTCTCTTCTTTGAATCGAGAGTTAACTTGTGGAGCAACTAAAACCAGCAATCTTTCAGAGGTCATTTGCTTCATCAATTGTCCTACAAACGCATCTACCTCTGATAGAATCTTCCCCTTCATCTTCTCTTGATGAATCTCTGACATTTCATCTTGAACCCGACTTAAACGGTATAAATCTCCCAATTCAATTGCAATTAGGGCTGCATCTTGCCAGTCCCATATTTTTTCTAACAGGAGAGAGTAATTGGTCTTAATACCGTAGGGACGAGCTAAATCTTTTTGTAAGGTTTCCGAACCAATCAATCCCCGAGGGGTAATCCCCTGTGCATTCATAGTGAAAAAGGGAGCATACCGATTTGGCTTGTCCCCTTTATCCGAATTTCCAATGACAGCAGTTTGATAACCTGCACGTTGCAATGATTCCCCTAAAGCCCCTGGGGCAACCTGATAATTGCTCATTTCATTGCTACGAATATAATGCATTACACTTGGATAAATAATAGCCGGTGATTTCACTTGAAATCCCATCCGCTGGGCAAAGCGCACACCTGCTGTTTCTCCACTTTCCAAGGGTTCCTCAGGATGATAAAATGTTTCTCCTTCTAAGGCAACCGCTCGTGTTCCTGCTCCCAAAGTAGCATAGCCACTCGCCTCAGAACTACTTCCTCCAGTTTTCTGATTCATTGCCCCAATTGCTCCCAGCTTCATCAAACTGGTTAAATGAGGATATGTTTCTTCACGGATATCATTGAGTGATAAACCACTTAAGGATACCAGCCAGATTTGGCGGGGAGGTTTCTCTTTTGAGAGAGAATAAACTTTTTTTTCACCTAAATCCCAACTACCCAATAGGCTTCCGATAAATTGCCATACGATCAGTACAAAGCAAGCGATTCGCACAAAACATTCCTCGCTTTATAAGTTCACTTCTTATAGATTGCCCGATTCGCTTGCTCCTATCCCTTTATCTCATGATATACATTCAATTCAGTTCCTCTTTTAATTGATTCACGCAATGTTTGTTGGGTCTAGAAGTGCTGAAACTCCACACCCCTAATCAAATCTCTCAACTTATCAACATGTTATCCACTAATTTGTCCACATTATCCACAGGTTCAAACTCAATTTTATCCACAACTTGAAATGGATTGCCTGTAGGTATTTGCAACATTCCGATTTCCATCATGCGTTTACGAAAATTTTGCAAATAGTAACATCACAGCGGATGATGGAACGGCTAGATACTTATTTAATTAGCATCCTGCGCCGAATATAAAAAATCATTCTGGGAAAGCCCAGAACGATCGCTATTGTAAGGTGTTATTTGATTGAAAGCAGCCAAAGCATGTTTCAAGGACCAAGGCCAAGGCAAGATAAAATACCAATTACGGTTTAACTCAGCACGTCCATTATACCAATGGAAGATTGGGCTCTGCATTGAGTGCAAGATCTGCAAATTGCCCTTCCTGGTAGCGAAAAGTGGCAGCTGCAGCAATCATCGCTGCATTATCTGTGCACAAGGAGAGGGGTGGGATCCGAAGATTGATTCCTTCTTTTGTACAACGTTCTCTAAGGGCTTGACGTAGACCGCTGTTAGCAGAAACACCGCCTGCAACCACTAACTCCTTTACCCCTGTTTTCTTCACTGCTGCTAGTGATTTCTCTACCAATACTTCCACTACCGCGGACTGAAAACTTGCAGCTAAATCTGCAGGGTTAATATTTTCTCCCCTTTGCCGAGTATTGTGAAGGAGATTGATTACCGCAGATTTTAGACCACTAAAACTAAAATCTAGAGAATCGGGCTCCAACCATGCACGAGGAAGATCAATAGTGCTCTTCCCTTTGGTGGCCAAGCGATCCATCTCGGGTCCTGCAGGATAGGGTAAATCAAGTAGCCTACCTACCTTGTCATAGGCTTCTCCAGCCGCATCATCCCGTGTTCTTCCCAGCCGCTCAAAGCGATTATGTTCTGGCATATAGATTAACTCCGTGTGCCCTCCAGATACCACAAGAGCAACAAGGGGAAAACGAAGAGGCTCCACCAAATGATTTGCATAGATATGACCAGCAATATGGTGGACAGCAATCAAGGGAATTCCTGTCGAAAAGGAGAGTGCTTTCGCTGCGGAAACTCCGATTAATAATGCACCTACCAGCCCCGGTCCCTGGGTTACTCCAATTGCAGATATATCCTGTAATGTCACCTTAGCTTGGTGCAGCGCTTCCTCAATAATGGCTGTAATCCGCTCAACATGGCGACGGGAGGCCACTTCCGGAACGACCCCCCCAAAAGGGCGATGCACATCCATTTGTGAGGAGATTACATTGGAAAGGATATGGCGGCCACCTTTAATCACAGCTGCTGCTGTTTCATCACAACTTGTTTCAATCCCTAATACAAGACAATCCGCCTCTTTTGCTCTTGGATGTAAATGTTGCATTGGGCATCACCTTCATTCTACATAAGGGTTCATCATTCCAGGAGTATTGCTTCCATAATATAAGCATCTTCGTGATTGTCTGTATAATACCGAGGTCTAACCCCAATCTTCCGAAATCCTAAGCTTTGGTATAATCTCTGGGCAATATGATTGGAAACACGCACCTCCAATACCATGGTTGCAGCTCCGGAGATCTTTGCTTCTGCCATTTTATAAATTAAGAGTGCCTTTCCAATCTTTTTTCCCCGATATTCTGGAAGAATAGCGATGTTTGTGATATGGGCTTCATCCAATATAATCCACATTCCACAATATCCGATCACTTGACCATCCAGTTCAGCGACTGTATAACGAGCAAACTGATTATGTACCAACTCATTATAAAACGCTTGTCGGGTCCAGGGAAGTGTAAAGGAAGCATGCTCCACTTTTAAAATCGCTGGAATATCGGCAGGACGCATCGGTCGAAATTTAGGATCTACTGGATCCATTTTGGTTCACTCCATCCTGATTTTGCGCTAGCCATTTCGCCTCTGCCTCTGTTAATTGCAGATATTCAGGAGCAAAATTAACCGTTTCTGCTTTTCCTTCCTCACGCCATCGCTTTAACCCCAGCCATCCTACATGGGAAGCACGGGATATATTCTCTGCTGGCAAGCCGAAAAAAGCTTGGTCACCCAATGCTTGTACAATCCGTTCGCGAAATAAGGAAACATCATCCCCTAAAAAAAGAATAGGACCTTTTCCGGTCAAGGTTTTTAGCCATTGATCGATGGGGAGAACCGAATCGGGATAAATGGTTTTTAAGCTTCCCTCTACAAATCGATAACCACCTGTATATACCCGATCTCTTCGTGCATTAAAGAGAGGGACCACCATTCCTTCAAAGCGGACACCATTCATCGCCAGAGCCGCCAGGCTAGATACTCCGATCAATGGGATATTCCGGCTCCAAGCGATTGTCTTTGCTGTCGTAACACCGATCCGTACCCCGGTATAGGAGCCTGGGCCAGAAGCAACCGCCACAGCATCCAAATCCGAAACCTTAAGCTCAAGTTCCTCCATCAGCCGAGCAACCATTGGCATGAGACGAACGGAATGATTTTTTTTCATATTGGTGGTTACCTCACCCAAGACGTGATTCTCATCGACTAGAGCAACCCCCATAACCAAGGTCGAAGTATCAATCGCAAGCCATTTCATCCTTCCACAAGCTCCTTACAAATTGGGTTGACTCGCTCGGAAGAGGACATAAGATGAATTTCCCGTTGATCTCCCTCTTGAATCTCTATTCGTATCCAGATGGTATCCTCTGGAAGCAACGGTTCGATTCGCTGGGCCCATTCCACAAGCGTTACGCCATCTCCATAAAAGTATTCATCCCATCCCAATTCCTCATCTATCGCCGTCTCCAAACGATAAACATCCATATGATAAAAGGGCATACGCCCCTGATACTCTTTTACAATCGTAAATGTAGGGCTGTCAATCGGCTCATCGATCAACAGACCTTCCCCAATCCCTTGGGCAAATGTAGTCTTTCCTGCACCCAGGTCCCCGATCAAGGCTAATACATCTCCAGGCTGCAATAACTGACTTAATCGTTTAGCTAGCTCTTTTGTTTCTTCAACACTTTCTGTTTTCAGACGGCACTTGGTACGCATTCCAATCACCTATCTATAAAATGATTGTATCCACGAGCCGGAAGCAGTTTTCTCTCCCCTTCTGTTTCCAGCACCACAGCAGGACCTCCCGACTCTACTACCCCAATCATGGATAAAGTGAATTCCTTTGGCATCTTCTCTCTTAAGTTAAATAAGGACTCTGCTGAAGTGGTTCCTAATAACTGAAAATCTTCACCACCATATAATATCCAGTCCCAGGGATCCATCTCTTTTTCCGAAGCATACTGTTGCAACTCTTGGGAGAGGGGAATTTTATCCTTATACAACACAAGCCGTACATTGCTGGCGGAGGCAATCTCCCACGCTTCTTGAGCTAAACCATCGCTAATATCATCACAAGCAGCTCTTATTTTATTTGTCACAAGCCAACGTCCTGCTTTTACTTGGGGCATTGGCTGCTGATGGGCTGCCACCAGTTTCGGATAGGAGACCACTTTTTCTTTCTCATGTAAAAGAAGATGGAGACCTGCCGCAGCATCGCCCACTGATCCCGTGATAAATACAACATCCCCTGGTTTTGCCATAGAGCGGGTAAGAGCCTCTCCCTGTTCTACTTCACCGAGTAAGGTAAGTGTCAGTACCAGTGAATGGGGAGAGCGTACGGTATCCCCACCCATGATCATGATCTTAAATTGAGTCGCTAGCTCATACAAGCCTCGATAGATCCCTTGTAACCCTCTTTTATCCCAATGATCCGGTACCGCGAGAGAAATAAAGGCATAACGGGGTTCTCCCCCCATTGCCGCGATATCGCTTATATTGGATGCGAGTAATTTCCAACCGATGTTTTCCGGAGACATGGTTTCAGGGAGAAAATGGACACCTTCCATCATCGTATCACAGGTAACAACCGTAGAGCGACCCGGGGATGGTGAAATAACTGCTGCATCATCCCCTACATCTACCTCTATTCTTCCCCATCCTTTAGGACGATCAGCCAATAGATTTCGTATTAAGGTGAACTCATCTTTCACCAGTGATCCTCCTGCCAAAAAAGAATAAACCGCAGCTCTGCTGCGGTTTCTGTGGAGCGGGTGATGGGAATCGAACCCACGCATCCGGCTTGGAAGGCCGGTGT
>CALJVA010000121.1 GCA_937975135.1 uncultured Thermoactinomycetaceae bacterium | reverse complement strand
GAGCATCGCCTTGCCAAGGCGAGGGTCGCGGGTTCGAATCCCGTCTTCCGCTCCAAAGACAAGTCTCCGAGAAATCGGAGGCTTTTTTTCATTTTGACTGCCATATTCGACTGCTTCACTTCATAAGCACTTTCAAATTGCTGAGTTTTGTTTTAGTAGCCGTGATTTCACCTTTGTCTTCTAACTTTACTGGTTGGCAATGAGATATATAATATAAATGGTAGATTAATTATTCAGTATATTCTATTGACGCTTTATATTGAATATGTTACATTAACTCTGGGATCTGAATTGGAGGTAGACGAATTATGAAAAAAGTTGTATCAGCTGTACTTTCTTTTGTACTTTTGTTTTCTGTGGGATCCGTTGCTTCTGCTGCCGACATTAATCAAGCAAGCCCTTGTATAAAACCTTGTAAAGAGCAACCTTAAGACTTCAAAAAAAACTCCCCTTTTCAGCAGGGGAGTTTTTAATTAGTGCTCTCGATAGATGCCTTATTTTCGATTGAAAATAGGTTCTCCGTCTACTGATAGATGGAGATTTGTTTTTAGAGAGCAGAAATATGATTCGGGTATCTGCAAATATAAGTTTACATCCATCTAAACCATAAGATTAAAAGGGATTTGGGTTAATATAACACTTATGCCAATTGCAACGCTCAGGGGAAATACTACCTGCCAAGCCATCTGAGAGTATAGATGCTGCTGAAAATACAATTATGAGTGAAAGCGCTGCGCCCATAACCTTTCTCATGGACTTCACCTCCTTGACTATAATTTAAATAATACGATTAATTAAATTTTCTGTCAATACATTATATAGATTATTCAGATGTTTCATTCCCCTTGCTGCGTTAAAACATAACCTTTCTTATCTTCGATGATCAGCTACGTGGTCTCGATTTTTCAGGAAACCTGTCGAATGTGATAAAATGATTCCGATTAGGGCTACATAATACTGAGCTTATTCTGCAATTTATTTTGATGGAGGGAGTTAATAGATGAGTACTAACGAAGCAAAAAAGCCCATTACGATTATTGGTGTACCGATGGACTTAGGAGCAGACCGACGAGGAGTCGATATGGGCCCAAGTGCAATCCGCTATGCATCATTAAAAAGTAAGTTAACCCAGATAGGTTTTGAAGTTGAGGATATAGGCAATCTCCAAGTTCCTACCCCTGAATCATATCAGGTAGAAGATAAACGGTTGAAATATTTGCCGGAAATCATGTCTGTAAATGAGGAATTGGCCCAGACAGTGTCTAAAGTAGTCGAGAAGGGAAGATTTCCATTGGTTCTGGGGGGTGATCATAGCATTGCGATCGGGACCATTGCAGGAGTTGCTAAGCATTATAACAGTATGGGATTAATTTGGTATGATGCACATGGGGATTTAAATACTGCAGAAACAACTCCTTCTGGCAATATTCATGGGATGCCCCTTGCTGCAAGTCTTGGACATGGTCATCCAGATTTGGTCAACTGTGGAGGATATGCTCCCAAAGTACGTCCGGAAAAAACAGTGATTATTGGAGCGCGTTCCCTTGATCCTGGTGAGCGTCAATTGATTCGGGAACTGGGTATTCATGTTTTTACAATGCATGATATTGATCGTTTGGGGATGGCCAAAGTAATGGAAGAGACAATCTCGATTGTGAGCGAGGGGACAGATGGCGTTCATCTTAGCCTAGATCTTGATGGCCTAGATCCAAATGATGCTCCTGGAGTAGGAACTCCCGTTGTGGGCGGCCTCACCTATCGAGAAAGTCATCTCGCAATGGAAATGTTAGCAGAAGCCAAGATTCTTACTTCTGCTGAGTTTGTAGAAGTAAATCCAATTCTTGATCATGGAAATAAAACGGCAAAAGTTGCAGTAGAGCTGATCGGTTCTGTATTTGGTGAAAATATTCTTTAACTAATTGATTAAGGGGTATCTATAGATACCCCACATTTCTTTCATTTATTTTCAAATAATAAGGGATATACTTTTTATTCGTGAATTTATGCAATTTATTCGCCTCCCCTAATAAAATCTTCTCAATATGTGATAAGACATTTCTTTTTTTCTCATATTGTTACATAATAAATAAGTGTACCAGAAATTGAATCAGGCAAGTAAATGTGGAGGCACCCAATGGATGTATTGCAGGGATTTACTCGTTATATAAGTGATATTGTTGACATATTAATTGTAGGTTATTTGATATATAAACTGTTAATTTTGCTAAAGGGTACACGAGCAGTCCAGTTACTTAAGGGAATCAGTGTTGTTATCGCTGTCTGGATGATCAGTAGTTTTTTTGAACTTCGAACCCTGCTTTGGTTGATGGAAAATCTCTTTTCTGTTGGTGTGCTGGTGATTTTTATTATTTTTCAGCCTGAGTTGCGACGCGCACTTGAACAGTTGGGAAGAGGCCGTTTTTTTGGTTGGATTCCTCAAAAAGAAGAACAGTTGATTACTAAAATGTTAAGTGAGATTGTAAAGGCTGTAGGTCACTTATCCAAGCGACGGATTGGGGCATTAATTGTAATTGAACGGCAGACAGGACTTACTGACTATATTGAGACAGGTATTGAATTGGAGGCAAAACCGAGCTCAGAGCTCTTGACAAATCTCTTTCTCCCGAATACCCCGCTTCATGATGGTGCAGTAATTATCCGTAAAGGCCGTATTATGGCTGCCAGTTGTTATTTGCCATTAACAGAAAACCCGTTTATTAGCAAGGAGTTGGGTACACGGCATCGTGCGGGAATTGGCATGAGTGAAGTATCAGACGCAATTTCCATAATTGTATCTGAGGAAACAGGCAATATTTCTCTGGCAATTCATGGTGAATTAAAACGCGGATTGACGGAGGAAGAACTACTCTCTCACCTCTTTGAAGAGCTGCAGCCAACCAAGACGGCTAGCTTTTGGGTACGAAGGGGGGAGAAAGATGAATAAGTGGAGCAGTAGTAATACCTTTCTCAAGATCGTTGCGATCGGTTTAGCCATAATGTTATGGATGATTGTTAATAATAAATCCTTTCCCTTTCCTAATGAGGAGGGAAATGTAACAACAACGATTCGGAATGTGACATTAGAAGTTCGAGGCCTGGATACCAATCGCTATGAACTTACTAAGATGCCGAAGACCGTTGATCTAACGTTACGTGGAAATGCCAAGGACCTGGAGAAAATCTCAGCGGGTAACTATCATGTCTTTATTAACCTGCGCGGATTACGAGCGGGAAAACATAGTCATGTTCCGATTCATGTGGAAGGCCTTCCACCTGGTGTAAGTATTACACGCCTTACTCCTAAGTTTGCGGAGATCATGTTGGAGGCAAAGCAACAAAAGGAAATGTTGGTTCAAGTAGATGTGGTTGGGTCTCCTCCTGCTGGATATAAAACAGGAGAACCGATTGTAAAACCTACAAAGGTACTGGTTAAAGGTTCGGAAACAATGCTGGAAAAAGTGACAGCAGTAAAGGCGATTGTTCAGGTAGAAGGACAGACAGAAACTGTGGTACGCTCTGTTCCGTTACAAGTATATGGAGACCACGGACTTTTAGATAATCTGGAAGTACGTCCTTCAGTGGTAGATGTGGAAGTTCCCGTTGTGAGTCCTCATGCCACCGTTCCGTTAAAAGTAGATATTTTTAAAGAGCCACCTCCAGGTTATGCCATCGATGAACTGGAGGTAGGGGTGGATCAGGTTACGGTATATGGCCCCAAAGAGTATATCGCAGAGTTGGATTATTATATTGGGCCGCGGGTTGATCTGTCTGACAAGAAACAAAACAGCACGTTTGTTCTTCCGATTGCATTGATCGACGAAGCGATTAAGGTAGAGCCAGAGAAAGTAGAGGTCGCAGTGCGCATAGTAAAATCAGAAACTAAGGTGATCAAAGAGATTCCCGTTCAATTGATAGGGTTGGTTGGTGGAATAAAAGGGAAGGTGATTTCCCCTGCCAAGGGAAAAATTACGGTCACACTGGAAGGTGCTCCCCGTCTTTTGAAGAAAGTTGGTCGCAATGATGTAAAAGCATATATTGATGTTGCCAATTTGCCACCTGGGGAGTATGAACGTCCCGTGAAAATAAGCCTGCCTCCCTTTATTAACTTAGAAGGGGACCCTGACATCACAATGAAGATACGAATTAGTAAGTAAAGGGGTGCGAGAGAAATGGGTAAGTATTTTGGAACAGATGGTGTCCGTGGGGTTGCCAATCAAGAGTTAACTCCTGAGCTGGCTTATCGTCTGGGACGATGTAGCGCATATGTTTTAACAGAGGAAAAGAAGGATGAGGATGCTTCCATTGTGGTAGGGCGAGACCCACGGGTTTCTGGAGAAATGTTAGAAGCAGCTTTGGTCGCAGGTATTTTGTCAACTGGAGTAAACGTTATTCGTCTTGGGGTCATTAGTACGCCAGGTGTTGCTTATTTGACACGTCGTCTTAATGCCCAGGGGGGAGCGATGATTTCAGCATCCCATAATCCTTTTGAGGATAATGGTATTAAGTTTTTTGGAGCAGATGGATTTAAATTGTCGGATGAAATTGAAGCCAATATTGAGCAGTTACTCGATGCCTCAGAAGATCATCTGCCTCGTCCGACGGGAAAAGAAGTAGGCCGGGTGAGTGATCAACCAGAAGCAGTACAGTACTATTTAGACCATCTAAAATCAACCATCGATATCGATCTATGTGGAATGCATATTGTCGTAGATTGTGCGAACGGAGCGGCTTCTCATATGGCTCCCAGGTTACTTCGGGAGCTGGGAGCAGATGTGATCGCCATTCATAACGAACCAGATGGAATAAATATTAATGTGAATTGTGGCTCTACTCATCCCAAAAGGTTGCAGAAGGAAGTGGTTCAGCGTCAGGCGCATTTGGGCCTTGCTTTTGATGGAGATGCTGATCGCCTGATTGCTGTTGACGAGCAGGGGAACGTAGTCAATGGAGATCAAATTTTATATATCTGTGGTGTTGATCTCAAAGAAAAAGGGCAACTAAAGGAACAAAAGGTAGTTGCTACAGTTATGAGCAATCTCGGTTTTTTTAAATCCATTGAATCCCATGGCATCCGGACGGAAAAAGCCCAGGTAGGCGATCGCTATGTGATGCAAGCGATGCTTGCTGAAGGAAGCAACTTGGGTGGTGAACAATCGGGGCACATTATTTTTCTGGATCATAATACAACAGGAGATGGTATGGTAACCGCTCTTCAGCTATTACGTGTAGTAAAAGAGAAAGGTCAAACATTAAGTGGCTTGGCTAAAGAGATGGTTCAATATCCACAGATTTTAGTTAATGTACCCGTTAAAGATAAGGAAGGCTTGAACAAAAGTCAGGTAATCCAACAAAAAATTGAGCAAATTGAAAGTATGCTTGGAGAAGAAGGGCGGGTATTAGTTCGTCCTTCAGGTACGGAGCAAGTAATCCGTGTGATGGCAGAGGGACCTGATGAGGAACAATTAAAGCAGTATGTTGAGGAGCTTTCGCAAACTGTTCGTGAAGAGTTATCATAAATTTTCTTTTTTAGTGCTAAGAAACAAACTATGACATCATTGAGAAGCTGTAATCTAAAGATATCGCTATTCTTAATCAGCATAAATTTAACAGCCCCCATCTCGGAGGGCTGTTAGCTAAAAGGATTCTATTTATAGAATAGAGGTTTTAAAAGGAATTATACAGGTGTTTTATTATTTGTTCGGAAAACCCCTAGAGCTGCTTGGCCACGGCGATAGCAATGCATACCCAACCAGCTAGAAAGGAAAAACCACCAATCGGGGTAATCGCCCCTAACTTAGTTACACCTGTCAAAGCCATCAGATATAGACTGCCAGAGAACAAAAGAATACCAGCTACCAATAACCAACCTCCTGTATGGATCAGGGAGGTGGAGCCGATCCGGTCAATTAACAAGCCAACCAGAACAAGTGCGATGGCATGGATCATATGGTAGTGGGCCCCTGTTTTCCAATTGGCGATCAACCGTTCTGATATTTTGCCCTCCAGTCCATGGGCGCCAAATGCACCAAGAGAGATGCTAAGAAACATGTTGATGCAGCCCAAAATGATAAATAGCTTCATAACCTAGGGCACCACTTAAGTGAGGTGCCTTTCCTCCTTTCCGAGGATAATACTCGTTTCGTCAACTAAATTAAAGATAACAGAGTAGCTATAAGGAAACAATCACACTTCTGACAGATTAATGAACGTTACTTTAACTAGCAAGGAGAAAGAATCTTTTTAAAAAACAAAATGGGGAGGTTGCATTTATTCCCGTTTCATGGTATTCTTAGTCATGTTAAAAAGCTGTGAAGAACCAAAACGATCTTGCGGCCTCTAGTTTTACTGGTAAGGACGAAGGTGTTTTGTGGAATTCCGCTTTTTTAACGAAGAATTACATGAGGAGGCCCAAGATATGATCATCGGCAAAGTAAAATGGTTTAGCGCCGAGAAGGGCTATGGTTTTATCGAGCGTGAAGATGGTGACGATGTATTTGTTCACTTTTCTGCGATCCAAGGTGAAGGCTTTCGAACCCTTGAAGAGGGACAGGAAGTCGAATTTGAAATCGTAGAAGGTAACCGTGGTCCACAAGCTGCCAATGTTGTGGCTCGGTAAGTGCCTTAATAAATAGAACCGAGCGAACACAAGAAGGCTCTCCCACATGGAGAGTCTTTTTCTTTCTTTTGTATATTGATCTGCATTGGCTCGTTATGTCTCAGTATCATACTGTATTTTTCTACTTTCAATCATGATATTCCATTTAATTTTTTTGTCGTTCATTGTTTCTTGTTCATATCCTACTTTTCTCTTTTCATGCCAATGTATAGCGTGATATAATATAACAATCAATGAACTGATAGTAGTAGAATAGTGGCAGAAAGTAAGGAGAAAGAAGACTTGTCCTTTTTTATTCCATAGTTTTAATCATGATTCAAAGATATATACATTAAGAGTCTTAGGTTGCAGGATCTTTCATAGACTTACTGACTAGGGAAACGGCAGCCTTTTTTAACAGAAGATAGACACTCTCGCATTGCTGCCAACATGGCTATCATGTTCTCAGGTTTTTTGGGGAGAGGGAGAGTGGCGTCGATTAAGTACTTATCCATTGCGGTATTGGTTCCAATTCTAAGTCTGCTTTCATTTGTCTATACGGCTACAGCATATGCCCCTGTCGATCAGCAAACAGATCCATGGAAAAATGTATCCTTAGGTATTGCACCGGAGGAGTTTATTCGATTTTTTAATTTCCACGTAAAGGACGAATCCTCTAGTAAAAATGCATCGAAAAAATTAATACCTTCCACTACTATGAATTTCACCTTTGAAAATGGTGTAGGTATAGCAAAAGTAGATTATGGAGTTCGGGGAATGCTAGAATTTGCGGTAAATGATACTGATGGCTCTTTGTTGGAAGTAAAATTTTCCGATAGTAATGAGATTCCCTCGATTGTTCCTGTAGGAACATTAATGAGCTTAGCCGATGAAGTGAGCAAAGAAGGAGTTAAACGTTTTCTAGATAACTTGAAAGTAACTGAAGGGGATACCTTGTCGCCAGGTTTTCATTCACAAACAGAGCGAGATGGTAATTATTATTCCCTAACTGTAACCAAAGAGGGATGGTGTTTTATTGTACGTCCATCTAGAGCACAGTATTCCATTTTCGACGACAAACCAAACCTACTTGCAAAAAAGGAAGTTGTAGATAAAAAGAAGAAAGCAGATCGGAAGAGGGAGGATCAGCCGGTGATACAGGAAGTATCCCATCCGGACGATCTGTTGGTACTGGTAAACAAGAAATGGCGCTTGCCAGCAGATTATATTCCTTCGGATCTAGTAGTTCCTCAGGTCCGTTTTGGTTTTTCGGGAGAGCATTCAAAGAAAAAAATGCGTAAAGAAGCGGCTAAAGCGTTAGAAGCATTATTTCTTGCGGCAGAGGAGAAAGGATACCTTCTGTATGCCCAATCCGGTTATCGGCCCTATGAGCGACAGGAAGTACTTTTTGCTAGTTATACGCGCCGTTTCCAAAGTGCTGAAAAAGCGAATCAGGTAAGTGCACGGCCAGGTCATAGTGAGCACCAAACCGGATTAGCGATGGACATTACCAGTGCCTCTGTGAATATGAAATTGACTACTTCTTTTGGTAATACACCGGAAGGAAAATGGGTTGCATCCCATGCCCATGAATTTGGCTTTATTATTCGCTACCCTAAAGGGAAAGAGTCGATTACAGGCTATCAATATGAACCTTGGCATTTGCGTTATGTCGGTAAGGAAGCAGCCAAAGAAATATATGAGAGAGAATTAACATTAGAGGAATATCTGGAGGATAGATGAAACCGGAACTGAATAAGAAAGGGTGGTTGGCTACTTGTAAGAATGTTAGCTACCACCCTTTTTTTATGCCAGCGTTCTAACAATCTGCATAAAGTGTCGATCCCGATCTCAAAAGCTAAGCGCAACAACGATGGCAACAATCACTTTAAATTAGGGCTAGGAAAACGGCGTAAAGGATAATTTCACATGGTGTTAAAAAGCATTGTGATGCTTCTAAAAGTAAGATCTTGTTCATTATATTTCACAATACAGATGATGAAAGAGAGGGATGATTGGGCTAGACTAGAAGAGGAGCGTTATATCGTGAGGAGCGGGGAAAATGATAAAAGTAAAAGATTTGTTTAAGCAGTACAATGGAACTCCCGTTGTAAATAAAATTAGTTTTCAGGTAGCCAAGGGAGAAATTTTTGGGATGTTGGGGCCAAATGGTGCCGGAAAAACTACAACTATGGAAATGATAGAAGGATTGCGAACCCCAGATAGTGGACAGATATATATTGCTGATCTAGATGCGGTAAAGGAACGGGAAAAGATTAAAAAGGTAATTGGAATTCAATTGCAATCAACCGCATTATTTGATCATCTCACAGTCGAAGAGATATTACTCCTTTATGCCAGTTTTTATCCACAGACGAGACCCATCATTGAACTGTTGACCTCATTTAATTTAACCGAGAAGAAAAAAACCTTAGTTAAACATTTATCCGGGGGTCAAAAGCAACGGCTTGCCATTGCATTGGCTGTTGTTCACGATCCACAAGTAATTTTTTTGGATGAGCCTACTACGGGATTAGATCCCCAGGCGCGCCGCGACCTATGGGAGATCATTTTAAGATTAAAGGATGAAGGGAGAACGGTTTTTTTATCCACCCATTATATGGAGGAAGCAGAACAACTTTGTGATCGGGTTGCAATCATGGACCAGGGAAAAATTATCGCGTTAGACACTCCCCTAGGATTGATTCGGCAGTTGGCCTCCGAAAGTGTAATCGAGTTTTACGTAGAAAAAGAAGAGATGAAAGAAGAGCTATCCACCTTAGCCGGTGTAAAAGAAGTGAAACTGGCGGAGGATGGTGCAGTTATGATCTTAAGTGACCAGTTGCAGAGAACATTGTATGATCTGATTCGCCTTGCAGATCAGCAGGGAATTACATTATCAGGCTTACGCACACGAACGGCCACATTAGAAGATGTTTTTTTACAGCGTACGGGAAAGAGGTTGTCAGAATGAAAGCATATCTTCGATTGACATGGGCACAATTGCTTCTATTTGCCCGGAATAAAAATGTGTTGATCTGGTCTTTTCTACTTCCGGTTTTGATGATTCTTGCCATAGGTACCTTGATGGGAGGAGGAGGGAATCAATTCAAGATACAAGTAGCGATGGTAGACGAAGATCAATCTGAGGCTTCTCAGTCCTTTATTAAGGGATTGGAACAAGTAGAGGGAATAAAGATGTCCCACTACTCATCTTCAGAGGGAATGCAGCAGGTAAAGAAGGGGGAGGCAGATTTACTTGTTGTCATCAAAAAAGGATTTGGCACACATATCTCGGATAACAAATCTACTACAGATACAGAACAAGTGGTTCTTTATTTAGATGAAAGTAATCCTACAATTGCAGAAGTTGGTAGTACCCTGGTAAATCAAGAGCTGGATCAACTAAATAAAGAATTAACGAATTTTCAACCGGTAGTTACTATGAAAAAGGTGAATGTTCAGAGCCGGCCCTTAACCTATATTGATTTTATTGTGCCGGGGATTTTGTCGCTAATGATTATGAGCAATAACCTAAATGGAGTTGCTGCTACCATTGCTTCTTGGCGGGAGCGGGGAATCTTACGCCGGATGCAAGGAACTCCTCTATCCAGTGCTTCTTTTATCGCTGGACAGATGACGGCTCGTGTTTTGCTCAATGGATTGCAGGCCTTGGTAGTTCTTTTGGTTGCCTATTTGTTTTTTGATGTACACGTGTACGGTTCCTGGGCATTGTTAATCGCCTTTGTATTCTTGGGAACTCTTACGTTTATGTCCATTGGCTTTATCATTGCCAGTTTGTCCAAGACGCCGGAAAGTGCTTCGCCAATTGCTGGTCTAATCTCTTTTCCTATGATTTTTGTAGGAGGTATCTTTTTTCCTATTCGCGATTTGCCGGATATATTACAACCTGTGGTAAAAGCCATTCCGATTGGTTATCTGACAGAAAGCTTGCGCAGTGTAATGAATGAGGGCGCGACGATCGTTGAATTATGGATGCCTGCATTAGTCTTATTGGGATGGACGCTTGTTTCCTTTATAGTGGCTGCTTGGAGTTTTCGCTGGGATGTTGATTAAGAATTTTGGGAGTGGATGATGTGATTCTTGGGATTGGTACGGATTTGGTTGAGCTTGAGAGGATCCGATCTTTTGGGTTGGAACGATTGGCAACACGTATTTTACATGAAACAGAGAAGACCCATTTACCCCAGGGAACAAAGCGACAGGTTGAGTGGTTGGCGGGTCGTTTTGCCGCGAAAGAAGCTGTGGCTAAAGCAGCTGGGACAGGAATTGGGAATCCCTTAGGATTTCAGGATATTCGAATTGTGGCAGACAAGCGTGGATGTCCACAGGTTGAACTTTCCTCTGAAAGTCGAATTGCTTTGGGATGGCAAAGTGGGGTTAAAATTCATCTGACGATTTCACATACCCTCCACTATGCAACAGCTACAGCGATTATAGAGCGACGTTCATGATGAGAAAGGAGATGTTTCTAGAGCAAACATAAATCACCTTGTCACCCTTGTCTGCATATCTGGCATCAAGGGGACATACATATATAACGCGGTTAGAGGAGATGAAGCCGTATTGTAGTTGAAGGCAGGGCGGAAAAGAGTCATAGTCTACTCGGATCGCCTCACTTGTGGATCGCAAGTAGGAGCCCGATGCCTGGAGGATTTAACTGCAAGTTTTTAAAGGAGGGGGGAATACAAAGAAAGCCAGTGTGTTCACCTTGCTCAGCTTAACCGACACATTTCCCAGGAAATGAACAAAGGAGTGATGAAATGGGTCGGATTGTATGGGTTCTTATCAGCTTTTTGATCTTGGGAACATTGCTGGTCGGTTGTGGAGAGAAAAGTGCGGAGGAAATAATACGGGACTTATCTACACAGTCGGAGAAAGTCGAAAGTTATAAAAGCAAAGGGAAAATGACCATTGAGACAGGAATGGAGCCTCAGGAATACGAAGTTGAAGTTTGGTACAAAAAACCTCATTATTACCGGGTGGCTCTAAACAACCTGAAAAAAGATGTTACCCAAATTTTGTTGCGAAATGACGATGGAGTATACGTTTTAACCCCTCATTTAAAAAAGAGCTTTCGGTTTATGAGTGATTGGCCTGAAAGTAGTGGCCAGGTATATTTGTATAAAACCTTGTTGCAAAGCATTGTGGATGATCCAGAGCGTAAATTTGAGCCGGGAGAAAAAGGGTATCAATTTGAGGTAATTGCTAACTATACCCAAAATCAGTCCCTATCTACTCAACGGATATGGTTGAACAAAAAATTACATCCAGAAAAGGTTGATGTACTAGACGCTGAAGGCAAGGTATTGGTAAAGGTAGTCTTTGATGAATTTAAAGTGGGTGTCTCTTTTGATGAGGATGCCTTTGAAGTAGAGAGGAATATGAGTGTTACAGAAGGAAAAGCATTACCCACTATTGTTGAACCGAACAAAAAAGAAGCCAATCTACGTATTGTAACTCCCGGTTGGATTCCTGAGGGAAGTCGACTTGTGGATGAGCAAACAGTGGATAGGCCGGAAGGAAAAGTAGTGATTATGCGTTATCAAGGGGAGCGGCCTTTTACCTTAACACAGGAAAGACAACGGGCCATTGAAGCAAGTCTTCCACTACAAGGAAAACCGATCCACCTTGGATTTACGACAGGAGTTTTATTGGAGACAGAAGCCAAAAAACGATTATCCTGGACCTATGAAGGAACAGATTTTGAGCTTTATGGCAATCTTCCTGTACAGGATATGATTCGGATCGCTGAATCTGTTTTTGATCAGCCAGATAAATAGAAATTTGAGTATGTCAATGGGCAGAAATCGATCTGTCCATTTTTTGTCTTTTTTTCAGCTTTGCAATTGAAGGAAAGAGAATGTATTATAAAAAAATAAATGATGGGACGGGTGATTTTCGTGAAAAATCGCTCACTTTGTGAGGAGACACCGACTTATACCTTGCTTTTGTATCGCAAGGATAATTGGCTTCGTGGGTTGGAAATTATCTTGTTCTTACTAGGGTTTCTTTTTATTCTTCTTCCTAACTTTACATTTCGGTCAATTCCATTTGTGATCGGTCTTTTGGTATTGGCAGGAGTAGTGATGGCGATTTCCCCCCTTTTATACCTTCTAATTCTTCGGCCTCGATACATCCTTTTGGAAAATCATCTGACCATTCGTAAGAGAAAGTGGGAGAAAGTGATTCCTCTGAAAAGAGAACAGATGATTGACTTGCACTATTTACAATCCGGCAACGAACGAATCCCCCTTCTAGTAAGTGATCAATTTCTAGCAAAAGTAAAGATTCAATTGGAAAAACTGCGGTATGGGTGAGGATGTTATGATGAGTGAATGTTACTATCGGGATACAGTAGTAGAGGTCGATTTAGATGCAATCAAACATAATATTGGGGAATTTCGTCGTCATCTTTCTTCTGATGTAAAAATCATGGCGGTTGTAAAAGCCGATGCCTATGGACATGGTGCGGTTTCTGTTGCCAAAGCCGCCCTTTCCTCAGGAGTAGATTGGCTGGGAGTTGCCTTTCTTGATGAAGCTCTTGAACTACGGGCTGCAGGAATTAAGGCACCGATTTTAGTGATGGGATATATACCCCCTCGCGGAATTCCCGTGGGAATTGAAAAAGAAATCTCCTTAACCATCTCTTCACTAGAGGCAGCAGAAATGATTGTTCAACAGGTGCAGAAAAAAGGGAAGAAAGCTCAGGTCCATCTTAAGATTGACACAGGAATGGGTCGATTGGGTCTTGCCTTGGAAGAGGTTATCCCTGCGATCGAGAGACTGAAGCAAATTCAGGGCCTTCATCTCCAGGGCTTGTTCACCCACTTTGCAACTGCAGATGAAAGGGATAAAACCCATACCCGAACACAGTACAGGAGATTTTCAAAGATCATCACCCAGTTACGTGAAAAAGGAATCACCTTCCCGATAATTCATACCTCTAACAGTGCAGCGGCAATTGATTTGCCTGAATATGCCCATAATATGGTGCGGATAGGAATTGGCATGTACGGGTATTATCCTTCGGCAGATGTAAATCATCAGGTTGTGAATTTGCAACCTGCCCTATCGCTGAAAACACGAATTGTCCACTTAAAACGTCCATCCGCAGGGGAAGGGGTCAGCTATGGTCGAACCTATCTTAGTGATGGAACACGATGGATTGCTACCTTGCCAATAGGATATGCAGATGGATACAGCCGGCTATTATCCGGTAAAGGAGAGGTACTGGTTAAAGGGCGTCGTGTTCCTGTAGTGGGCCGCATTTGCATGGATCAGTTAATGATCGATGTAACAGAGGTAATGCCTGTCTCTCCTGATGAAGAAGTTGTGGTTT
Source organism: uncultured Thermoactinomycetaceae bacterium (assembly GCA_937975135.1). GTDB lineage: Bacteria > Bacillota > Bacilli > Thermoactinomycetales > CALJVA01 > CALJVA01. Next base: position 35,518 of record CALJVA010000121.1, on the reverse strand, counting down.
ATGGCCGGCAGGGGACGGAGGCTATTTTTGCTTCTGAGATTGCCAATCTTCTCTCCACAATTCCTTACGAGATCACATGTATGATTAGTCGACGGGTACCAAGAATCTACTTGGAAAATGGACGGGTTATTGCCAAGATGAATCGTCTTGGGTAAGTTTGGCAATGATTCTATCTCCCTAGATATCTAGATTCTTAAATTTAAAACCGAGTATACTGTGGATGATTCATATAAAATTGCATGTATACAAGAAACGGTTTGAGCGCACAAGCTTAGAAGAGAGAAGTACTTCTGAGGGGGCCAGATGACGGAAGGTTGTCCATTCAAGTCTTGAAACGATCAATATTTAAGATGCTTCAACGAAGGAAGTATGCTATCATAACTAGAAGCAGGCGGATGTAGGTATTCGCTTAAGGGAAGTTGTTATAAGTAGCCAACATGTAAGAGAACATTTTTTATGATGCGAACTTCAAATGAATGATGGAACTAAAAACGGATATAATTTCCCTTTCTTATGAGAAGGAATTTTAAAGGAAAAAGCGAATAGACTTAATAATGTCTGCGGCATAATGAACTAATCTTCGAGTATATTTTTGCAACCGTTTCGACATAATGGTAATATTGATAAGGGTTGACAGTAGGTTGGTTGTGGAGAAAAACAGATCGCTTTTATGGCGATATGAAGTAAATGAACTTGCGATCGGCGATGATGGTTGGGGGTGCACGAGTTGTCCGACACCAGACGAATCATGATTAGTCTACCGGAAAACTTGCTGCAAGAAGTAGATGGTGTGGTGCAGCGAGAGAACTCAAATCGAAGCGAGTTTATTCGACAGGCGATGAAGCTTTATCTGAATGAAAGGAAAAAGCGAATCATCCGTGAAATGATGCAACAAGGATATATGGAGATGGCTAAGATTAATTTAAACATTGCATCAGAGGCCTTTGAGGCAGAAGAAGAAGCGGATAATACGTTAATTCGCTTGGTGAGCGGGGTGTAATCGTTTTGATTGTAAAGCGCGGCGACGTATATTTTGCCGACCTGTCACCGGTGGTAGGATCGGAGCAAGGTGGGGTGCGTCCTGTACTTGTCATTCAAAATAATATCGGAAACCGGTTTAGCCCTACCGTGATCGTTGCCGCGATTACAGCCCAGATTCAGAAGGCGAAATTGCCGACTCATGTAGAAATTGATGCAAAAGCGTACGGTTTTGACCGTGATTCCGTAATCCTTTTAGAGCAGATTCGGACCATTGACAAGCAGCGTCTCACCGATAAAATTACGCATCTAGACGAAGAGATGATGTCTCGGGTGAATGATGCGTTGCAAATCAGTTTAGGTCTCATTGATTTTTAACGGATTTCCGTGAAAGGCTCCCATCCTCAAACCGGGAAGGTCGAAGGCGAAAACTTCTTTATAATGTGAATAGGTCAATAACAAATGTTCTTTGATAACTGGACACATAGAGAGAAATCAAGTGAGACTACTGATATTAGGTGTGTGCTGCTCATCGAATTGGGTTGATGGATAATATCGCTAAGCAACGAGCGCTATCCATAACGGAAAAAACCGCATATAAACAAGGGTTTTACAAGGGATGCGATTCCAGTAATCACATCCTTTTTTTGTTTGGAAGTGTTCAATGTGAAAATACATTCACTTATGGTTCATAGAACCGAGGGGTAATGGACACTGAGGTGATCGGATATGCATGAATCTTTTCGAAAACGGTATGAAAAACTTTTGGCGAACTATCTTCGTGATCGGAAAGAAGAGCAGCTTTACGCCGTGCAACAACTAAGTAAATGGATGATTGAACATCGCATTCCTCCAGATGAGATTGTAGGCTATCATGCCTTGGCGATTCGTAAAATGATTCCAGATGCATCACAGGAAGTGCGAGATTCATTAAGCTTTCTTATCGAAACGATGGTTACTTATGGAATCGCTTACCAGGAACATGAGAATCTTGTAAATCGTCAACAGGAGTTAGAAAATGAGATTGATGTAGCTGTAGGGATGCAGCAGTCTCTTTTGCCTCAATCAGTTCCCTCCTGTCCAGGTCTGGAAGTGGGGGTAGTCAGTGTTCCAGCTAAGAGAATGAGTGGGGATTATTATAACTTTACAGATCATGGAGATGGCTCCTTTGGAATCGCTCTATCAGATATAATTGGAAGTGGTATTCCAGCAGCACTTTGTATGTCCATGATTAAATATGCGATGGATGGTTTAGATGATCACTTGTCGCCTGCGGAGACTTTACGCCGATTGAATAGTGTGGTGGAACGGAATGTAGATAACAGTATGTTTATTACAATGGTTTATGGTGTTTACAATACTGAAACCCATCAGTTTCGTTACGCTGCTGCAGGACACGAGCCGGGATTTATTTATCGTAGCGATGAGGGGAAATTTTATGATATGGAGGCAAAAGGACTGGTACTGGGAGTTTCTCGGGATATTCGCTATCCTGAGTACAATTTTAGCCTTGCATCTGGCGATGCAATCATTTTATTTTCTGATGGTGTAACTGAGAGCAGGGTGAATGGTAAATTTCTCGAGCGTGAAGAATTTGCTGAGCTAATTCGTAAGCATTTGGATCAATCGGCGCAAAAAGCGGTAAATGCGATTTCTCAGGATTTACATGAGCTAGCTAACTACGAGTTACACGATGATCAAACGATTCTGCTGGTTCGTCGCCTGTAAGTTTTATCGTCAGAAGAAGGGGGTAGATAGTAAAGAGGTAATGATGATGGGGACTTAAGTTTTGAAAGGAGTGAAAAGACAGGAGAAGAGCTGTCCTTGATCCATATAGGAATGGGACAGCTTGCACGTGCCGAAAGGCTAACTTCCTGTCAACAACGGATGAATCTATTGATAAAAGAAGAAGCAGCTACGACCAGTTACGATACAAGACTTGTAATTGAAGGTGAGATCGATGCTTATACTGCACCTCAATTGCGAGAAAAATTACTCCCGCTCTGTAAGGAGCATCAGAAAATCAGTATAGACTTATCTGGTGTTAATTATATGGATAGCACTGGACTTGGAGTATTAATCGGCGCTTACAAGCTTTTAAAAGCAGGCTCTGGAAAATTGGTTCTTATTGGTCCAAATCAACGTCTGCGTCGGTTATTTAACATCACAGGTTTATCGGAGATCTTCAAGATCGAGGATAAAGTGCAGGGGGACGAAGAATGATGAAAGAGCAGCCGAAGGACTGGATTAGACTAACGATTCCAGCAAAAGCAGATTATGTTGGAGTCGTTAGATTGGCAATCTCCGGTGTTGCGACCCGGATGGGTTTTTCCTATGACGATATTGAAGATCTGAAGATTGCCGTTTCAGAGGCATGTACCAATGTGGTAGATCATGCTTACTCTGGCCAAGTAGGAGAAATATCAATTTATTGTGATATTTTTGCAGATCGCTTACAGATACGGGTATTGGATCATGGTGCCAGTTTTGATATTGTTTCGGCAAAAAAGAAAGCGGGTCCGGTAAGTAAGGATACCCCTTTAGAATCGCTTCGTGAAAGAGGATTGGGCCTCTATCTGATGAAATCTTTAATGGACCGTGTCGAGATTGAAGGAGAACAGGGTGTTCTTGTCACTTTGACCAAGTATATTCGGAGGGACGGGGTTGATTGGAATGTCAACACTCCCAAAGAAACACACTCTTACTGAAGAAGAACTGCGGGAGAAGATCATTTCTTACAATAAAGAAGAAGATCCCCAGGTGCAGGAGGAATTGGTCGCCCATTATCGGGAAATGGTCGAAATCTTAGCTGCTAAATTTGCACGAGGAACAGAGCCATTCGAAGATCTGGTCCAAGTGGGAATGGTTGGTTTAATCGCAGCCTTAAAACGATATGACGCTTCTTATGGAGGCAGTTTTGAAGGGTTTGCTGTTCCTACAATTGTAGGTGAGATTAAGCGTCATATACGTGATAAAACCTGGAGTGTACATGTTCCAAGAAGAATTAAAGAGCTGGGACCACGAATAAAAAAATCTGTCGAAGAGTTAACCATTCGTCTCCAGCGTTCTCCCAAAGTGGACGAAATTGCGGACTTTCTTGGTGTAACGACAGAAGAGGTGCTGGAGACAATGGAAATGAGCAGCAACTACCATGCGGTGTCAGTCGATACCCCCATCGATACAGGCGAAGGAAATCATGCTACTTTACTCGATTTTGTCGGAGATGATGACCAAGGATATGACCAAGTGGATCAGAAAATATTGTTGGAAAAAGCTTTTCAGACTTTAACCAAACGGGAGCAGGCTGTGATCAACCTGACCTTTTTTTCAAACATGAGCCAAAAGATGGCTGGAGAGAAACTGGGAATTTCCCAAATGCATGTTTCTCGAATTCAGCGACGGGCATTGGATAAATTACGAGAAGCGATCAAATTGGATCCTTCTGAAATCATATGAAAAAGGTTTGATGGAATTGTTCTATTGAAATGAAGGGGTTTCTGCACTAATTTCCTATAATCAGTTATTTAGTTTGATTCCCATTGCTTTGGCCATTAGTTTTGGTAGGTCTGTGTTATCCTTCAGTCCAGCAAATAGTTCTGACGCTGGTCCATAAGCATAGAGAGGAACGTCTGTTCCTGTGTGAACCGAAGAGGTCCAACCAATGAGCGCTCGTTTACTGATTACGTCATTGATTGCTCGGGTTGGATTGTTGGCATTACGAATCTTTTGTACTTCTGTGTCAGTCAAATCAAGTTGTGTAGCATTTTTTACTGTGGCTCTTATATTTGTGCGGTCTGGACGTAGCTGACGAGCCATCTCTTCCCCTGTTGCTTTTACTTGACGCAACAAGTCTACATTGGCCTGATATTGTTCATATCCTCCGACAGACATGCCCCCTGTATCATGATCTCCGGCGATTACAATCAGGGTTTTGCCATTCTTTTTTGCAAAATCAAGGGCTACTTCTACTGCTTTTTCAAAAGCTGCCGTATCCGCCATTGCCCATGCAGCATCGTGATTGTGAATCGCTTGATCAATTTGACTTCCTTCCACCATTAAAAAGAAGCCTTTTTTATTTCTATCCAGTGTTTCGATTGCTTTTTTTGTCATGTCTGCCAAACTAGGTTGTGAAGTTTTTTGGCGATCCAGTTCTGATGCCATCATTTCCTCAGCAAATAGCCCGAGGAGCTTGTTCTTTTTTGCAGTGTGAAGTTCTTCTTTCGACTCCACCAATTGATACCCTTGCCTCAAAGCAGTTGCTATTAAATCTTCATTCTGTAGTACCCCACCTTGTGATTTCGGAAGAAAATACTTCTTCCCCCCTCCTAAAATCACATCAACCTTTCCGATATATTGTTTTGCAATTTCCGCTTCTTTTTTTCGTGAGGTAACATGGGAAGCAAAAACGGCTGGTGTAGCATGAGTAACCGTAGAGGTGACCACTAGCCCCGAGGACTTACCTGCATCACTTGCTGCTTCCAGAATCGTCTGTAGCTTTTTTCCCTTTGGACTGATACTAATCATTCCATTCTTCGTCTTTACCCCCGTCGCCATTGCGGTCCCTGCTGCAGCAGAATCGGTGACTTCGGAGCTAGCTGAATACGTTTTTACCATTCCGACCAACATACGATCCATCAAAGGTTCAGAGCCTTTGAACCATCGATAATTGGTGGCGTAAGCTGCTGAATAACCGTCAGGAATCATAAAGATAACATTCTTTACCTCTTTTGTGTCTTGATTCCCCCCATAAGTGGTTAATAGAAAAAAAGTACATAAAAAAACTCCGATTAACCCTATGAAGAAGCTGCTTCTTATTTTTAACAATTTTTTGGACTCCTTTTTTGGAATAGATGACTTTTTTGTAGGATGTGAAGAGGAGTTAAGTTTGATTCGTGAAGGAAAGATTGTCCAATGGGGGATTTCCTTTTATGTCGATTCTAATTTTTATGAAATTTACCTTGACAACATTAGTGACCTAGTGTATTATCTAACCAATACACTAATACAGATGAAAGGAGAGATTTCTTTGATCACTTGGTTTGGTTTGTTGCGGAAAGATTTTCGAGTGGGACGGTCTACATTTTTTGGGATTTTGGCGGCAATTATTGTTGCCAATCTACTAATAATTTTTATAATTTCGGAGAAAGATAAATTATCCCTAAGCAGTGGTTTTTTTAACTTATGCCTCTACTATTTATTGCCTGTTTATATTTTCAATAGTTTAACAGAAGAAGGTAAAAAATTACATCGCTGGCTCCATAATCCTCAACCTGCCTGGTTGCTTCTTCTGTCAAAGTTACTAAATGGTTTGTTAGCTTTGTTTCTAAGTTTGCTTGTAAGCGCTTGTTTTCCACTTTATATTCTTTCCAAGCAAAAAGATTTAGCTTTTAGTGCTATTATTTCTGAGGCTCTAGAAAAGAACGCTTTTCATAGCGTTATAGGGATACTCATATCACTGGGAATAACATTGTTTGTCCTTCTTCTTTGGTCTCTGTACCACAGCGTAAAATTAAAGTTAGGAATTTGGAGTTGGTTGTTCTTGTTTGCGGTTTTTATTTTGATATCTTTGCTTTTTGCTGGATCTGTATTTATATTATCACATGTCACAAATCCACTTTTACCTATTATTTTACTAAGTTTTTGGTACCTGCTTTTCTTTTTTATATCTATGTGGCTAATTGATAAACAAGTGGAGGCGTGAATGATGAAGGAGGGGTTTGATGCGGATAGTCCCATCTACCTCCAACTGGCGGAGCGAGTAAATCGGAAAATTTTGCGTGGAGAGCTTCAGCCAGGAGAAAAGCTGCCTTCCGTACGTGAGATGGCCCTTCAGTCGGGGGTGAATCCAAATACGGTGCAACGAACCTATAGTGAACTGGAGAGAATGGGTGTGGTGGAAGTGCGTAGGGGGCAGGGTACGTTTATCACAAATAAAAAAGAGCGCCTGGATCGTTTGCGGGAGGAGATGCGGCATGAAAAAATTGCGGATTTTGTCCGTGCGATGGAGGCGATGGGATTCTCTCCAGAAGAGATTCTTTTGGGACTGGAAGAATACCTAAAACATGATTTAAATGGAGGGATGAAAAGTGATTGAGCTGAGGGGTGTATCGAAACATTATGGACGCAAACCTGCACTGATCGATGTAAATTTGAGCTTGCCGAAAGGAAAAGTGATCGGTGTAATTGGACCAAATGGAAGTGGAAAATCGACATTTCTTAAATTACTGGCGGGTATTACTAAACCTAAACATGGGATCGTGACCATAGACGGAGAACAGGTTGATCGGCGGATTGCTCGGAAAGTGGCTTATTTATCTGAACGTGATATCACCTATTCATTTTTTACGGTGCAAGAGGCGATCGATTACTACTCTTCTCAGTTTAATGATTTTAACAAAGAAAAGTCTTATCAGATCGTCGACTTTTTGCAACTTGAACTTAACAGGAAGATAGAAGATCTATCTAAAGGAAACCAAGGTCGAGTAAAAATTACACTTACCTTGTCCCGTGAAGTTCCCTATATTTTATTAGATGAACCCTTATCTGGCTTAGATCCTGTGGTACGCGAGTCAATTATCAATGGAGTAATTTCCTTTGTTGATCTGGACTGGCAGACAGTGATTCTCACTACACATGAAGTGGATGAAATAGAGCCTCTGCTTGATATATTTGTGGCTTTTCGGGAAGGAAAGCTGATCGAGGTTATGGAGATAGATGCCTTACATGAAAACAAAAAAATCAGTTTACTCCAATGGATGAAAAAAGTGTATTCAGACAAACCTCAACTCTTAAAATCTGTATAAACATTTTATACTCTTTTGCAACACTTTCTTCCGATTAGTGTAACACCTCTCCTATATTATAAAAATCAGATCGAAGGACTTTACATAAATAGGAGATTATTTTACAAGAAAGAATTCTTTATCTCACACCTTGCTTAAGTTTGAAGGAGCAAGAAGTGAGAAAAATTGTATTACTATTAGTTCACTGGTAGGAACAAAGAAATCACACTCAGAATTAAAAGTTGGAAATGGAGTGAAAATCTTGAGGAAAGATCCAGTTTTACGGGTGCAAGGATTAACCAAGCAAATTGGTGCGAAAAAAATCGTTGATAAAGTGAGCTTTGAAGTATATCCGGGAGAAATATTCGGATTTTTGGGGCCCAATGGTGCTGGAAAGACAACAACGATTCGGATGATTGTTGGCTTAAGTGCAATAAGTGAAGGAGATGTCTGGATTAAGGGAGTGTCCTTAAAGAAAAACTTTGAGCAAGCGATTGCCCATGTTGGAGGAATTGTGGAGAATCCAGAACTCTATAAATTCCTTACCGGTTACCAAAATTTATTACACTTCTGGCGCATGTGTAAAGGAGTGAGTAAAGAGCGGATAGATGAAGTAGTACGGATTGTTGGATTGGAAAAACGAATCCACGAAAAAGTAAAAACCTATTCCCTAGGGATGCGTCAACGTCTAGGTTTGGCACAGGCACTCCTGCATTCACCTTCTATCCTGATTTTGGATGAACCAACCAATGGCTTGGATCCTGCAGGAATTCGCGAGTTTCGGGATCTGCTAAAAAAGTTGGCCGCTGAGACAGGTTTGGCTGTCTTCGTTTCCAGTCACATCCTATCCGAGATGGAGTTAATGTGTGATCGAATTGGGATTATCCAACAAGGGAAATTGATTGAAGTGAAAGAAGTACGGGATTTTGTCGATGCTGAAGAGGAACATGCAGTCTTGTTTCTTATTGATCCTCTACCTGAGGCGGATTCCTACCTTAAAAAGATGTTTCCCGATTATCAGCTTACAGTTACCGAAGATGGGATTTTAGCCAAGATCAAACGGGAGCAAATTCCTGATCTAAATGCGATGTTGGTAACCCACGGAATCCGTGTTTATGGTATCCAAAAGGCAACAAAAACACTAGAAGACCGATTCTTAGAGATTACAGGTGGTGGTCAGATTGCTTAGCTTTGTAAAATTGTTACAAAATGAGAGTATGAAGATTTATCGCCGGATTGGTACATGGGTGATGATTGGGATTTTGCTGGTAGTTACGTTGCTGTTTGGTATTCTACTAAAAATCGATTCTCCTAATGACTTTGAAGGCAAGGATTGGCGTACAGTATTAGAAGAGGAAAATAAATCCTATGAAAAGGAATTGGCCAAGGTGGAAGAGGAGGGGAATGCTCGGCTGTATCAGGATTTTCTTAAGGAATCTTATGCTATTAACCAATACCGATTGGATCATAATATTTCTCCCGAAGATTCGGCGTGGGAGTTTGTCCATAATGCAGCAAGTCTTATATCATTGATTACGTTATTTACGATTATTGTGGGTGCCATCAGTGTAGCAGGTGAATTTTCTTGGGGAACGGTAAAGCTACTTCTGATTCGTCCGGTTAGCCGCTCAAAAATCTTGTTATCCAAGTATATTGCTACCTTTCAATTTGCCTTGACGATGCTTGTGATTCTCTTTTTATTCTCTTTCTTGATCGGTGCACTTCTATTTGGGTTGGGAGATGTAACCAAGCCATATCTAGCTTATGAGAATGGACAAGTTGTGGAGAAAAACATGTTCCTTCATACATTAAGTCTCTTTGGTTTTCAATGTATAGATCTCTTGATGATGGCTACTTTTGCTTTTATGATCTCTGCTGTTTTTCGAAGCAGCTCTTTAGCAATTGGGTTGGCTATATTTCTTATGTTTACTGGGGTACAGCTGGTGTCAATTTTGGCGGCGATGGATATTACCTGGGTAAAATACCTTCTATTCGCTAATACAGATTTGACCCCCTACTTTGATGGGACCCCTTGGATAGAAGGGATGACTTTATCCTTCTCCATCACGATGTTGGTGATTTATTTCGTTCTCTTTAATGTTACCTCTTGGCTGATTTTTAACAAACGGGATGTATCCGTTTAACTTTCCTTTATCCATTGCACCAAGTGCCGACACAGGGTATGATGAGTAAGCACGATTTTTTGCTTACAGACGGAGGCGGTGTATGGATACACAACAGATCTACTCAATGATTGCTGCCGAATTGGGGATTACGCATCGGCAGGTCCAAGCAAGTGTCGAGTTGATCGAAGAAGGAAATACGATTCCGTTTATTGCCCGTTACCGAAAGGAACGGACAGGAGAATTGGATGAAGAAGTGTTGCGGGCCATCGAAGAGCGATATCAATACATGGTCCAGCTCTATAAGCGAAAAGAAGAAGTAATCCGTTTAATTGACGAGCAAGGGAAACTTACCGATGAGTTGACACAGAAAATTATGCAAGCTACCAAATTGCAAGAAGTGGAGGATTTGTATCGCCCCTTCCGTCCCAAGCGAAAAACCCGGGCTTCCGTTGCCCGGGAGCGTGGCTTGGGTCCCCTTGCTGATTTTATGCGGGAAGCCCAAGATGAAGCAGCGGTACACAAAGAGGCTGAAGGATTTATAAATGAGGAAAAAGGTGTAGATACAGTTGAGGCTGCACTGGCAGGGGCAATGGATATCATCGCCGAAGAGATTGCAGATGATGCTGAAGTTCGTAAATGGATTCGGGAATATACTTGGAAACAGGGAAGACTGGTCACAGTAGCACGGGATCCAGAAGCCCGAACCGTTTACGAAATGTATTATGAATATGAGGAGCCGGTACATCGAATGCCTGCTCACCGGATTCTAGCAGTAAATCGTGGGGAGCGGGAAGAAGTACTTCGCGTCAAGATAGTGGTTGATGAGCAGCCGATCCTGGAGTATCTCGAAAAGTGGTTTCCTCATCCTCCCATTCCTATCTTGCAAGAAGTGGCTTTAGACAGTTATAAGCGGTTAATTGCCCCCTCCATTGAGCGGGAGATCCGGGCCGCAATGACAGAGAAGGCGGAGGAGCAGGCGATTCATATTTTTTCCGAAAACCTGCGTAAGTTGTTGCTGCAGCCACCGGTTCGTGGAAAAACCGTACTTGGTCTTGATCCTGCATACCGCACAGGATGTAAACTAGCAGTTGTGGATGATACCGGTAAAGTACACCATGTGGATATTATTTATCCCACACCTCCGCAAAATCGAATTGATGAGTCCAAAGAAGTGGTACGTAATCTGATTGAGAAATATGAGATTGATTTGATTGCCATTGGCAATGGAACGGCTTCACGTGAATCGGAGCAGTTTATTGCTGACCTGATTAGTGAATTGGACCGGGAAGTTTATTATGTCATTGTGAATGAAGCAGGGGCTAGTGTTTATTCTGCTTCGAAATTGGCAAGAGAAGAATTCCCAGATCTTGATGCAGCGCAGCGGAGTGCTGTTTCTATTGCTCGGCGTTTGCAGGATCCTTTGGCAGAATTGGTCAAAATTGACCCGAAGGCTGTAGGCGTAGGACAATATCAACATGATGTGTCACAAAAAAGACTCGCCGAAAGTTTAGCTACAGTTGTGGAATCAGTAGTAAACCATGTTGGTGTAGATGTGAACACGGCATCCCCTTCTTTGTTGCAATATGTATCAGGAGTGAGTGCTGCGGTCTCTAAAAATATTGTAAAACGGCGAGAGGAACAGGGACGCTTCCGAAGACGAGAAGAGCTGGCAGAAGTACCACGTTTGGGGGCCAAAACCTTTGAACAATGTGTCGGCTTTTTACGGATTATGGATGGAGAAAATCCACTGGATAAAACCCCTATTCACCCCGAATCCTATGATATAGTAGAAAAATTACTGGCTTTATTGGGAGCAAAGCCAGAAGAGATCGGGACGGAGAAACTAAATCGTAGACTTCGAGAAGTAGACGTGACCCATTATGCCGAAGAATTGGATTGTGGTATTCCCACACTACGGGATATTATTGATGCTCTACTACGTCCTGGTCGAGACCCTCGGGAGGAACTTCCTGCTCCAATTTTCCGCTCGGATGTCCTAAAATTGGAGGATCTGCAGGAAGGAATGGAATTGAAAGGGACGGTTCGTAACGTTGTTGACTTTGGTGCTTTTGTAGATATTGGACTCGAAAATGATGGCCTGGTTCATATCTCCAAAATGAGCGAGGGGTATGTACGTCATCCCATGGATATTGTTTCTGTAGGAGATGTTGTTGATGTGTGGGTAATCTCCGTTGACAAAGAGCGGGAGCGTGTATCTCTCAGTATGTTACCGTTATAGAGATAAAAAAATCGGCTACCAAAACAGGTAGCCGATTTTTTTACAAAGAAAGAGCCCGAAGAAAGTACAGGGGAAGTCCGATCATTGAAAACTCTTTTGAAAAAGCTACATAAACTACGGGTCCCACCTTTGATTGGTGGCAGCAACTTCTTGTACGGCATAGGAAGCTGTCTCCCAGGCTTCCCACTCATGAAGGCTTGGAGTACGGAAGTCTTCTGCAATGGCCAAACTACGCGCCTGACGGGCGGACTTTTCCAAACGGTGAGCTAACTTGTGAAAACGGGCGCGAATATTTTGTTCCAAAGAGCCATTTGCTTGTTCTTTACAGTACAACAGACAATTGGGACACATCATCCACTGGAGGCGCCCATTTACGTAGACATCAGCAAAAACTGCTCCAGGATAAAAGTGGTCACACACTTCGCAAAAGTCGCAAACTAGCTCTTTTTTTCCTGTCATTAATCCTAATTTTATACTTACTTGCCCTTTATTTTTCTCCTCAGTAACTTCTTTTCGTTTCCTTTTTTCCATCAGGTGAAGAAATTGTTCCATCCATTGTCGAACTTTAATTTCCGTAAGAGGTTTCATACTTTTAAGGGCATCGATCATCTTAGTAAAGGGATTTGGTCTTTCTCTCCAACTTTGTGATTCTTCAGTACCTTTGTTGTCAACAAATGATGAATCCGTCTCAGAAAAATCTTCTTGAGCTGAATCTTCATCAGATTTAATTGAAATAAAAGGGGGGAGTGTCTCTTTTTCTTTTTCATGAGTTTCCTCTATAGGAAAGATCCATTCTACCTTTTCATTTTCAACCCTTTCTACTGAATCTTCTGCTTCTCTCATCGTCGCTTCCCTCCTGACCTTTTCTCTTTAATCCATCCGGAGATAATAGGCGACTTCTTTTTCAAAATGCGAATAGCCAGTTCTTCCTTCTTGATCACCAGGAATCAATATCGACCACTGCCAGTAGAAAGACTGTAAGAGGTAAAGGGATGGAATATATCGGTTTCTTATCCATTTTACAACCTGCCTCACTTTCCCTTCTCTATCTACAAAAGAGGAAAAAAGATCTCCTTCTTCGACAGGAATAGCAATCTTTCCGAAAGAGTCTAGAATAAGATAAAGTACCAAGCCACGGGAGTTGTTATTTGGCAAACTAAGTAACCCAGGGATGTGATAATACCCCTTATGGTTTTTATCTATGGGGGGATAGAGCTGCATCCTTTTTCCTGGAATGAAACCCATATTGCTGAGAAAATGGAAAAGAAGTAGAATCAAACATAGATTAATTTTTCGCGACTCGAAATTATATTGGGGGAGGGGGCAGAGATGAACAAACGATTCGTCTACTTAATTATGGTAATGATAATGTTGGTTTGGGGATTAAATACAGTTGCACTTAAATTTTTGGTTCTACACTTCCCGCCCCTTATGATGCAAGCCTTACGGATTTTCATAGCTGGGTTGGTCTTGTTACCATTTTTATTCCGTGGAGATTGGAGAAAACTTACCAATCAAACACGAGTCTATCTTGGAGGAGCAATTCTCTTCGGGGTAATTTGTCACCATTCTTTTTTAGCACTTGGTTTGGAACTAACCTCAGCGACCCATGGAGCACTTATCCTTGCTTTGGTACCTTTAACCACAGTTTTATTGGGGGTCCTTTTCCTCAAAGAGCGGCTCAGTTGGCTACGTGGAACTGGGGTCCTATTGGGTCTTATTGGAGTTATTTTCGTTATTCTAAGAGGCGGTAATGTTGCGGGAGGGAATCTTTGGGGTGATCTCTTAGTTGGTGCCTCCACAGCTTCACAAGCGACCAGCTTTATTCTTATCAAAAAAGTGACGGATACTTTGGATGCCAAGCAAATGACGGCCCTAATGTTTCTGATCGGATCCATATTTATTTTTGGGATTAGCTGGGTTCTGGATCCAGAAGGATTACATCAATTTTGGGATGTTTCTTCTTTGGCCTGGTTGGTTTTCTTTGCATCAGGTATCTTAGCAACAGGATTGGGACATATGATGTACAATGTAGCCATTCAACGATTGGGTCCTGGTTCCTCGGCTGTATTTATTAACCTTACACCTTTCTTCGCCTTATTAGGAGCGGCTTTTTTCTTGGGTGAGAAATTGTATCTTTCCCATCTGGCGAGCTTCCTCTTAATCGTGATCGGGGTCTATTTAGGTTCTGGAGCAGCGGAAGAGAGCCGCTGGTTTCAGAGAAGGTGGGTTAAGGAAATATAAATCTTGAAAGTGCTGGGAAGCATTGTTGAAAGATTTAACTGCTTTCCGGCGCTTTCCCTATTTTTACTGTAATAATTCTAATGTGAATGTACATGGAGGAATATTTTTGTTCGCGAAAACATTATCTTCTATCATAATATTAGTTAGGGAATTAATTTATCCCAATAATTAATCCTATAAAAAAATAACTTGAATTCGGATAAATGGTGTGATAGCATGGATATACGAAAAAGGAATAGGAGGGAAAAATGCAAAAATAATGTAGGAATAGGTAGTAGTGTTATCTGGGTTCTGAGATCTTGAGGGGGAATTTCGGTACCAATGTTCTCGAAGTAGGAATGAATGGGGGTATTCTTTGATGAGGAAAAAATTTTCCTACCTGTTTTTTGTCTAGCTGTTTCAGTTTCTCTTGTTATGCCTGCTACTCTTGCTAAGGCTAGCAATGAGAATGGTGATAGTGTTATTGTGGAAAAAGAGCAATACATTGACGAATTTGGGGATACAGTTAATGTAACGCGATACCTGGACTCGAACGGTGAAGTGATTCAGGGGACTGTAGAAAAAGGTATGATCCCAGAATCGGAAGGTGAGTTTACTATTAATGCTGCTCCATATTGGTCAGCATCCTCTTCGATTAGTAGAGTTTGGGAGAAGTGGTCTGGATCCCCTCAGGTGAGAATTTACGGGAATGGAAGATCGGCTTCTTATACAAGTAGTTCAAAAAAGACATATAAAGCAATAAATACAATCGGTGTA
The DNA here is from genome assembly GCA_937975135.1 of uncultured Thermoactinomycetaceae bacterium. Classification (GTDB taxonomy): domain Bacteria; phylum Bacillota; class Bacilli; order Thermoactinomycetales; family CALJVA01; genus CALJVA01. Next base: position 20,393 of record CALJVA010000121.1, on the reverse strand, counting down.
AAAAACACTCTGTTTTTTGGTAGCGTAGTAGAGCATAGTTCTTCCAAAACAAATAATAACGCTTCTACTGCTGCAGCATCGTCAAAGCAGCAAAGCTTTAAAATTCCTACTGCACGATGGAAGTCCCAATCGAACCATACTTTTAAGCATACTGGCTACAAAAGCTGGTATCCAACCACTACCTACACCGATAAGTTATGATTAGGTATCCAGGTTGGCAGACGTATTCTGTGGGGATTAGGGGATGTAAAAAATTATGCCGCAATTCAAACAATATTTTGCAATTCTCCTGGTGATGATAATCAGTGGTTGTTCTCTGTTGCAGCAAGCAGAAGACCCTTATGAGAAAGATCAATTGCCTATGGCTAAAAATCAGGAAGGATTCTCTTTGGGCCTTTATGATAATGGAAAAATTGAGAATCAACGCTCTTACACTACCAACAAAAGTACATTTAAAAAGCAGGTTGTCTTTGGCAATAAAACATCCGAACCAGGTAAGTTTCTTCTTCTTATATTTAATCATGGACAACAGCTTAACTTTGAGATTGATGGAAAAAATGTAAATAAGTATCTGTTTCAATTGGAGGCAAATCAATACGAGGAGATGGAAGTGACGATTAAAGGATTGGAAAAGGGTTTTCACTCCATCCACTACGTGATCGTCAGAGAGCCCTATAAAAAGATGAAGTCACTGGAAGAAACCTTGCGTTACTCCCAACTGTATACCGTTCGATTAAATATTCTAAAGGATATTGAGGAAATTCCCAAAGAGAGGCCCACTTTAACTCGATTGGGTTATGAAAGTAAAGAAAAAAGAATTCATGGAACGTTGATAAGTAAGCCTGACCACTTGTATCATGCTTGGCTAAATCAAAGACTGGATCAGAAAAAAACGTATTCGTACCAGATTATCTATGGTAATAAGGAATCACGGCCTGTCGATTTGTATCTGGTGAAACTGCTTGATTGGGAGCAGGTTGCCTTTGATGACAAGGAAACAGTGATTTATGATCAATTACAGACCGATACAGATAAGATCATTGATCAATCCCTTGACTCAAGCATGATTGAAGGAGAACAATCACTAGTCATTCTCTATCTACCTGAACCTTTTGAGCCGCTTTCAGAAGAGGAAGTAGAACATACGATGTCCCCGGAGATGAGTAATCGAACCATCCTTTCAACGGATTAATAGAGCGTGTCAGCAAACCGCCGAGGGCGGTTTTTTTGTTGGAGTCTATGTTAGGTCGTCGAAGAAGATATACCTATAAGATCTGCTTGTGCTCCCAAAATAGATTCACTACTATAAATAAAGGAAGATTAGAAAAGCTGGACCATTCTGTCTTGTCTATGAGTTAAGGGAGCGTATGCGGTGTGCGTAAATGGATCTTTTTTCTGTTCTTTCTTCTCCTTCTTGTAGGAGGAGGCTATTATGCTTATAATACTTACTTTATTTCCCATGAAATTCCGGAGCTAAAGGTGCCAGGGCAACTAGCTCCAGTTTACGTGGAAGTAGGAAAAGAAACGGAGATTCCTTGGTACTACCTCGCAGCAATGGATGAGGTGGAAAATAAGTATGAGCAGGTCGAAAAAGAGGACATTGTACAGCGAGCCAAGCAAATGAAACAGGCACTTGGGAGTGGAAAGATTTCAGAAGCTGCAATAGAAAGAGCAATCGCGAAGCTTCTATCCCCAGATAAAGCTGAGCAGGTGATCACAATTGCCGAGAGCTACAAATGGGCCACTGCTTCTTTGGATCAAGCGTATCAATTTCCCTTTCGAGAGGAAGACCGCGAGTTGATCTCCTATGGAGATACCTGGGGGGCTGCTCGTTCCTATGGAGGAGAGCGAAAGCATGAGGGTACAGATCTCATGGCTCCGAAGGGGACCCCTATTCTCTCAGTAAGTAATGGCAAAATAATTAGTAAAGGATGGAACACCTTAGGCGGATGGCGGCTGACCATCCAAGATGAAGAGTATCCCCAAATGATTTATTATTACGCCCATCTAAGTCGTTATGCAGAGGGGTTGGAAAAAGGGGATCGGGTTAAGAAGGGGGAAGTGATCGGGTATGTCGGAGATAGTGGTTATGGCCCAGAAGGAACGACAGGGCAGTTTGCTCCCCACCTTCATTTTGGAGTCTTTGTACGTCCTAGTCTCTGGACACCTTCGCGGAAAGCGATCAATCCCTACCCCTTTTTAAAAGTGTGGGAACAGGGAAATGAATAAACTTCCTGTTGGATGGATTTTCGTTAAAATCTTCTGCAGTATCAATCGGATCTTATACGTAACTTTTTTGTTCAGCCTTTTTGCGTTCCGTAAATAGAAAAGGAAGATAGAGAAGCGCAAAACATCCCAATGCAACAAGTTCCATCGATAGAAGGTACCATGGCCAGGGACCTAGCCAATCTAGTAGGGAAGGACCTGGGGGTTTTGCGCTTAGAAACATATAATTTCCATCGATTTTTCTGTTTATTGCACCAATAAGAAGGGCCACCAGATTAAGCTGCAGCAGGGCTTGTCCGATGGAAGAGGGGCGAGGTCGCATTCCTTCGACCCGAACCATATATAGCGCGGCTAAGATAATGGCTCCATGGATAGCGAAAAAATGAAAGAATCGAAAGTGTGGAAAGGAAAATTCCAAGGCAGGGGTGATTAACGCTTGGGTTGCACCGGCAATACCACAAAAATAGACAAAGGGAAAAAGTTTGGGATTGCGAGTAAGCAATAAAAGAGCAGCTAATAGTGCAGAAATACTGCATAACTCCAAGGGCAAGCTATACTGTATTTTCCAGGCGTCATTTAGATATAACCAAGTCTGCCAACTCACCTCCCCCATCAACAAAAAAGAGGCCAAGCCCCAACGGAAGGGGTGTCGGAAGGAAGGGTGAATGATTCGAGGTCCAAAGTGAAAAAACAGGATAAAACCAAGAGAAAAAAGAATTAGGACGATCAGATGTGGAGGAGAGAAAAGTATAAAGGGAAATAAGGTTGGATCCATTTCAAAGTATTGCTTCATCACAGTCACCTTTTACTTTAGATTGGTTATAAAAGCATTCGCTATCGATAGGAGAAATTCATGCAAAAGCGGAGAATAAACTTTTTAGTTCATCCAGTTTATAATGGAGTGCACCTTTTGAGGTGTGCTTTTTAATCCTGAGGACTGGTTCCATTTCATTAAGCATTGGGGAATGAGTGTCCCACAGCCTCACAGGCAGGAATATGACACCTGTCGTGGAAATAATGATTAATACGAGAGAATGGAATGGGGGATGGCCTACGCTTAGACAATTACTTGAATTTCTTTATGAAAAGCATCCTAAAACAGCTCCACCGCTTTTTTTCTTTTCTTTTATAACTGTCTTGCTATTAACTTGTTTAATGTTGCTCTCTAAGATTACCTGGCAAAATATTGAGGAAAATCGTCTTTTCTATACGGTAGTCCTTACCACTTTTTTTGTTCTTTTGCTCGTTGTTTTGGTGATCACCTATCGACTTCACAAAAGAGTGACTAAAGATGAAGAAGACCGGGTGTATCTAAAAGGGCGTATTATTGGTGTCCTCGATCAATTGGCTCAAATTACAGCGGTGGCAATGAGTAAAGCGGAACATACCGTTGATCAAGATTGGGATAGTAGGCACACTCAGATCGAAAAGGCTTGTAAAGATATGTTATATTGTATAAGAAGTGTGATTGAGGTGACCAATCCCCAAGCAAGTGATCCCTTAGGAAGAACACGGGACCCTAAGCTTGTCGTTTTCATTCCAGATCAGACGGAGAAATACTTAATCCCTTTTGCAGCTGCTGGACATACAAGTATCGAACATTATCCACCCCTTCCAATCAGTCAAGAAAAGGCGAGAACGAACGCTGCAGTACATACCTGGCTTCATCAAGTACCGGTTTATGTAGAGGACCTCTACCGTCCCGAAGTTCAGTGGGAGCTGCCTCTTGAAAGCACTTCCTCTGAGAAGGCTTACCAGTCAATTGCTACGATTCTGATCAAAAGTGGGAAAAAACCGTTAGGAGTCTTAAGCATCACCGGAAAAGAAGCGGCGGCATACCATAATGTAGAAGAGAAGGAAACGATTCAGCTCTTTGGCAACTCCCTCGCAGCACTGCTTCATTTCTATATCAATATCCTGCCAGAAATCGAAAGTCAAAAAGCAATGGGAGGAGGAAGAGTGTGAGCATCCAAGAAAAAACGTTGCAGGAACGATCGGATCTCATTCGAGAATATGAAGCAGGAAAGATCTCTGCCAAGCAATTTTTAGATAAGTTACTCGGTGATAAATTTATTCACCGTCAAAGAGAGCCATTGGAAAAGAGAAACGTAGGTTTTTTTCGTCGCTTATTTTCCCGTTAAAGGAGAAGGGACGAGGGTTCAACCAATCTAGGTAAGCAAGTAGCTTGCATACTTGTTCCTCTTTTACTGAGGAGCAAGAGGAAATTGCAAGCTACTTTTGGATTGAGTGAAGGGTAAGCAAATCGAAGAAGCTAGCAATGATAAAGGAAGATCAAGGAGATGTTTTCTCTTCAGTGGAGGAGGGATCCTTTTTTTGTTCCTGCTTGGTATAAGTGAACCAACATTGATTGAGAAAGCGGATTTCCCTGCGGTCTTTGCTATGAAAGGCACGCATCAATTGATTACGTAACCATCTGGGCAAGCGATTCCCCTCCTTTGTTGTTGTCCTTTTTTTATATATATGTATAGGCTTTTTGTCTGTGCTTGTTTGTCGTAGTAAGGTGTGGCCACAATCGAATAAGGAAGTGATAAGACCCATGATGAATGATGAAATTTTGCAGCAGTGGGTCGAAAAAGTATCCTTGGAGGAGTTTGGTAAACCTTTTCGACACCAGGCCCGCTTTAATCGTCGGCTGAGAACAACAGGTGGCCGTTATTGTTTACATAATCATTCGATTGAAATTAACCCTAAGTTTTTGGAGCAAATGGGAGAAGAGGTTGTCTTGGGGATTATACGGCATGAACTTTGTCATTATCATTTACATCTAGAAGGTAAAGGGTATCGACACCGTGATCCGGAGTTTCGCGCCTTGTTGACCAAGGTGAAGGGACTTCGTTATGCTCCCACTTTGCCCGAAAATAAAGCGTTGGCAAAAATTTATTTTTATCAATGCATCGATTGTGGACAAACGTATCAGCGGAGAAGAAAGGTTAACCTGGATCGTTATCGTTGCGGGAAGTGTCACGGGCAGTTGATTGTGGAGCCGAGAGAGAGATGAGTTTAAATTCAGCTTCCAAGTTAGGGAAGGGATTGAAGTGGACAGTGGACCTACGAAAATGCGGATAAGGCTAAAGGAGATAAATCTTTTTTAGACGCCTTTCTGCAGTAGGTAATAAAAAAGACCTGTTGCATCATGCAACAGGTCTTTTTTACTCTGGAGCGGATGCCAGGAATCGAACCTGTGCCTCCAGCCTGGAGGGCTGGCGTTCTACCACTAAACTACATCCGCCTGTGGAACTGTCTTTAGTATACCAAGAATAAAACCGAGAGTCAACAACTTTTTTAAAATAAAACATAGAATTATTATTTGCCACATCTGTATGTTTCTGGTATATTAATAGGTAAACATTATTTTTATAAAAGAAATGAACAAAATAACATATAAATCCATATTAAAGAACACTTATGCTGTATACTTAAATCATTGATTAACAAGAGAATCGCTATAAACAGTAAAAGTTCCCTTTTTCTTTGTTTTTAAAAAGGATACATTTCCATTATTTCGTTGTATTTTTAGAAGGTGGGACTTTTATCCGTATAAAAGAAAATGTTATGCCTTTGATATTTCTGGAATCTTGGCAACTTTATTGTTATCCTTTACAATGTCCCTGGATGATCAGTTAAGTTTTTAAGGAAATCAGGGGTTACACCGGAAACGAATGTTTTTCTAAATTCTTTTGGTTATCTCAATAATGATCATGGTGATTGCAGATCCACTGTGTCAAATGATCGTTTGTAAACGATGGAGGATGTAAGATGGAAGAATTAGAACAACAATGGCATGTACCAGGAACTTTCATTGGCAGTCAAGCCGATTATGAATCTGCCAAAGTAGTGATGTTAGGTGCACCGATGGATTATACGGTTAGCTTTAAGGCGGGAAGTCGCTTTGGACCACAAGCAATCCGCAATGCTTCTCACGGTTTAGAGGAGTATAGCCCCTATATGGATCGGCATCTTTCTCAGGTTCCTTTTGTCGACCGAGGAGATCTTGTGTTGCCGGTCGGCAATGTGAACCGCAGTATGGAAATCATCTATTCCAGTGTGAAAGAAATCCTTGAGGATCAGAAGATTCCTTTGATTCTCGGGGGAGAGCACTTGATTACCTATCCCGTTATCCGAGGGATGGTTGAAAAATATCCAGACCTTGTATTGCTCCAGTTTGATGCCCACACCGATCTAAGGGACACTTTCATTGGCGAAAAGCATTCTCATGCGACGGTGATTCGCCGCTGTGTGGAGTTACTGGGTAAAAAGCGGGTGTACCAATATGGGATTCGTTCTGGGGAACAGCATGAGTTTCGCTATGCCGATGAGATGACCTATATGCGACGTTACCATGTAATCGAAGGGTTACGGAAAGATCTCCCACAGTTAAAGGATAGGCCCGTCTATATTACCTTTGACATTGACTGTATTGATCCAGCTTATTGTCCAGGCACTGGGACACCAGAACCAGGAGGCATCTCCACTGTTGAGGCCTTAGAAGCAATTCATGCGATGAAGGATTTGCAGATTGTAGGGATGGATCTGGTAGAAGTTTCCCCTCAGACGGACCCCGGAGGGATTACTGAGATGGCAGCTGCCAAATTACTCCGGGAAGCACTCGTTAGCTATTGGTAATGGACACCTTTCGAAAGATCGGTGATGAAACTTCTGGTTTAACCTAGGGGTTAACTCTAACTCTTCGACGAAGACTATGATAAATTAAGGGTGAGGGAAGTGTGTACGACAGTGTCTCGGTACAACAGCACATCCACACTCCCAACTCTACAGTCTATAGTCCTGGTGTAAGGAGGAGAGTAAAAATGAATTTGAATGACTGGTTTAATAAGGGGATGACGCTGGATCAGTACATCGAAGGAATGAAAGTAAATCGAGAAGAGATGCTCCGTATCCATGAGCAATTCCAACTCACCGAAGAGCAGCGTTCCTTTGCTGCAAAACTGGCTGATAAAAACCTGCGCGTAATCGTATTGACTGCAGATTGGTGTGGGGATGCAATGCTTTGTATTCCCATTTTAATGCGAATTGCTGAGGTAGGGAAGATGGAGCTTCGCTTCTTGATTCGCGATGACAATTTGGAATTGATGGATCAGTACTTAACCAATGGTAAGTCCCGTTCAATCCCGATCTTTATTTTTATTGATGAAGAAGGGACGGAACAAGCTGTCTGGGGTCCACGTGCTCCTGAGGTACAACAGTTTATCGAGAATTTGCGCAGCACCTTACCCCCAAAAGAAGATCCGACATTTGAGGAAAAACAAAAAGAGATGTACCGCCAGTTTAAAAAGGAGATTACATCCAATCCCGAACGGTGGACTCAAGTGTATAACAGTATTGAGGACCGGTTGAGCAAGTTGGTTGGATGATTCGTAGGGATAAAAAAGCATTCCGATTCGCTTATGCGAAAGGAATGCTTTTTTATATTTTTAATCGGTGACTATTTTGGCGCGGTCATGGGAGCTGTTGGTTTATGACTTTGGTTTTTAACGATTGCTAAACCCCAATATACTTGGCGACGATACTTCGCGCAGTAGGGATATCCTCGGTTCCTTGAACGAGAATCCGACCATCTGGAAAGAGAACCAACTGATAAGACTCAATTTTTGCCCGCAATAAAAAGCGGTTCTGTTGGACGGTGCCAAGCTGGGATAGACGTTTGGCGAAGGTCTCTAAATTGAGACGGCCCTTTTGCATCGGAGTGATTTGGACGGTATTTCGTCCACATAAAGAGATAGCCTGGGATTCTTTATTTGCCGGATCAAGGTAAGTAAAGTTGTGATGGCTACAGGTGGGACAATCAGGGTCAGGATTCTTATTAACCTGGATCGCTCCTTGGGTGTTCTCCCATAAATCAAAGTGACGGAGTCGAGGATCAAGTGCTTCTGTATCGCCTACCAGTAATTTAAGAGCTTCCGCCGCTTGATAAGCAGTGACGATGTGGACTGCTGGGCCGATCACTCCAGCTGTATCGCAAGTTTCTGCACTTCCTACTGCAGGTGCCTCTGGAAATAGGCAACGTAGGCAAGGAGTAATTCCAGGGCGAATGGTGTAAGACATTCCTCGGGAACTGACGACTCCTCCATAGATCCAGGGAATTTTATGTTTAACAGAAACATCATTGATTAAATATCGAATCGCAAAATTGTCAGTACCATCGAGGATTAAATCGACTCCCGTTAGAAGTTCTTCAGCATTATTCCAATTCACATCCGCAATATGGGTTTCGATCTGAATCGTGGAATTAATGGCTTGCAGCTTCTCAGCTGCGGCTACTACTTTGGGCAAACTCTTTTGCGCATCCTGTTCATCGAAAAGCATTTGTCGCTGTAAATTACTTTCTTCGACGAAGTCACGGTCAATCAAACGAATCCATCCAACACCAGAGCGGACCATGTGGTTAGCAAGGGATGTTCCCAATGCACCTAAACCTACAATGGCCACTCGTGAAGTAGAGAGACGACTCTGCCCTACTTCTCCGATTGGAGGAAAAAGGATTTGTCGAGAATACCGTATATGATCAGTCATGGATAAATAATCCATGGTAAAGCGAAGCCATGGATGGTCCAGTTCACTCCTTTTCTGGTAAAATAGAAAATAGCAGAAGATTGGATGAAGAAATACCTGGAATTATTATGGCGAAAATGGGGAAACTAAGCCCTTTGAGATTGAGGCTGTTCTGCCCCTTATTATATCTCATCAAATCTTTGGTGGAGAACAAACGGTGACCGTAAGGCTTGTCTACGATCTTGATAAAATCCAGGTGATTTTGTATTTAAATCAAGTGAAGGAATCGAGAAGCTTTTTTAAGGTTGCAAAGAAAGACTTCTCTTCAATATTACAGGGATAAAGGAGGAAACCGTTACCGAAAAACTTGCAACCGGATAAAACTCGAAAAGGGAAAGAACTGCTAAGTTAAGCGTTTATAAATCATATCTTGTTGGTCAGCGACAGGATATTCAAAACTGTCTGATCGAAAGCTTGCGTATGGATTAACTTAGCAGCATCGTAGTCTCCAGTAACAAGGGAATGTGGATCGATCGCGTAGGTGATTGAAAAATGTATATCTGTGAAGTCTGATATAACCATTGATCAACCAAATTACAGGAAACAATGAATCGGAAAGAAAAAGGAGACGATGGGTAGGGTTTTATAAGTTTTTCGTAACGGTGCGAAGGTGGAAGAGAGACATAAAGAGAGGGAACTGTTGTTTTGGATTTTCGATCAATTAGTAAATCAATTGGAACAAACAGAAGAAGCGGAGCGTCCCGTTCAACGGATGGAGATTACAGAGACGGGGCTGGAGATTATGTTAAAAAACGGGGACCAGTTTCAAGTTACTGTAAAAGAAAAAGGAGTACCCGATGAGGAAAATGAGCAAAGTTTACCCGTACTTATGGAGAGGCAAGAGACCATTGAGATCCCTTTGGAAGATTGGCATGCAGTTATTGATCAGTTTGAAGCGATTCACAACTTTTTACTGTACGATTTGCATAAAATAAGAGAGATCATTCCCTACTCCTTTCCTTTCCCATGGGCGCAGCGGGAACAGGTAATTGCACAGTTGACAGAGCGCTTGCGCAATGTACTTTTTACCGTTGAGCAACATCGCAAATAGTCTGACCACTTTATAAAATGCCAATTTATATTGATTTTACCTGCTCAAAATAATATACTGAATTTTAGCTTACCAAGGGAGGGATCAGTTTGAACACAGCTTACCACTCGAGAACAGTGAGTGCTGAAGCACAGCAACGTCTGTTTGTACGTGTTTTTTCATGGATGTTTGCTGGCTTATCTCTCACCGCGATTATTTCTTTTTTACTTTCAGCGGATCCAGGTGTAGTATACTATTTGGCGAGCAACCCCATTCTATTTTGGGGCTTGATCATTGTAAAGCTCGGTCTTGTCTGGTTCCTGTCCGGTCGGATTGATCGGCTTGCAGTAAACACTGCTACATTTTTGTTCTTCTTATATGCTGCGCTCAACGGCATTACCCTCACCCTGATCCTGGCGGCATATGCACCAGGAGTGATTATTACAACCTTTTTCGTTACAGCAGGCATGTTCGGAGCCTGTGCTCTTTTTGGATATCTTACGAAAATGGATATGTCGCGGTTTGGCGGTATTTTCCTAATGGCCCTAATTGGCATCCTGCTTGCTACCTTGGTAAACTTGTTTTTGAAAAGTGATGGGCTCTATTGGGCGATCACTTATATTGGGGTATTTATCTTCGCAGGTTTAACCGCATATGAAGTGTGGAAGTTGAAACAAGTCGATGCTGAATCGATAGATGGAACCGATGCAGGAACCAAAGTGGCCATCTATGGCGCTTTGGGATTGTACCTAAGCTTTATCAATATGTTTCTTTTCTTGCTTCGTATTTTTGGCCGGGATTAAGCACAGGAAGTTGTAGGGATCCCTTCTACCACTGGGGTAGAAGGGGAAGGATTCCTTGGACAGCAATGGTAGTATTTGACTAATTTAGTTCTAATCTAATAAGTCTTAGGGATCTCGCTCGATCTGATGCAGAAAGGCTGCTAAATCACAGCGCTTTTCGGAAATGCCTCATACAATTCTCAAAATTCGACTTATTGGTAAATATCCCCTTCCTCAATAAGGATTTATGAATAGAAAATTTTGTTTAGGATGAAAAAGTAACAAATTAATTGCTATCGTTCAATCTTTCTATTAAAATATAGAACTGAGGGAGTGGGTCAAACTATTTTTTGGAGGTATCCTTTATGAAGAAATTTTCTGTAGTATGGTCAGTATTATTAATAGCCACACTTGTTTTAGCGGCATGTGGGCAAAGTGGCGATAATGGTGGAAGCGCATCCAAAGATGGGGGAAACCTCTCTTTGGGAACAGGTAGCACGGGGGGAACCTATTATCCCCTAGGTGGAGCGATTAGTAATGTGTGGAATAAAGAGATCGATGGTGTAAATGTAACTCCACAAGCTACTGGTGCTTCAGTAGAAAACCTGGCATTGATCGGTAAAGGTGAAATGGACTTGGGAATGGCTGTGAATATGACAGCAGATGATGCATATCATGGCCGGGGCGATTTTGAAGGCAATAAAATTGATAATTTCGGTGCTGTAGGTGTGATCTACCCTGAAGTGATCCAGATTGTAGTGCTAAAGGATAGCGGTATCGAGAAAATTGAAGACTTAAAAGGAAAGCGTGTAGCTGTAGGACCTCAGGGTAGTGCCACTGTAAACACCACCCGTGATATCTTAGAAGCTTATGGTATGACCTTTGACGATATTAAACCCTTTTACGATGGATTTGGTGATGCAGCAGATAAGCTAAAGGATGGTCACCTAGATGCCAGCTTTGGTATCTTGGGTCTGCCTACCTCCAGTATTGAAGAGATTACTGCTACCTCAGAAGTTCGTTTACTAGAAGTAAGTGATGAAGCCATTAAAAAACTTCAGGAAAAGCGTCCTTTTTACCAACCTTTAACCATTGAAGGTGGAACTTATAAAGGGCAAGATGAGGATGTACAGACTGTAACATTAAAAGCGGTTCTCTATGCTAGCAATGACCTGAGTGAAGATCTTGTTTACAACTTGACCAAAGTCATGTATGAGAAGCAGGCAGAGATTGCAAAATCTCATAAGACCGGTGAACAGATTGACTTGGAAAAAGCCCTGGAGGGGGTAACAACACCGATTCATCCAGGTGCTAAAAAGTACTTTGAAGAGCAAAATATCCCGCTTCCTGAATAAGGAAAGTAGTTAATATGAATAGAAAGAAGGAATTAGGGAGCTCGTCTCCCTTTTTCCTTTCTATTACAAGTCAAGTGGAGGGGAGTTTATTTGGGGTACGTTTGATAAGGAGGTTGTAGTATGTCCAAAGAGCAAACCATGAAAGAAACAGCAGCTCAAGGAGCTGTTGATGCGCAAGAAATATTGGAGAAGTATGACCGGGAACAAGCTTTCCGTAAAGATAAAGATTTAGGATGGATTAAGAGTATTGTTACCATCTTAGCTGTGGGATTAACTTTATTCCAGTTGTATACCGCTTTTTTTGGTACCTTTCAGTCCCAATTGCAGCGGGCGCCCCACTTGACGATAGCCCTAGCCCTGGTCTTTCTGCTCTATCCCTGGAAGATGGGAAAGACAGGTAAAGGGGTTCCTTGGTATGATATTCTATTGGCGGCACTCTCTCTGGGTTGCGGAGCTTATCATATTATTTATTATGAAGAATTGGTAAATCGTATTCTCTATACAGACTTGGATATTGCTGTTGCCATCATTGGTGTGCTACTCACCTTAGAGGCTGCACGGCGTGTCGTTGGTCTTCCTTTAGTCATTGTTGCATCCTTTGCACTTTTATATGCTTATTTTGGTCCTTATTTCCCTGGATTTGCTGAGCACCAAGGATTTAGTATCGAACGGATCAGCACCTTTATGTTTTTAGGATCTGAAGCAATTTTGGGAATTCCGATTGCGATTTCCTCAACATTTATCTTCCTGTTCCTGTTCTTTGGTGTTGTCTTGCGTTACACAGGGGTAAGCCAGTTCTTTAATAACTTGGCCTTTGCGATTACTGGTCGCATGGTTGGTGGCCCTGCGAAAGCAGCAGCTGTGGCCAGCGCCTTCCAGGGGATGATTACTGGAAGCTCTGTGGCCAACACAGTAGGTTCGGGTAGTTTTACGATTCCGATGATGAAACGGGCAGGGTACAAGCCAGAGGTTGCTGGAGCTGTTGAGGCTTCTGCTTCCACTGGTGGACAACTCATGCCACCTGTTATGGGTGCCGCCGCTTTTCTGATGATCGAGTTTACTGGGATGCCCTATGGAGAGATCGCCTTAGCCGCTCTGATTCCGGCCATTCTCTATTTCTCAGGGATTTTCCTTGCGGTTCATCTAGAATCGAAAAAAGAGGGAATCTTGGGGATGAGTCCCGAGATGGTTCCTCGCTTGAAGGAGATCTTGGTAAGGCAAGGGTACTTGCTCTTACCACTGATTGCAATTATTGCAGTGCTCTCCACAGGTCAGTCTCCCATTCGGGCTGCATTGATCGCCATTATTGTTGCTGCAACAGTAGGAGTCTTTCAGGGAATACCGTTTAAGAAGGTATTTACGCAGCGGTGGTATATTCTTCTCCCACTCCTGCTCTTAATGGTATGGATGATGGCTCCTAAGATGATGTCATCCATTCTTGATCAAACGACGGCTATCTGGATCTTGCTAATCTGGATGCTCATCGGCATTATCTACAACCAATTTTTCAAAGGCTCCGATGTCACATTGCGTGACATTATTGAAATCATGGAAGAAGGAGCCCGATCAGCGCTTGGAGTTATCGTAGCTTGTGGTACTGCAGGGATTATCGTCGGGGTTGTCACATTGACAGGAATTGGTCTGAAGATGGCAGGAGGAATTATTGATCTAGCTGGCGGGATACTGATCCTTACCCTCTTTTTCACAATGATTGCTTGTATTATCTTGGGGATGGGTGTACCAACCACGGCTAACTATGTGATTATGGCTACCATGGCCGCTCCAGCGATTCTCCAGTTTTCTGAACAAGGCGGTATTGAGATACCTATGATCGCTGCCCATATGTTTGTCTTCTATTTTGGAATCGTGGCTGATATTACACCCCCAGTTGCTTTGGCCGCCTTTGCCGGTGCTGGGATTGCTAGAGCCAACCCATTTAAAACAGGATTAAATGCGACGAAATTTGCCATTGGAGCCTTCATTATTCCTTATATTTTAGTATATAACCCGGTATTGGTGTTGGAAGGGGCTACCTGGTGGAATGTACCGATCGCGGTTGCCACAGCACTTATCGGGATGTATGGTGTAAGTGCCTCGATGATCGGTTTCTTCCGTACCGATTGCCGCATTTGGGAACGATTGGTACTCTTTATCGGAGGGATTACTCTGATTATCCCAGGTTTGTATACAGACTTGATCGGAATCGTACTATTAGGAGCAATCTATTTATTGCAGATGAAGCGCAACCCAAGCAACGGACAGTTTCAAGCAGCATAAATCAAGATCAAACGGGGCGATTTAGCCCCGTTTTTTATTTTGATGAGAACGAAAGATGCGATCCCTTTGCGAGGAAACCAGCCATACTTCTTTACTCATCCGGGATAGGGTATAATTTGTGGTGAATAAGGAGCCGCAATTACATGGAGATAGATGGAGGTCATTATGATGGATTCGACATTATTTCGAAAAGCAATGGGAACCTTTGCAACGGGTGTTACCATTATTACAACTCCCGATAAAGAGGGAGTCCATGGAATGACTGCCAATGCTTTTACCTCTGTTTCCTTGGATCCCCCGTTGATTCTTGTTTCCGTAAATAAAAAAGCGAGAACTCATGAAACGATCCAAGAGGCAAAGCGCTTTGGTGTCAATATTTTGCGTTATGATCAAGAGGCGCTTTCCACACACTTTGCCGGTAGACCTAGTGAGGAAGTAAATCAATCCCTTAAATACACATGGTATGAGGATATTCCTTTACTGGAGGATTGCTTGACCCAGATCGCTTGTCGTCTATGGGCTCAGTATGATGGTGGCGATCATACCTTATTTTTAGGACGCGTGGTTGATCTGAAACTTTATGAAGGGGAGCCTCTCCTGTATTATGCAAGCGCTTATCGACAGCTAGGAAAATAAGTGGAGCTGACTTTCAGTCATATACTTATGGCAATCGGGAACGTTTTTCACCAGCGTGGAGAAACCTTCCCGATTTTTTATGAGTCGCTTTGGACAAAAAAATGGGCTTTTTTCACCGTTCCTCTACCCTTCCAGAGATAACGATCAGGCATAAAGTAATAGAAGACATAACACTTTCAAGAAGACGTTAATCCTTAGTGTTGATAAGGTGAAAATATATTTCCGATTATCTGAAGGGAAGGGAGGGGAAACGGGAAGATGAAAGGAGCGAAGAAAAGAAAACCCAGTGTAATCAGTAAGTTGGCGAACGCCCGATTGCTTGCTCAACATGGAACGATTCGAAAATCGGTTCCTCCTATTCTTTTACTTACGCAAAGCAATCTCTGCCGGATGGTAGAGAAGTATTCTACAGTCTATGTGAAGCCAAACGATAGTTGCCAAGGAAAAGGAATTATACGGATCGATCGGTTACAAAATGGTTCTTTTCTGATTCGTACACGAGATTATCAGCAACAGACGAGATGCAAGGGAAAGAGAAATATGTGGTTAAAGGTTCAAAGGTTTCTACGAAAGCGACTCTATGTGGTCCAAAAAGGTATTCACAGTGTAACTCGGGGTGGAATTCCCTATGATATTCGCATTCATGTTCTTCGGGTAAAAGGGAGATGGCAGGTAGGTGGAATGGTTGGTCGATTAGCTAAAAAGAATCAGATTTTGACCAATCGACATAGTGGGGGTATGGCCATTGCCCTTGATGATCTATTAGCTCAAGGATTAGGTTTAAATCAAATTGCAAGGGATCAACTTAAGCGTAATTTGGCCAAAGTGGGACTGATTGCAGCGAATGTGATCAGCCGAGTGCATCCTAAGTGGGCAGAGTTTGGGGTAGATGTGGGGATTGATCCAAGGGGACGGATCTGGATTTATGAAGTGAACATTACCCCTGGTTTTATGAACTTTCGTGATGTAGATAAAAGGTCTTTTCAACGCATCATCTCCTTAAGAAAAATAGCAAAATAAGTATGAGTGAACCCTAGAAAACCAACAAGCACTTTGAATCAAGGTTAATTTTGTAGGTTGGCCTGTGAAATACAGAGGGTGTATGAGAAAGGTTAGGTTGAAATATTGCTATATAGCACGATTTAAAATCGGAAATAAAGAGGCTTTTTAGAAATCCCCTGGCAATCAGGAGATTTTTTGTTTGTTATCGAAAAGGAATTGTACATCTTATATCCTTATCATAAGAGTCCTCTGGAGCAGGAATAAAGATTGTGGTACGCTTATGAAAGGTGATTGGATCGGTCCTTAAATAGCAGCTTCAACGGAAACAACCAAGGAAAACGGATTTTTGCTGCGGAGGATACAAGGGCGGTCAACAGAAGAGAATGTGCTCAGGGGGATACAATAATGCTGTTTATCGATAATCAAAACATTACAGATCCACGGATTAATCTAGCCATTGAAGAGTTTGCATTAAAAAATTTGGACATCGATCAAACGTATCTCTTGTTCTATATTAATGAACCATCCATTATTATCGGTAAAAACCAGAATACCATTGAAGAGATTAATGTGAAATTTGTTGAGGAAAAGGGAATTCATGTGGTGCGTCGTCTTTCCGGTGGAGGTGCCGTCTATCACGATAAGGGGAACCTAAACTTTAGCTTTATCACTCGGGATGATGGAGATAGCTTTCGTAACTTCCGGAAATTTACTGAACCAGTCATTGCGGCCTTACGAGAACTGGGCGTAGAAGCAGAGTTACAGGGGCGAAACGATATCCTTGTGAAAGGAAAAAAGATTTCTGGGAACGCTCAATTTTCTACTGGGGGAAGAATGTTTAGCCACGGAACACTTATGTTTGATGTAAACCTAGAGGATGTTGTAAAAGCGCTAAACGTTAGGAAAGAAAAGATTATATCCAAAGGAATTAAATCGATTCGCAGTCGAGTAACCAATATAAAAGATCATTTGGATCAACCTCTTACGATCGAAGAGTTTAAGCAAGTGCTCTTAAAAAATATTTTTGGTGGCCAGGAAGAGATTCCAGAATACAAGTTAACGGAAAGTGATTGGAAGGAAATCGAGCGGATTTCAGCTTCTCGCTATCAAAAGTGGGATTGGAACTTTGGAAAATCTCCCGCATTTAATATCCAACGTTCCAAGCGCTATCCAGTAGGACTTCTTGACGTTCGTCTCGATGTAAAGCAAGGGACCATTCAACACTGCCAAATTTTTGGTGACTTTTTTGGCATCGGTGAAGTTAGTGATCTTGAAAAACGTCTGCTAGGGATTCGCTATGACCGGCAAGCCATTGAAGAAGCACTTGAAGGTATAGATGTAGAAGCTTACCTTGGTGGCATTAAGAAAGAAGAATTTGTGGAGTTATTATACAGCTGAGGTTATTTCATCAGTAAAAAAGGAAAATAACTACAAAGTCGTTTAAAGCCCTTTTTCACGTTTCAGTGGAGAAGGGCTTTTTTTGTAAAAATCAGCATCAGGAGATGGAAGCATTTTTCAGAAGAGACAGATTAAATGGTTCCTATTTTATAAATGCATGATATAATTAATTTAAAGAAGTTTATTTGTAAAAAAGGATGAGCGAGTTTTTATGGGGCCAATACGTGTACTGATTGTAGATAATTTTGAACCTACTTTACTGGGGATTAAGATGATTTTGGAGCGTGATAAGCAGTTTGAAGTGGTGGGTTCTTTTTTATATCCATTTAAAAGACCCATTTCTTTTGAGATTCAACCAAATGTGATTGTTTGGGGATGTGAACAGGGAAGTAGAGAGATCAAAAGATTGTTACCGCTTTCTACAAAGGACTTCTTTCCTCCCACTGTTTTATATGTGGATCGTTTACCGAAGGATGTATGGGTGATGTTGAAAGAGGGCGTTCGCGGCTTTGTGTTTAAAAGGGATACAGAAGAGTTAGCTCTGGCGATCCGCGCAGTAATGAGGGGAGCATACTTTTTTAGTCAGGAATTTATCGAAGCGTTAAACTTTCCGGTGAAAAAAGAAGAAATCGCTGAAGAAGCGAGCAATTACGATGTACAGCTAACAAAGATGGAAGCCAAGGTAGTACAGGAACTGATCAAAGATAAAACGAATCAGGAGATTGCAGCTGCTCTTCATATTAGCCGTCGAACCGTTGAACATCATATTGCATCGGCGATTGATAAGTATGGGGTAAATTCCCGTGTAGGATTGGTGGTAAAAACCTTGATGAATCAATTACATAATAATTTCCCCACTTCCGCACAAGAAGATCGAAGTAGGGAAGCGGTTTATAAAAAGAGTCGCTAGCAATCTGGAGCAAGGGGTAGATGGCCTTTAAGTAGTCAGAAATGTCGGGAACATAATTTTCCGTTAGTGAGGTGTAAGACCTCTTTTTTCTTTAGAGGAGAGCCTAGAGTTGACTTGGCGGGCAACAAAGATCTGATTTATTTTCTTCTTACTAAAAATATTGCGGTAATTACCTAGATAGGAAAATAAATTGGTATAAATACAGATTTCTCTGATAAAGAGGTATGCTATGGTTCAATATACAGGGTTTTAAATATTGTAAAAATAAAGGGGGATGCAACATTGCTTAAGCGACTTCCAATGACAATGAAGTTTTTCATTGTTTTCTCCATTGTCGCACTAGCTCTTCCGCTCTTCTATGCTCCAGAGTCTGCTGAGGCTTACTCATGGAAACGAACATTAAAGCGCGGGGATACTGGAGCAGATGTTCGTGAACTGCAGATTCGCGTTGCAGGATGGGCGGCGGATCGTCCGGCAAAAACACATGTTGCTGTAGATGGTGTCTTTGGGGCTCAAACGGAAGCAGCTGTAAAAAGATTTCAACGAGCCTATGGATTGACAGTAGACGGAATTGTCGGTCCACAAACACAGGCTGTATTGAATTCCTTGGAGAAAAGTGACGGTTCCACCAAGCATTTTAACTGGAGTGAGTTTTACTCCAAAGATGGTAGCGGTTTCTCTGGTGGAAAAGTAGGAGCTGCCACGGTAAGAGAAAATGTTCGACGGATGATGTGGAAACTGGAAGCTGTACGCAAAAAAGCAGGAAATTCCCCAGTGATTATTAACTCTGGCTTCCGCAGTGTAAGCCACAACAGCCGGGTTGGCGGTGCTTCCAACAGTATGCATATGTACGGAGTAGCAGCAGATATTCGAGTAAGTGGTAAAACACCTACGCAAGTAAGAAGTATCGTTCGTACCTCTGGATTTAGTGGAAGCTATGCCGAAAGCACCTACAACCATATTGATAGCCGGATTGAGTATAATTATGGTTCCCAGTTTTGGTACTGGAGATAAATTTCTGGACAGCCTGTCGATTAAAAATGCAGGCTGTCCACTTTATGTGAAAAGGGATGTAGTGTTATTGAATCACTGTTATTTGAGGAGGAACATGCAATGCAAAGGCGATTTTCAATGGTGACGAAATTATTCATTATTTTCTCCATTGTCGCACTAGCTCTTCCGCTCTTCTATGCTCCAGAGTCTGCTGAGGCTTACTCATGGAAACGAACATTAAAGCGCGGGGATACTGGAGCAGATGTTCGTGAACTGCAGATTCGCGTTGCAGGATGGGCGGCGGATCGTCCGGCAAAAACACATGTTGCTGTAGATGGTGTCTTTGGGGCTCAAACGGAAGCAGCTGTAAAAAGATTTCAACGAGCCTATGGATTGACAGTAGACGGAATTGTCGGTCCACAAACACAGGCTGTATTGAATTCCTTGGAGAAAAGTGACGGTTCTACCAAGCATTTTAATTGGAGCGAGTTTTACTCCAATGATGGCAAAGGTTTTTCCGGTGGAAAAGTGGGAGCTGCCACGGTAAGAGAAAATGTTTGACGGATGATGTGGAAACTGGAAGCTGTTCGCAAAAAAGCAGGAAATTCTCCAGTGATTATTACCTCGGGCTTTCGAAGTGTGGAACTTAATAAGCGAGTAGGTGGGATTTCCAATAGCTTGCATATGTATGGGATTGCAGCAGATATTAAGGTAAGTGGCAAAACTACAACTCAGGTTCGCGATATTGTTCGCACCTCTGGATTTAGTGGTAGCAAACGTTATAGCACACACAATCATGTAGAGAGCGGAATTGAATATAACTACGGTTTTAAGTATTATTGGTGGGAAGGATAACTTCTATTCTTCCAGCCACATTAAATTACCCAATGCATACTCGCTTTGGGTAATTTTTTAGTATCGTCGTTTCTGGAAGATTGCTAATGGGTAATTTCTTTCATTCTCATAGAGAGAAAGCGATTTCTACGAATCCATTTTTCTTCTTGACCTTTTGATAAACTTGTGTTACACTTAAGGAGCCTTTTGCGAGAACATCTCTTGCAGACAAGTAGAAACTTCTTAAAATAGCTCTTGCAATTTGGTTTTTAATAATATATAATAATACTTGTTCGCTACGATAATCCTCCGTAGCTCAATGGTAGAGCGGTCGGCTGTTAACCGATAGGTTGTAGGTT
>CALJVA010000120.1 GCA_937975135.1 uncultured Thermoactinomycetaceae bacterium | reverse complement strand
CGTACTCATATTTCCATTTTACATTGGCAGATCATGTTTTTGAAATAGCTTGTACTCAGCGAGGGAGCTGCACCTCATACCCTTCCGTGGTTAACTCGCTTCATAACTTCTCTGGATCAAATCTTTCGCTCGATCTAGGTCCTCGCGGTTCCGCAGCGTGACCTCGAGATCTCCGGTTCCGTAGTGGCCGATCTGCCTCACATCGCGGGTAAAGCCGGGCCTCAGCTCAACTTCGTCCGGATTAACCTTGAGAAACAACGTGATGGCTCTCTTGGCTGGATGGACCTCTACACAGGCGAAATTCTTGATACGCTTGAAGGCTACATAGTACTTGAGAACTTTCTCCTGTACATCATCGCCGAGCGCCAGAAGATAGGAGCGTAGCTCTTCATATAGATCGCGTAACGGCCCGGAAAGCTCCGCGAGGGTTTCGGTGATGGTCTTGTATGACGTACTGGGAACTTTGCCTGGAGCACTAGTCAACCCTTCCGGTCGGACTGTCACGGCGTTCACCAGTTCAAGAAGAAGCAGATCGTCTCCGAACCGCCGGTAACGGATAAGTTCGATGTTGCGATTTATCTGCTGTACGGCGTGCTCATCGTAACGGGTAAAGTCTCCCGCGATGCAGATCAATCGCGGCGCAGACCAGTCAATCTTGTCGGCTTCTTGATCTCCAAATTTTTTTTGCACCAGGAGATGGAAATCTGCCTTGTGGTCGAGTAACCAGTCCAAGTAGAATAGCCCCTGATTGATTACATTCTCGTTGGTCGCTCGTTTGTATTCAATAATGACCGGACATCCGTTCTCGTCAATTCCCAATGTGTCGATCCGTCCGCCGTGTCTCGGGCCGGTGGGATACTCACTGGCCAAGAAGCACACGCCAAGTAAATTCTCTAGGTTGTTCTCAATTAAAGTCTGCAGCGACTTTTCTAAAGCGACAGCGCTTCCTAAGAGTTCCTGAACGCTGCTGTTCTGGATCCTGAAGAGTTTAATATCGCTCATTACTACTCCTCTCCCAAAGCTTTATTTCGCTTTCATACCTCTTCAAATGCGTTTCTCACTGTTTCTCCCTCGTCCTTCAGCTGCGGAGCCGGTTTGCCGTACTTTATCAGTGTGTTAGCCAAATGGTTGAATTGGGTGATACCGCTTTTCTCCTCTTCTTCGAACTGTTGTGTGGAACTGATGCTCGCCATCGGCTTCACATACGATGTGGATGCTGTCGTCCGATTCCTGATACCAGATGGTAATTGGAAAGGTAATGTACTTTCCGTTTTCCGGCACAAATACATGATCCTTAGATGTGCACATGCTGCTCCCTCCATGAATGGATCATAATTACAAGTATCTTGTCTTGCATATGGTTATTTAAACTCAGACCTTGAAGGAAATATTCCTTGAATTGATCCCCTCAACAAAGACGTCCCCTTTAAAGGGCAGTTGTTGTCGTGTCATGAACACACGTTCTAAATAGAGGCTATTTTATGACCTGGTTCCATAATCAACGGCTACGCAACGGATAACGACACTCAAATACCGTGTACCAATAAACGATTGTTATCCTGTCCTGGACATTGGTTAAACACTGTTTAGAACACGGAGAAGACATAAGCTGTAAAATGAATCTTGTTGCATTTTGACGGACACGATTGAAATGAAACAATGAGATATTTAGGGAGGAGATAATACCGACTGAAATGCAACAAGCAATAGACAAAAGGTCTTCAAAGTGCCTATAGAATAAGGGTTTCCCCTAGCCAAAAGAAAAACCGAAATGCAACATGAATGATTTCGGATAAATTAGGGACCTGATCTCTACATCAGGCCCAATGTCGTTATTTGGACCGATTCAACACAACCTATGAAAAGATCTGTTCAACTGATTTGAACAAGCTGTTGTCCTATATTGTCTCTATCCGAGGAGATAGCTGAACTTACTGTATGGAGTGCTGGTCCCATTAAAGAAAATGGCTGCATTCGTCGATGTTTAAAACAAAAAAAGCATCTCACCCGAGTCGGGCCAACAATTCACGGGCATACCGTAAAGGGACGGCGAGGTCAGGATAACCATCTTTGTCCAATCGGGCGGATCCCAGATCCTGCCGAGACCACCTTACCTAGCCCAAAATCCAGTTGAGATTACCCTTATTCAATCAATCCCTTGAAAACGGCATCAGTCGGGTCACTGTAAAACTCAATGCTGATTTTCGTCCAAAGTTCATCGGGGAGGTCGTTAAGTGCACGACGAGCGGAGATCGGCATGAGTAACGTAGTAGCCTTTTTATCTACGGCAAGCTCAGCAATAGACACGGGGTTGGGGAGCATCTCTATCGAACCTCCCAGATTAAGCGGACCAACTATAATGGTTCCACCGCGGGTGTTTCTTTCGAGAAGGGCTCCAACCATGGCCACCAAGACGGGCAAACCCAAACCTGCTCCACTCTTGTCGGCATCCATTGCCCGCAGTTGAATGGAGAACTCATGGCTTCGTGGATCCCGATCACCAACAAGTTCTTTCGCACGAGCGTAGAAATTTTGTTCCCCGACTTTGACACTTTCACGAAACGCAGGTGGCTGCGGATGATTTAAAATACGCACCCCGCTGCCAGGCCCCACGGCCACTTCAATCCGATACAATCCGGGTCCGGATTCTTGGGTACCAGGCCCAACCGCCCATACCTGGCCGGGGGGCAAAGGATCACCTTCAATGGCCTCATCACTGTACAATTCGGGAGTGGCTACAAACTGCTCCACTCCGTCAACACCTAATTTGTAGCTGAAATGGGTATTACGGAATTCGCTCTTGAGACAGCGTTTCTGTTGCTCTTTCACGCGCCGGCGGGATTCGAGGGCCAGACGAACGATCCATTCAAGATCACGGTCTGGAATGGGCATTTCCGGATCCGGAAAAAGGAGCTTCACTAAGCCACTGACTGTTTTATTAACTGCCTCTATATCTCGTCCACTTAGTGCACTGCCCCAAACCACGCGATTCTGCAGGACATGGACTCGGCTTGTTTCTCTCAATCGATGCCAGCATTCACTGAGAAAATCGCTGACAAGACCGAAGTGATTCGTCAAATGTTCATGCGGATTGAGCTTTGGGAAATCCCACCCTGGGGCAAAAGCATGGATTCGGTCGTGAAACGCTGTATCATCCCGCATTTCCTTCGGCAGGGGGCTCAACAAATGCCCGATCCGTTGTTGCTGTTCAACATCCACATCGAAGTTCCCCACCATCACGATTCCGCCTTCGGCCCGGATACTCTCCTTCCCGCGGCTGAACTCCCCGGAAGCCATATACCCTTTCATGATATTAACGCCATCCTTCTGATCGAAGGAGATTCCGGATATCTCATCGAAACAAACAACATCATACTGGCAGACTAATCCACGTTGACCGTTCGCGTTGTTAACAAACATTTTGGCCACTGTGGCCTTCCCGCCCGATATCAAATGCGAATAGGGGGATATCTGCTGAAACAGATGGCTCTTTCCTGTCCCCCGCGGTCCGAGTTCGACAAGGTTGTAATTACGCTCGACAAAGGGCACCATACGAAGCATGGCCACCATTTTAGCCCGTTCGCTCAGAGCAGATGGCTCCAGTCCAATGGATCGAATGAGAAAATCACGCCATTCTTCCGTGGTAAACACCTGCCTTCCCTTTGCCAAAACGTCAAGAACATTCGGGCTGGACATCTGGATCGGTCGCAATGCAGCTATCCGAAATGGACGACCATTTTTCTCCTGGGCCACAATCGGGTCATACTCGAGTGTTACCTCGGTGTAGAACCCTTCTGTCAACATCCTTTCGTTCTCTTTTACGAGCGAATCGGCGATCTGAACGTCCCGCAGATTCAGGCTCGGCAATTCGGCCACATAGCAGTCGTTTCTTGCGTCAAGTCTGGCCTTGACGATATCAATCAGCTTAACTGAGCCTTCCTCCCGTGCCCTCGCCTTGAAAAGCTCTTCTTCTCCGGTACGTACCGTTCGACCTTTCAACTGCTTCCCGACAATTTCCAGCCCCTCTTGGATTTCCTCCTCATTGGTGCTTGCACAATACCTGCCCAGGAGGAACTCCACCACGTAGGTTGGGACGGGATACTGTCGGGCATACTTTCGAACCAAGTCTTTACGGACGAGGTATCCTTCAAAGACAGACGCAGCAATCTCGTCGAGACGATCCATTTCAACAGGAGTAATCATAAGGAATCTCCCACCTTGGTTTTCCGCTGAGCGAGAACATTTCCTTCCTGGTCCAGAAGAACCAGAACCAGATCCTTGTTTTCGTATGCATCATCGGCAACGATCAAACTGGTCGTACCGTCCTTATCCAGTTTCTTGGTGGATGCAACCACGGAAATCCCGTCGGGTCGTTCAAGACGGAGATCGGCAATTACTCTGTCCACTGAGCAATCCGCCTCAACAAAACAGCGCATTCTAAGCCAAGTCACTGATTTGATAATTGCTCGATGTACCGATCCCCTCCCTCTTTCAACGAACAAATCAGGAATCAGGCACTCCTGAATACTGAGCCCACCGTGCGCATAACTCGGTGAGGCATTGAAACAGGCGATCCCGGGTGCAGTTGCAAAACACTGGGATGTGTTCCAATACCAAGGTACAATTAACGTATCAACTTGTGATTCTCCTTCAATAACGGCACATCGCTTCCAACGACTTGCCGTCAGGTGCTTGGGCAGATCGACCTTGGGCAACCCTCCAGGAACCCAAAGCCATCCGTGGTCAGTCACCACACGCACGGATGCCCAACCGGCATCGAACAACCTCAGGATTCGTTCAGTCAAACGTTCAATTTCCTGTAGGATATGTCGGGCCAGATCGTCTTCAAGGTCATGCCCCCGGCGGTCGATTGTACCCGCCTCACACCAACCGAATGCTTCGTCGTTGTCGGTTCGGTCTTCAAAGTCGTTTTGCAATACCTGGTATCCCCGTGCCTCTAAAGCGGCTCTAAGCGCTGCCGCATTGGCGGGCTTACCACTCTCAGAGAACCTCGGGGTAAAATCCTCAGGGAGTTTGTCACCCACAATATCACCAGCGACCGGCGTGACAGCAGGTTTTGCTGTCGCTGTCACCGTCGGTAATGCTGCCCACCGCCATCGAACCTTGACACGACACCCTTTGGCTTCCAGCCGTTCGGCAAGCTTCCGCCCGACATCGTAACGAAGGCCATCCGCGAACAGAAAACACATACTTGGCTCCCCTGCTACGGCTTCCTGTTTTCCCTTACCTGGAAACGGATGCATCTCGACCGCTCGCTGAAACGCGCGAGCCGATTCGTCCAGCCATGGTTCGAGCAAAATTCGAACGGTGTTTTTGATAAGAGCCTCATCAGCGATTGGAGCCAGAGTCACCGCCTCCCAGGATGCCGCGTCGGCCTCCCAAGCACCTTCCACGTAAGCATTCGCGATCTCATCTGGCGTACTTCCCCCGAGAGCCGACCGAGCCACGCGGGCGAGCCGCGCTAGCGGTTCAAGTACCGCGGCCATCGGCGAAAGGCCAAGTCGGGCCCAGACCCATCTCCGGCGTTCGGCGTGCTTTTGCTCAAGTTCCAACACCTTGGTACACGCTTCGCTGTGTGAAAGATCCTTTAGTCCGGCAAGTTCAATCCGAACCCCCTCTTCATCCTGATCGTTAAGGTTCGGCCATGGTACACGCTCGAAAAGAAGTTCATCCGGCTGCGAACGCCGAAGCAGATCAGGAATTCCTGGAAATACCTGAGGAGACTCTTCAAAACGCTCCCATACCTCTTTCCATGGCCCTTCCCCCAAGCCCAGTCGCTCGCCGGCGGTGATCTCACCGTCTTTCTCGGGATCGAAGTCAAACTGTGCCCGACATTGGTTGCGGAATGCTTCCCAACGCTCGGTACCCATCCGTTCCTTTGTTGTTTTCGGATCGCTCATCCATCTCAGCAGATCACGTATGACATCAGTCGAAAGGAGTTTGTCAAAATCCTCTGCTTCAAGCCGACGTCCCCGAAGTTGGTCAACAGGGGTCTGAGCCACCTCACGAAGTGCCCGTTCCAATGCATCGAGCGTATCCTGATCCCTTGCAAGATCCAAAGCAAGCCCATGCGGTGAAGTCAGAAAGGCTGTGACCGTCCAGTCGTGACCACCGCGCTGCAACCACAGTGTTCCTCGAAACATCAATTCAACAAGGGGTCTCAACTCCCTCGGGCAGTCCTCACCCGCACGCAGGTCCTGCCTTGCCACACCAGGCAAGTAGACAATCGGCACCCGTTCCTCGGGAATTTTCGGATCCTCAAGCGTCCGATCAACCACACAGCGAATCCAAATTGCCGGCCCGGTGCGGTGAACAGGATCATAGTCCCCTAAAATGATCAGTTCAGGCAAACACTCCAAAAGCATGGCTTTCAGCGGCAACCATTGTCGTTTTGGATCTGTCCACAAGATTGCTGCAGGACGAACCATGCCATCTGGAGTCGTGTCACAGGCGCGCAATGAGGAAACCAGTTCATCCAAGAGAGTCGCAGACGCAACCTTCTGCGTTCTCACGACTTCACCCCCTCTGCCGCGCGTTCCCGTGCTGCATGTTTCACCGCGTTGCTATAATGCAAGTCATTCCATCGGTTGCCGTCGAAGTTTTGGCCACCCATGAAGTTGGTACGATGCTCGGGGTGTCTCTCTGGATCACAGCCCCAAAACCAGGGGAAATCATCCCTGGGGCGCAGACTTTCCGGTTCCTTCCCACGGTCCTTTTTCCAGTTGATATTCGGTTTCCATCTTAGTATACCGGCGCCGGCTCGACCACCCTTTTTCAGCGTGGCGGACATGAACGGACGAATGTTTATCCGGACGCCGTCATTGATGTCCGGTTCCCAACCAATTGGCTGTTCATGCAACGGCTTCCAGCGGACAAAAATGTCATACGGAGGCTCGCCCTCCAGGATCTTTTTTAGCTGCTCCTGTAGGTCGAGAGCGGCGGCAAGACGAGCGTCCGCACCTTCCTTGCCCTCACGCTGCTCAACTTTCTGCCGTTCGATCCAGTCACCTAGGTACGTATAGGTCAATGCTTCCAAGGTACGACGACCGTCACCGTTAGGGCCAGCAAGACGGTGATAATTGACCAAAGCGTTAAAGCCATCTTTGCGGCCATCCCAGATGTGCCATATGAACGGTCTGTGATGAAACAGTTTGCAGTGTTCCTCGAAGAACTTATCCTGTAACCACTCCTCGAGGGATGAAGGTGGTCTACCATTAGGAGCCGCAGCTTGGAGAAGCTGCTTTTCCTTTGCTGTCGACCAGTCATTACCGAACGCAGCAGCAAGAAGATGACGCAGCCGATCCGCCGCTGAACTCTCTCCACGCACGGGGTAAAGACAGACTATTCCGTCCTTGTCGGCAAACTGACTCAGCTCATGACAGCGTTTAACCCACTCGCGTGCCTCGGCAGCGAGGTTCATGTCCGGGTCTTGTTCCGCCGGCCAGTGGTAACCGAGTAAACGCGCGACTGCGACCTGGAGTACGGTATGGGCTTCGGCTTTCACCGGGTGGCCGTGGAATAGCCATTGGGTTGGATCGTTCGATTGGGGCTCGGGTAAACCCTCTGGGTAACGTTCTTTAGCTATTTTTTTGTATTTCTCTAAGTCGAACTCGACTTCTGCAAAAGCACCTGGTGTAACGTTTACCTTTTGGTTAACAAGCCGAACAGCTGATACAAATTCATCTGATTCCGCAAATGCCCATATAGGTAAAAGAAGTTCATCATCTTTTGGGATAAGCGGGGCAACAGCATCATTAAAGATGTCACCAGTGAACAAAGTTACGTGTAATCCATTCATACGCTGTATGGCGACTCCCCATCGACCAAGAACACTAGGTGGAGGAAAGTTATGTGCTCTCGAATCATTGTGAAGTGATCCCTCTCCATTCTCCCAGCGAACAAGCATTTCTCGCCCAGTATAGAGTGCAGTAGTTTGAGGTGGCCTTTGGATTTTACGCCATATTTCACTCCGGTTATTGACCTCCCAGAATTTACATAGAAATCGATTGTCATCCCCTGTAACTAGACCTTGCCACGCTCGGGCATAGTCACCCAAGCGTTCTTTTAATACTGATGATGCTAG
>CALJVA010000119.1 GCA_937975135.1 uncultured Thermoactinomycetaceae bacterium | reverse complement strand
AACTGATGAGGCAAAAGGATATAAAAGTGGTGTACAGAGGGATGAACAAGGACTCTGTGGAATATGAGATATACGTAGGGAAAAGAAAGTATCCGTGGGAGTATGCTCCGGAAAGGTTGAAGTGGATGGCTTTCGAGGAAATAGAAAAAGTTTTAGAAAAAAATAAGCCCTGATCGGGCTATTCTTCTGTTTCCTTTTCTTTAAGCTTGACGTAGTTTATAGTATTTTCTTCTGAATAATTCGCTATCCCTGATCCATTGTCAAAATTCTCCCATTGGAGAGTGTTCTCTATAAGTTTCTCCACTAAAAATCATCTCCTTTGGATTCAATTTTATATCATAATAATGTTTCCTCTTAACCCATTTAAATCCTTCATGTTTCGTTATAGCTGCAATTTCAATTGGACCTCCCACGGTTGGGGCACCGGGTGTATACTTAACATATTTTGCGGTGAGATCAATTAAAAAATGGGCAATATCAATCGCATCCTGAATTGGCATTGCGGGTATAATAATTGGAGCAGTTAAATTTTTATTACATAATTCGATTATCTCTTGTATTTTCATATCATCCAGATTTGCCATCTTTAAAATATTTCTTAGGTCAGGATCATATCCTTTTACTAAACGGGATATTGCTTCTGGTTGTCCGTTCCAAGAAACACCAGTTTGTTTTAAATCGCTTTGCAAAATTGGTCCATCACATTTGCCATTTTTTATTTCAATTCTCCATTCTTCAGCATGCTGTTGATTAGATGAATATCCCCCAATGACAAACCCCAAACTCGGTTTCATGTTATCTGGCCATTCACTAAATGCTTTTTGGTATAATTCCTCGTAAATAAATTTGTAAAATTTTTCTGCAATTTCTTCTACAGTATATGTTGTTGGATTAATTTTATGTTCCTCTTGGTATGTAATCCTATTTCTAAAGTCTTTAACAATTGTAGAAATAGAGGCATCGCCAATACTCCCACTTCCCCATGTTATAGCGCCAACAGGGAGTCCTTTATGTAAATTGAATACTTTGTTCGCGTTATTGTATACGGTAATTACCCTTTCGCTACCATTTGGGTGTCTTTGTATAATCGTAGTTGCGCTATCCGCAGCTAAAACCAAACCATCGTTTACTTTTAATGAGATTGCAATTGTAATATGTAACCCCCCCTATACTCAATCTCATTAGCAACTAATCTATAAATTAAATACTATATTTCGTGACTAAATTCCTGCACAAAATGAGAAAAATTATTAACAAATATCCGCAAATAGGCATTTAGATCTATACATTACTAATTAGCACTTTAAACCCCCACCCCGGGCGGAGTGAGGGCACGATACTCATATTTGGCCAAGATGTTCCCCAACCTTCTGTGCTGTCTCAAACCGGTTAGCTCCGCTCAAAAGCACAATTTCATTTGCCGTGATTCCCTCCGAGGATCCACCCACAACGTAAACCGTTTCCGCAATCTCTCCCTTGGCAAAGGATTTCAAGAAGATCGGAGCTTTATACCGGTTAGCCACCGCCTCGGCCACAGGAAAATCAGCAAACGAATTGATTATCACCGCTGTCTTGAGCATGTTTGGTTTTTCCTCCTTTGGTTGAGGTTTTGGTTGTGGATCGGGCTCTGTTTTTTTCTTCAGTCCAAAGGACTTCTCCAACCCCACCACATGCCCCCTGGCCAACTTCTCTCTGAATGCCGGATTTTTGAGCAAAACAGCATCCCTCTGGTTGTCAATGAACAGGTTTTCTGTCAGCAATGCTGGCATTTTCGTTTCCCTTAGCACAGCAAAATTGGCCATTTTCTTTCCGCGATCCGTCACGCCGGCGGCCCGAATCACTTCCGGATGGATCACGTTCTGATAGGCCACGGTACGGCTCGAGGCTGCCGAGTAACGAAAAGACTCCCACCCGGTTCCTCCGCCGGCATTGATGTGGATGGACAGGAAGAAATCAGCACCCCAGGCGTTAGCCATACGAGCCCTGTCGGAAAGCTCCAAATAGGTGTCACTTTCCCGGGTCATCCGTACTTCCACACCGGTGTATTCGTTCTGTAGAATGTTCCTGATTCTCCGGGCGATGTCCAGGGTCAACACCTTCTCCTGCAATCCATTCCCCACAGCTCCAGGATCCTTTCCTCCATGCCCCGGGTCAAGCATGATTTTTATGGTCATTGCACCTTCTCTCCTTTCCCTTTTAATACCTCTACCGCCTGCTGGATAGCAGTAGGAATCGGTACACCCAACCGACCAATATTTTCAACTATGGAAAGCAATTCATTGGCAAGATAGAAAAATATTGCAGCGTCACGGAAAAAGTGTGCGTCGCCCAACGTTGTGTCTACTAAGTGGGCAACAGCGACAACAAAAAAGATCGCAACCTTTTTTGCGATCCCCCATAATCCCGTTTCACTGTTAAGTTTTCCTTCCCGTGCCGCCGCAAGGAATCCGGTGATGTAGTCTAATACAACAAATGTAAGCAGAATAGAAAGCAACGCTGACCACCCCCCAAAAAGATAAGAGGCGGCCGCGCCGCCTACTGCGATGAGTGATTTGTATAGATTTTCCATCTTCTTCACCTCCCCAAAATACAAAACACCCTTCTTTCCGGGTGCTTGTCCACAGGTTTTCCACAATTTGTCAACAAACTGGTTATAAAGTTCCTGTTTTCAAATATATCGCTTCAGCTTCTTTTCTTGCCTGTACAGCTTCTTGTAATGTATCAAAACAGCCCAAGTGTAGCCTTTTCCCATTTCTCATAATATATGCCCTATAACGATTTCTGCCTTGTCGACAAACACCTGTCACCCCTGTTTTATTCCTCTTATTCATCCCCTTGTTTTGTGCCTGTATAAAATAATTGACCCAACGACAATTGTCCGGTTGGTACGGCTTATTATTATCAATACGATCAATCGTTAAGCCATCTTTATAACCGTTATTTAAAGCCCAAAACAAAAACGAGTGGAAACTATTTTTCCACTCGTCACAAACTGTAGTGCCTTTTCCTCCGTAACGTTCATAATTGTCTGCGGTCTGGTCATAGCACCTTTTAATCATTTCTTTCCAAATGCCATAAAGTCTTGGGTACTGTGTAACTAGTCCTGCCTGTTTATGATGACTGCATCCACAACTTCTGTTGGGCCTCCTCGTTTTGGTGCCGATCAAGTAAGAAGTGCATAACACTACTTCGTTTCCACAATAACACCTACATAACCAAGAAGCTCCTCTGCTGTCGGCCCGTTTCAAGCCAACAACGAGGAGCTTCCCAAAACGCTTCCCTATTAAATTTTCTTTGACCATTAAAACCTCACCCTTAGTGAATAACATGATCCTGATACGTATTAGGTAAACGTAAAGAACCTGTTCACCTTTTCGATTTTTGTCCGATCAACCATCACGCCTCTCCGTCAAATTCCTCGCCAGTAATCTCAAAATACTCCTCCGTTGTCAATGCAC